>DATNBZ010000054.1:0-22275 GCA_035607285.1 Blastocatellia bacterium | reverse complement strand
GGCAGAGTCGAATCAGTTTTGCATCGCGCGAACCAGACTCTGATCGGGAAATTCGTCAAGCTAAAGGCTGAGAGCATTGTCTCACCGATCGATGAACGGTTCCTCTACGATATAAGCATTGCGCGATCGGAGACGCTCAACGCGAGCGACGGCGACGTGGTCAACGTCGAGATCACCAGGCCGCCGATTGCAGGACGGCCGCCACAGGGCCGCGTGATCGAAGTGCTTGGCCGTCCCGAAGACGCGGGCATGGACATCGAAATCATCATCAGAAAACACCGGCTGCCATTTGTTTTCTCGAGCGCCGCGCTCGCCGAAGCGGACAGCGTAAACGAAGAAGTCACCGCACAGGACTTGTCCGGCAGGACCGATCTGCGCGGAGTGACGACCATTACAATTGATGGAGAGACGGCGAGAGACTTTGACGACGCCGTATCGCTCGAGCGGCTGGAGAATGGCCGCTGGCGCCTGGGCGTGCATATCGCCGACGTTAGCTACTACGTTCGCGAGGGAAGCGCGCTCGACGAAGCTGCCTTCGAGCGCGGCACGTCGGTATATTTTCCCGAGCGCGCCATCGCAATGCTGCCCGAGCGGCTCTCGACTGATATTTGCTCGCTCAAGCCCCGCGTGGACCGGCTTACGATGTCGGCGCTGATCGAGCTTCATTCGAACGGCCGCGTCGCCGATTACAGGCTCACGCCTTCGGTCATACATAGCAGCGAGCGAATGACCTACACCGCGGTGAATGAGATCATCACTGACCCGGAAGGCGAAACCTCGCAGGCCTACTCGCATGTCAAAGACATGCTGCGCGAAATGCACGAGCTCACAACGCTGCTGATCAAGCGGCGTGAAGAGCGTGGCGCCATTGATTTTGATTTGCCTGAAGCCGAACTATGGTTCAACGATGAAGGACAGATCGGCGGCATCGCGCGGTCGGAGCGCAACATCGCTCACCGGCTTATCGAAGAATTCATGCTCCTGGCCAACGAGACCGTCGCGATGCACCTCGAAGCGTTGAACGTTCCGTCGCTCTATCGAATTCACGAAGAACCTAATATTGAGAAGGTCGAAGAGTTCGCCGAGATTGCGGCATCCTTCGGACACAAGTTCTCGATGCACGGTCCGATTCCGCAGCGAGGGTTGCAGCAGTTGGCCCGCGAGATACGAGGCCGTCCCGAAGAGCGCCTGCTGTCTTACCTGATGCTTCGATCGATGCAGCGCGCGCGGTACACGCCGCAGAACGCGGGGCATTACGGGCTCGCGATGAAAACGTACACTCATTTCACTTCGCCGATTCGCCGCTATCCCGATTTGATCGTTCATCGAATTCTTCGCGAAGTAATCAACCGCGGGCGGCAAGCTGAGTTTGCGGGGGCTGATCCGGGCTCAAAGCACGCGATCAAGCGCCTGTCATCGCCTGGCGCGCGGTTGCTGGACGAGGAGCGGGAAGTCGAGCTTCGTTCGGCGCTTGAAGTAATCGGCGATCACTCGAGCGAACGCGAGCGGACGGCGGCCGACGCCGAACGTGAGTTGATGGACTGGCGCAAGGCGGAATTCATGGCTGATCGAGTCGGCGATGAGTTTGACGGCATCATTACCGGTGTAAAGGATTATGGCTTCTATGTCGAGTTGAACGAGTTCTTTATCGAGGGGCTTGTTCATATTTCGACCCTGGGCGACGTTTATGAGTATCAAGAGCGGAAGCACCGGCTTGTGAGCGAACGAACCAGGCGCGTTTTTCGTTTAGGTGACGAAGTGCGAGTGCTGGTCAATAGAGTCGATCGCGTTCGGCACTTGATTGACTTTTCAATAGCATAGGTCCGACAAACTTTAGTTTGTCGTTTGGAATTCGTCGTTTGAAATTCTAAGAACCTGATATTCACAACCTCGACAAACTGAAGTTTGTCGTACTTTTCGGAGGAGAAACAAATGAAACTACTCGAATCGTTTCGAACTGATCAGAAAGCAAGACCGGCGATAACGGTCTTATGGTTGCTGCTGCTCCTTCTTGTTCCAACGGTCGCGCTGGCGCAAGGTCATAAAGCAAAACAGGAAAAATCCGGCGCGGCTCGACGGGTCAAACAGTACTCGATCGAGCAATTCCTGGACACGACAAAAATCACCGGAAGCTCTTTTTCGTTTGACGACAAGTCGATCCTGTTCTCGAGCAACAAGACCGGCATCTTCAATGTGTACTCGGTTCCCGTGAGCGGCGGCGAGCCGAAACAGCTTACTCACTCCACAACCGAAAGCACTTTCGCGATCTCGTATTTCCCTGGCGATTCGCGGGTGCTGTTCACGCACGATCAGGGCGGCAACGAGAACAATCACATCTATCTTCTGGATGCCGATGGCAAAGAGCGCGACCTGACGCCTGGTGACAAGCTCAAGGCCCAGTTCCTCGGTTGGAGCCAGGACGGCAAGGCGTTTTACTTTATGACCAATGAGCGCGATGCGCGCTTCTTCGACATTTATAAGATGAACGCCGGCAGTTTTGAACGCACGCCTCTCTATCAGGACTCAACGGGCTATCAGTTCGGCGACATCACAAACGACGAAAAATACATCGCGTTCAGCAAGGCCAACACGACCGCCGATGGAGACGTTTACCTCTACGACTCGGCTACCAAAGAGATGAAGCTCATCACTCCGCACAAGGGCGAAGTGAATTCCGCGCCTTCGTCGTTCGATCCACAGTCTCGTTATCTGCTTTACAATACCGACAGCGGCAGCGAGTTTTCCTATCTCGCGCGATACGAACTGGCGACCGGGAAAATCGAACCGGTCGAGAAGACTAACTGGGACATCGTGTTCAGCAGTTTTTCTCACAATGGAAAGTATCGAGTAGTCGGAATCAACGAAGACGCCCGCACCAGGATCAAGGTCTATGATCGCGCGTCAGGAAAGACGCTGGCGCTGCCGACCTTTCCTGAAGGCGAGATAACGGCAGTCAATATCTCGAAGAGCGAGCGGTTGATGGCGTTCTACTTCAACGGCGATCGCTCGCCGAGCGATTTGTACGTTTATGATTTCGCAACCAAACAAGCGCGAAAACTGACGACGAGCCTTAATCCGGAAATCGCTCCTGCCGATCTGGTCGAGTCGCAGGTCATTCGCTACAAATCGTTCGACGGCATGCAGGTCCCTTCGATTCTTTATAAGCCGCAACAGGCTTCGGCGAGCGCGAAGGTTCCGGCTCTCGTTTGGGTGCACGGCGGCCCGGGAGGTCAGACGCGGACGGGCTACAGCGGCGTGATTCAGTATCTGGTCAATCATGGATACGTAGTGCTGGGCGTCAACAATCGCGGCAGCTCCGGCTACGGCAAGACGTTTTTTGCGGCCGACGATTTGAAGCATGGGCGTGAGCCGCTGTGGGATTGCGTCGAGGCTAAGAAGTATCTCGCATCGCTCGGCTATGTCGACACGTCCAGGATTGGAATTATCGGCGGGAGTTATGGCGGCTACATGGTTCTTGCGGCGCTTGCCTTCAAACCCGACGAGTTCGCGGTCGGCGTCGATCTTTTCGGAGTGTCGAACTGGCTCAGAACTCTGGAATCGATTCCGCCCTACTGGGAGTCATTCCGCAAAGCGCTATACAAAGAGATCGGCGACCCTGCGACTGACAAAGAAAACCTGAAAGCGATCTCGCCGTTGTTTCACACGGACAAGATCACCAAGCCGTTGTTGGTCCTGCAGGGTAAGAACGATCCGCGAGTCATCAAACCCGAGTCGGATGAGATCGTCGACGCGGTGAAGAAGAAGGGCGGCATCGTCGACTACGTTGTGTTCGACAATGAAGGTCACGGCTTTACCAAGAAGGCGAACGAGATGCGCGGCTACAAGGCGGTGCTTGATTTTCTTGATAAGTACCTGAGGGGAGCGGAAGCAGGTAAGTAACCGGCAACCGAAAACTCAAAACAGGGATGGACAGGATGAACAGGATGCTTTTTCTTATCCTGTTAATGCTGTCCATCCCTGTTAATTTCTCTGTGGTGGTTGGGCGACGCGAATGACTGCGAGCCGGGCTTGTCTTTTAGATCAAATGCGAATACGACCCTGTAGCAGACTCAGCGCGACGGCTCTCATTCTGGCGAGCCTGATTCTGTTATCGCCTGCTCGGTGCCTGGCTGGTGGCGGGCAAAAGCCGGAACTGGCGAAGACTGACTTCGAGATCATCGAAGGCCACTTTCACGACGGCCTTGGAACCTACGCGGAGCTCATGCTGGCCAATGAGCTGATTTCGCTCTCTCACCTCGAACAGCAGCCGTTCGATGTGACACGCAGCAGGTCGAAGTTGGCGGACGCGATCAACCGGCTTCCGAGCTCTCATCCGAGCCGCGCGATCTTTCAACGGGAGATCGCCAACATCGAAGCCGCCTCCAGGCTCGGCGCGGCTCAGCTTATCAAGCAAGCCGGCGGCGCGCCGCTGACGGGCGTTCGTCACACCGCGCTCGAGTATGCCGACGCAAAGGCCGCCGACCTGCGGCTCGAGTTTCGCGGCCGCGCCGACTTGCCTGTATCGGTGAAAACGGACAAATCCAACAAGGTTGCGGTTGCCGAAGGGCAGACGCCGCTTATCGAAGAGAAGTGGGCCGAGCGGTACTTCAAAGTCTCGCGAGACGAGTTGGATAAGATGATCGCCGATCTGGGCTTCTCTTCGCTGGCCGAGCTGAAATCCAACTACCTGAATGTTGCGCGGCTGGTCGCCGGAGTTCTGATCAGGAAACTTGGGCTCGTGGACTGCAAGCCTGATGACTTCAGCCGGGCGCGAGTCACCGATCTCGGGGCGCTCAAGTTTTTGTTGCATCAACTGATCCTGTTCAAGAGCGGCAAGGATCGAAGCCGAGTGATCATCTTTGATCGTTCAACCGGCGGGGTGAAGTGGGAATCGATTCTCGACGAAGTCGATATCGACCCGCTCACCGCCGATCGGGTTTCGTTTCTGCCCTCGCGCCCGCGCGGCGGCCATCCTATAGCGTCAGAGTTTGGAGTGAAGATCGATGGCCGGACCGTTGTGTCTTTTCAAGTCAAGCACAAGCGGGGTCCCGCGCGAAGCACCATTCATCATTACGAATTCTCAGACATCACGACTCGCCTGCGCCTGTGACGGATCAACCACAAAGGCACAAAGACACTAAGAGTCAAGCAGAGATAGACAGGATGAACAGGATTCGTTTTCATCCTGTTCATCCTGTCCATCCCTGTTAGATATGTCGTGCCCGTTTGACTTCGGAATTGTCCTTGAGTAGCCTATAAATTTGCTTGTTCAACCGAATTCGTCACAATCAGGGTCGCGTTTGCTTCTTCCGAAGATCTAATCTCAAAGCAGCGCAATTTGAAGGAGGATTTATGAAGCGCTCCGCAGCGTTATTGACTATTCTCATACTCGCTATGGCGTCTGCCGCGAAGGTAAAGGAACAGCAGCCGCCGCGTCCAATCATGATCGATGATGTGCTGAAAGTCCGTCGCGTTTCCGATCCGCAGGTTTCGCCCGACGGTCACTGGATCGCTTACACGATTGCCGATACGGACAAAGCCGCGAACAAACGCATCAATCAAATCTATCTGATTTCTATCGACGGCGGAGAGCCGCGCCAGCTCACAAACGAGAAGCAGTCCTCATCCTCACCGCGGTGGTCGCCCGACGGGAAGCGCCTGGCGTTTGTATCGGCTCGCGACGGTGAGGCGCAGATCTGGAGCGTCGAGGTTTCGGAAGGGGCAACCGGTTCGGTTAAGAAAGTTACTAACATTTCGACCGGGGCCGACGGGCCGGTCTGGTCGCCGGATGGAAAATGGATTGCGTTCACCTCGGATGTCTATCCCGATTGCGGCAATGACGATTGCAACAAGCAACGAGCCGAACAAATCGCGCAGAGCAAAGTCAGAGCCAAGATCGCCGACCGCCTGTTGTACCGTCACTGGATGACGTACAAGGAGGGGAAGCGATCGCATATTTTCGTGGCTTCAACCGACGGTGGTGAAGCGCGGGATCTGACGCCCGGCGACTACGACGCGCCCCCGTTCAGCCTGGGCGGCCCAACGGATTACGCCTTCTCGCCTGACTCGAAAGAACTCGCCTTCGCGAGGAACACCGACAAGGATGAAGCGAGGTCTACAAACAGCGACATCTTCACCGTGCCGGTGGCCGGCGGCGAGATCCGGCGCATCACCGGTGAAAACCCGGCGAATGACCTCTCGCCCGTGTATTCGGCGGACGGCCGTTACATAGCTTACCGGGCGCAAAGCAGACCGAGCTTCGAGAGCGACCGCTGGCGGCTGGTGCTCCACGATCGGAAGACAGGTCAAAGCCATTCGGTTACGGAACAGTTTGATTCTTCGGTCGAGTCGTTCACGTTCTCGGCCGATGGCCAGAAGATTTATTTTTCGGCGCTCGAGCGCGGGCATCAGCCGATTTACGAGCTGCCCCTGGGCGGCGGAGCGATCAGGAAGGTAATCAACGACGGGTTCAACGATGACGTGCAGCAGAGCCCGGATGGCAAGAGCTTTGTGTTGACTCGCCAGAGCCTCACGCAGCCGATCGAGATTTTCAGGGCGGACGCGACCGGCGCTAACGTTACCAGGCTTACAAAGACCAACGATGCGCTGCTGGCGGAGTTTGGGATGAAAGCGGCTGAAGAAGTTTCGTGGGAGGGCGCGGCCGGCGCGAAGGTTTACGGATACGTCGTAAAACCCGCGAACTTTACCGCAACGAAAAAGTGGCCGTTGATTGTCCTGATCCACGGCGGACCGCAAGGCGCCTGGAATGATGCGTGGAGCTATCGGTGGAACCCGCAGCTTTTTGCGGCGGCCGGTTACGTGGTGTTCATGCCAAATCCGCGGGGGTCGTTCGGCTACGGGCAGAAGTTCGTCGATGAGATTTCGGGCGACTGGGGAGGCAAGGTCTACACCGACATCTTGAACGGAACGGCGTATGTGACTTCGATGCCCTACATCGATCGCGACCGAATCGGCGCGGCCGGCGGAAGCTACGGCGGATACATGGTGAATTGGATCGAGGGGCATAATAAAGATCCGCGAGTGAAGTTCGGCGCCCTGGTGTCGCACGACGGGGTCTACAATCTCACCAGCATGTACGGAGCGACCGAGGAGCTGTGGTTTCCGGAATGGGAGTTCAAGGGCACGCCGTGGACCAACCCCGAGATGTACGCGAGGTGGTCTCCGCACATGTTTGTCAAAGACTTCAAGACTCCGCTGCTGGTGGTTCACGGTGAATTAGATTACCGAGTGCCGATTGGCGAGGGACTCCAGTTATTCACCGCGCTTCAGCGGCAGGGAGTCGAGTCAAAGCTGCTCGTCTATCCGGACGAAGGCCACTGGGTGTTGAAGCCTCAGAACTCTGAGCTTTGGTACAACACCGTTCTCGGTTGGTTTGATGCTCATCTGAAATCGAAGGGCCAGCCTTGAGCTCTGGGAGCGCGGCACCTGGGAGCGCAGCACCTGGGAGCGCAGCACCTGGGAGCGCAGGCATCCTTGCCTGCTGGTCTCGGTGAACGGCGCATCAATCCAGCACCAGGCAGGCAAGGATGCCTGCGCTCCCAGGTCTGCGCTCCCAGGTCTGCGCTCCCAGGTTTCCGTCCAATTACAGATTGAAAGCCCTCACCAAAAACGCTCGCACCCCTACGGGGTTGCCGGACGGAACGCTCGATTCTCCGCCCTGAGTTCCGGGTGACCTAAGTCCCGCGCAAGTCCCGCTTTTAATCACACCCTTATTGACCGGTTACTGCTGGACTCGTTTGACGCGACCCTGTTAAACTGAACGCGTTCTGTGGCAACCCGAGCGTTGCTATTTGGTTTGATTCGGGAGCGTCTTGTCTTGGCCCGGAGAGCGTTTGATCCTGCTGTTCACCCTCTTCTCGCAAGGTCTTGGAAGTTCCTCTTAGCCAGCACCAGGAGATACCATGGGCAAAAGATTGTACGTAGGTAATCTGTCGTATCAGACGACGGAGACGGATCTGACTAACCTGTTCCAACAGGTTGGAGAGGTCGAGTCAGCTAACATCATTACCGACCGCGACACCGGACGGTCGAAGGGCTTCGGCTTTGTGGAGATGGGCAACGAAGACGCTGAAAAGGCGATTGCGCAGTTCAACGGAACCGAGCTTAATGGTCGGGCGCTAACGGTCAACGAAGCTCGCCCGCGCGAGGAGCGATCGGGCGGCGGCGGACGCGGCGGCTACGGCGGTGGACGCGGTGGTGGCGGCGGCGGACGCGGTGGCGGCGGCGGTGGACGCGGCGGCGGCGGCTACGGGAACCGCTACTGAGTCCTGCGGTGATTGCCACGGCGATTCACGTCGCCGTGGCTCCTTCACCACTTTCAGAGCCGCCTGTGAGCCGCGCTTCATGTTTTCGTTTGTTGCCTGGTGAAATGAAACGCGCTTCAAGAGAGCGCCTGTTTTGTTTTTGAGTCGTCGATAAATAACTATGGCTGTCCGTTTGTTCGTCGGTAATCTGCCCTACAGCGCGACCGAGGCTGCGTTGCGCGAGCACTTTTCATCGATTGGTCCGCTCTCCTACATCTACCTTCCGCTGGATCGTGAAACCGGCAAGCCGCGTGGGTTTGCGTTTGTTGAGTTCAGCGATCGCGCGCACGCCGAAGATGCCATACGACGGTTCAACAACCAGCTTTTCATGGGAAGACCGCTGGCAGTAAATGAAGCTCGCGAACGCGAAGACCGGCCGCAGGCATCTTCTGCGCCGAGATCCTTCGCGCCAAGAGAGCCATTCGCGGAACCTCCAGCAGCCGGGGAACGGCCCGCTCGAAACTTCGGCCCTGATGCGACTCCGCGAGGACGCCGCAAACCCGGAGGACGCGGCGGCAAGGGCGAGCGCGTGCCAAAGCAGCCCATACGTGAGAAGCCAGGAGGCCGGTTCTTTGGCGACGCCGACGACGAGACCGTCGATGACGATCTGTCCAGCGATAATTTCGCCAGCCGCGTGGACGACGACTTCCAGGATGAGTAAGCGTCGCCTTTCGGTTTACCGCGAGGAACAATCCCGCACACGAGCAAGATGGTAGACTAAGGAGAATGTATGCCCAAGAAATCCAGACCGACCTTTCAAAAGCGCGAGAAAGAAAAAGCTCGTCAACAGAAACAAAAGGATAAACAAGCGCGTCGCGCGGAACCAAAAGAGCGTAGAGAGTTTGGAGACGAAGGTGTAGATCCGGATATCGCCGGGATTCAACCCGGTCCCCAGGCCTTACCCGAGCAATGGGAGTATTAGTTACCCTGGTGCCTTGTTACTTTTTTGTTCGAAGCAGTTTTGGTTTGAGATACACATCCAATCCGTAAACGCATGAGCGAGTCGAAGCCCGAATCGAATGCTTCACAAAGACGAGGCAGGCGCGTCGCGGGCTGGATCCTTTTGTTAGTCGTCGTTGCCGCCACGCTGGCGATGGTGATGACGCCCGCTCTGGTCATTCAACCATTCAAGTCACAATCACCGCGCGGAGTTGCGCTTTCTTATGCGCTGCGAAGCTGGGCCCCGATTGCAACGATGATCGGAACGGTCCTGGTTCTCTGGCTGGGCGTCTATCTGTTAAGGGGCAGGCGGCGACTATGGCTGAAGCTGCCCGCATTGATGCTTTGTTTAGGCCTTGCGCTGACTGCCACCTGGTTCGCACGGCAGAATCATTTCGAATGGATGTTCAATCCGCTGCCGAACGCGTCCTTTGTCAGGGCTGGCGACGCGAGTTTTGTTTCCGACGCCGACAAAGTCCTTGCAGTAAACATGAACGGCGACGCCGCGGCTTTTCCGATTCGGCAAATGGGCTACCATCACGTGGTGCAGGACACGGTCGGAGGTGTTCCGTTGGTTGCGACTTACTGAACGCTCTGCCACACCGGTCTGGTGTGGGAGACGACGGTTGATGACAGAACGCTTCACTTTCACCTGGCCGGAATCAACAATCAAAATTTCATAATGCGCGACGAGGAGACCGGGTCGTGGTGGCAGCAGGTCACTGGCGAGGCCATACTCGGCCCGCTGAAGGGGCATCGCTTAACGCAGGTTGTTCACGATGAGATTGCCTTCTCTGTGTGGAAAGGCGAGCAGCCCACGGGTCGCGTGCTCAAGCCCGATGAGCGCGTCGCAAACAAGTATGAGCCGGCGGATTGGGAAGAGCGCTATTTGAAGCTTCCTGTCCCGGCGTCTGCAAGCGCTGATGAAGGGCTTCCGCCGAGAACGCTGGTAATCGGTGTCGCAGTAGGCGCGGCGTCGAAAGCGTACCCGTTCGCGAAGCTTCAAGAGCACCCGGTGATTCTCGACGAGGTTGGGGGAACGCCGGTGCTGCTCATTACGGACGACCGTAAGCAGTCGTTTCGCGTCTTCGACCGGTCGATCGACGGCCGCGCGTTCGAGTTCTTCGCTAAGCCGAATACTTCTCCGGTGCTTTTGGTCGATGCTGCGTCAGGCAGCGAATGGGACTTCGCCGGGAGGGCCACGAGTGGACCCCTGGCCGGAAAGCAACTGCGAAAGCTGCCCGCCTTCAGCGATTACTGGTTCGATTGGAAAACCTACCATCCGAACACGACGATCTTTTGGTAGTGGGGTATTAGCGTGTTGCCAGCAAGCAGTCCTCTGCGTCCCCGGCGTCCTCCGCGGTTTCTCTCTCTCAGTGGCTCGGAAACAACCGCAGAGGACGCCGAGGACGCAGAGGAGAAACGCGAATGTGAGCGAGCAACACACTATCACCCCACTACCGATCTTTTGACTTTGTTGCAGTCCGATCGTGTTAAAATGTCGTGGCTCACATAACCAACTAGGAGTCGTCAAAGCCCGCGAAACCGCAAGAGGTAAGAGGAAATGGGTGATCGTGTAGAGTTCACGTTGAATTCAGCAGCGCGCGCAGTCGAGATCGAGGACGGGATGTCCCTTCTGGAAGCGCTGCGGGATCATTGCGGCGTCATCTCGCCGAAGGATGGCTGCAGCCCTCAGGGCCAATGCGGTTGCTGCACGGTGATCATCGACGGCCGGGCGGTAGTCTCATGCGCTGTGCCGGCAAAGAGCGTCGCCGGGAAATCAGTCCTGACCCTTGAAGGCTTCAGCGAGCTCGAGCGCGAGACTTTCGCCGACAGCTTTATCGAGGCGGGCGGGCTGCAATGCGGCTTTTGCACTCCCGGAATCATAGCGCGGGCCAAGAACCTGCTCGATAAGACTCCGGATCCGTCGGACGATCAAATCAATCGAATCCTGAGCATGCATCACTGCCGTTGCACCGGCTACGTCAAGATCGTCGATTCAATAAAGCTAGCCGGCAAGGCGCTGCGTGGCGAAGCGTCTCTCGGCTCGAACGGACATTCAGACGATCAATCCGGGAAGATAGGCACTCGCTTGCCTCGATATGAATCGCGCGAGCTGGCGCTTGGCGACCGGCCTTACATCGACGACATGAGCTTTCCGGGCATGCTTCACGGCGCTGTGCTTTTGTCTGAGCATCCGCGCGCCGTTGTGAAAAGCATCAACACCGCAAAGGCGAAAGAGGTCCCCGGCGTTGTAACGATAGTCACCGCAGCCGACACGCCGGGTCAGCGTCATCAGGGGCTGATCTACAACGACTGGCCGATGTTCGTCGCGGAGGGCGAAGAAACCCGCTGCGTCGGCGATGTGATCGCTGCCGTCGCCGCAATCGATCGCAGGACGGCCCGGCTCGCCGCTCAAGCTATCGAGGTTGAATATGAAGTGCGCGAGCCGGTCACGAATCCCGAAGACGGGCTTCGTCCGGACGCGCCGCGGCTTCACCCAAAAGGCAATCTGCTCAGCAGGTCCGAGATCAAACGTGGAAACGTAGACGAAGCGTTGAAGAATTCGGCTCACGTCGCCACGCACACGTTTCAGACTCAATTCATCGAGCACATGTACCTCGAGCCCGAGGCGTGCATCGCGATGCCGGAAGCCGATGGCCTGCGCGTGTACACCCAGGGCCAGGGAGTGTTTGACGACCGGCGACAGGTCGCATCCTTTCTCGGGATGCCCCAGGAAAAAGTTTTCGTAACGCTGGTCACGAACGGCGGCGCGTTTGGCGGCAAAGAGGACATGAGCGTCCAGGCCCAGACGGCGCTGCTCGCCCGGGTGAGCGGCAGCCCGGTGAAGCTGGTGCTGAGCCGCGAGGAAAGCCTGCGGCTTCATCCCAAGCGGCATCCGATAAAGATGACCTACACGGTTGGCTGCGACTCGCAAGGCCGGCTCACGGCGGTCAAGGCCGACATGATCGGCGACAAGGGTGCTTATGCTTCGGTCGGGTCGAAGGTCCTCGAGCGTTCCGCCGGTCATTGTTGCGGCCCTTACAAAGTCGATAACGTCCACGTCGTGTCGCTGGCGGTCTACACCAACAATCCGCCTTGCGGGGCGATGCGCGGCTTCGGCGCCAATCAAGCCGCGTTTGCAATCGATTCGATGGTCGACATCCTGGCGGAGAAAGTAGGCATCGACGGATGGGAGATGCGTTACCTGAATGCGGTCGACGTGGGCTCCATCTTCGCTACGGGGCAGCATTTTGAGTCGAGCGTCGGCTTGAAGAAGACGCTCGAAGCGGTGAAGGACATTTATAAGAGCGCCAGGTACGCCGGCATCGCCTGCGGCATCAAGAACGTCGGCATTGGAAACGGCATGCCGGAATATGGCAGGGCGATGCTCGAGGTTCACGACGATGAAACGGTTGGCATATACACCGGATACACCGAGATGGGCCAGGGGCTGTTCACCGTGCTGCAGCAAACGGCTTGTGAAGAAACGGGGCTCGCTCCGGGTGTTTTCAATTTTGTGACTGCCGATACAAAGTACGAGCTGGACTGCGGCCAGACCACCGGATCGCGAGGGACGTTTCTCGGTTGTCTTGGCGTGCAGGACGCGGCGCGAAAACTCAGGGCGGATCTCGATGCAAAGAAAACGTTGAAAGACCTCGCCGGCAAAACTTACTACGGGGAAGTGCTGATCGACGACACACACTCGCTGGAAGCAAAGGTCGACAAACCGAAGACTCATTTTGCCTACGGCTTCGCGACCCAGGTAGTGATCCTGGATGACGAAGGGCGAATCAAAAAAGTGATAGCCGCGCACGACGTAGGAAAGGTCATGAACCCGACGCTGCTCGAAGGTCAGATCGAAGGTTCGATTCACATGGGTCTTGGTTATGCGCTGACCGAAGAGTTCCGCGTAGAAGGCGGCATTCCTCAGAACATGACCGTGAATTCTCAGGGGTTGCTGCGCGCGCGGCACATGCCCGAAGTTGAGTTGATTCTCATCGAAGACACACATCCGCAAGGGCCTTACGGAGCGAAGGGCGTCGGAGAAATCGGCCTTGTACCGACAGCGCCCGCGGTGGCGGCGGCGTTGTACAAATACGACGGCATCCGAAGGTTCACGCTTCCGATGAAAGACTCCCCCGCAGCGCGGTTCGTATCGGGAAAGTCCAAATAGGATAGGTTCAATGGAAGGCAAGAGACTAATAAGATCTATTCGATTACAGAATTTGCTCTCATATGGGAGCGAGGCCGAAGAGATCACCCTCGAACCATTGAATGTGATTATCGGCCGCAACGCGTCCGGCAAATCCAATCTTGTTGAAGCGCTTCGGTTGTTGCGTGCCACTCCCGTCGGTCTGTCATCCTACATTCGTGAGGCCGGTGGTATCAGCGATTACCTTTGGAAGGGGCCGAATGGTAGTACAGCACCGATTGGAGGTCTGGACATCGTTGTAGATTATCCGGAGGGAGTAGTGCCTTTAAGATACGGCCTTCGTTTTACGAAGGTTGGGCAAGGTGTAGAAGTCGTCGACGAATGGATTAGGAATGAGCGTCCTGTGTCCTCTCGCAAACGTTCTTTGGATTGGTTCTATAACTTTCATCAGGGTGAGGCTAGCTTGTCTCTCCTAATGCTGAAGGAACAGCGACCGGGTGTGAGCGAAGGTAGAGGCGAGCAAGTGTTTCCTAAAGGAGAACGAGCGATCAGCTCCGATGAATCGATCTTCTCTCAAAGAAAGGGAGATGTCTTCCCAGAGATTACTTATTTAGGTGAAGCCTTCGGAAGAATCAGAGCATATGGAGAACTCAATGTAGGACTTGGCTCGATTGCAGCGTTTCCGCAACGAGCAGACTTGCCCGATGACTTTTTGCTGGAAGACGCTAGCAACCTCGGAATGGTCCTAGACGACTTCGTGCAGAGGGGATCCGCTATACAGCGAGTGCTTGCGGAGATGAAGGAAGTATATTTCGAGGCGGAACGAATAGTCACCAAGATACGCGGTGGCACCGTGCAGTTGCTTGTAAAGGAGAGCGCGCTAATGCAGCCGATCCCGGCGAATCGCCTGTCGGACGGCACCCTGCGCTTTCTTTGTTTCTTAACGATCCTTTGCCATCCCGAACCACCTCCAGTCGTTTGCCTTGAAGAGCCGGAAGTCGGACTACACCCTGATGTGATCCCTAAGCTCGCCGAATTACTCAAGGATGCGTCGAGCCGGACACAGCTCATCGTAACCACTCACTCCGACACACTGATCTCCGCACTGTCCGACACGCCTGAAGCAACGATAATCTGCGAAAGGGATGCGCAAGGTACGCATCTCCGACGGCTCGCACCTAAGCGACTCAAGAAGTGGCTGGAGAAGTATTCGCTGGGCGAGCTCTGGCGAATGGGCGAGATCGGTGGAACGAGATGGTAGACGAAATACGAGTCTATGTTGAAGGCGGGGGCGATGGGAGGGAATCGAAGGCATTAGTCCGACGAGGCTTCGGAAAATTCTTCCAGAACATTGTTGCTCAAGCGCGTGAGAAACGAATTAGATGGCACATCGTTGCGTGTGGCTCCCGCAATTCCGCGTTTAGCGATTTTCAAGTTGGTCAAAGAACCCACCCTGATGCATTCAATATTCTGCTTGTTGATGCCGAAGAAAGGGTGACTACCAGCGCTCGGCAACATCTGCAGGAGCGCGATGCTTGGAAATTGAAAGACTTCGATGATGAACAATGCCACCTCATGGTGCACGTTGTTGAAGCGTGGCTCATCGGCGATATCGACGCGCTTCAAGCTTTCTATGGTCAGCACTTCAATGCCGGTGCCATCCCGAGAACGGAGGATGTCGAGCAAATCGAAAAGCCCACTCTATACGCGTCTCTAAAAGCTGCCACCAAGCGTACGACAAAGGGCGAATATCACAAGATTCAGCATGGTCCCGAGATTCTTGGACTCCTTGATGTCGACAAAGTGAGGGGAAGGGCACAACACTGTGAGCGCCTGTTTGCAACGCTCGAACAGAAGATTGGCAGCTAGAAAGTCTCAATTGCCCAACACCATAACCCTCTTGGGGCAACACCACCATTTCTAACAAACAAAACCGTTGACGAATAATTGAACCCGCCGATAATAGCTACAACTTCCAAGTAATCTTGGCTTCTACCCCCGGAGAAGAACTCATCGATCAGAGTCGTGATGAGAAACTCCGCCAGTCTAATCACTCCAGAGCCCGGTTCGATGCCGTTAAACACCGGCAAGCTTATCAGTGCTTACTATCTGGAAATCGATTACCTGCTGGAGCGGGTCGAGGGCGCGACTACTCACTACCAAACGCTGGGACTGGAACGCTCGGCTGCCGCGGACGAAGTTATTTCCGCTTATCAAAAGTCGGTGGCTGTCCTTCATCCGTCGTACTACAAGGTCCGAGCCGCGGTGCCCGACGATATGCTGGTAAGAGTCGACCAGGCATTCAAGAAACTATCACAGGCATTCGCGGACTTGACTGATCTCAACAAGAGAACGCAATACGACGTTGCGCTCAACTCTCGCTTATCCACAACGCGTCAGCGTGACGCCGTCGAAGGCCATCGATCAAACCCTCCGGCCGCGCCTCAAAAACCTCAGAAGCCGGAAAAGCCTGAAAAGAAGGATCGGGTTCAGGAGAACGCGCAAGGACCCGCGGTTGCCGCTGAGATAAGGGTCTCACCCGAGTTGCGCGCAGTGTTTACCAGGTCTTCGAAGCAGCCGGCTACGCTTGAACGGCGGCGCTGCGAAAGATTCAAGCTTTCAGTGCCCGCGCTCGTGGCGGGCTACGAATCGGAAGGCGGCAAGTGGCAGGAGGTAACCAAGACAATTAACGTGAGCCGCATGGGCGTGGCCGTCTGGCTGCGCAGGCAAGTAAAGCACGGCCTCGTGGTGCATATTACATTGCCGCTGCCGACGAAGCTCCGCAGCCATGGGTTTGCGGAGCCCGGCTACAACATGTACGCGATCGTGCGCCGGGTTGAACCTCTGATAGAGGGCCGGCGCGTCGTCGGGCTCGAGTTCATTGGGGCAACTCCGCCCACCGATTTCCTTCACAAACCATGGTCGACGTTCCGAACTCAAAAGTGGGCCGGCCCGGACCGCCGGCGCGAACCGCGCGAGCGACGAGCGGAGCCAGTCGCGGTCGAATACCTCGACGAAGAGATGAAACGTATCTCACGCGAGGCCGCGCTTACCGAAGACGTTAGCCTGAGTGGCGCGCGAGTACGCGTCAAATCGCCGCCGGCGCATTTTGAGTTTGTTAGAGTCACCAGCCCGAAGCTCAGCTTCAGCGGGCTTGCGCTGCTGCGCAACCAATGGATCGGAGAAGACGGCTTCAAACGGTTGTGCCTTCAGTTTGTCGACCAGAAATGGCCGATGTAGCTTCTGAATTTGTCCTTCGCCTCTTTCGCTTTTAATCCAGGCTCAGCATAAGTAGAATCGCTGAACGGCGGTGCAAACGGATTGTGATTCGCGCCGAGGCTGGTCCCTTGAGATCAGCCAAAGGCGGATCAAGCGTTTCTGCACCGTCCGCGAAGGAGCGCAGCAATGGCGGTTAACAGGGGCGACGTCGAACGCGAGCTTAGACGAATGAATGTCGCTTGGGTATCCGCGCTGATCCACAAAGATACCGGCGCGCTTGCCCGCATCATGGCTGCTGATTGCTCGTTCACCTATCCCCTCGAAGGCGATGGCAGAGACCAGTTCATTTCGGATGTTGAGTCCGGCGATCTGACTGTCGAGTCAATGACGCGCGACAACGTTGAGGTGCGCGTGTTTGGGCAAACCGCCGTAGTGACTGGTCTGGACACCGCGAAGTGGATTTATAAGGGCCACCATATTGAGGGGTACTACAGTACAATTCACGTTTACGCCGAGAGAGAGGGTCTCTGGCAACTTGTGGCTATTCAAGCCTGCCCGTTAGCGCGCTGATGAGGCTCTGCGTTCCGGCGGCTCGATTAATCAGCAGGAATCAGCAGGCGCTCCGCCTGGATCCATGATTCGGGTTCGCCCTCTCGCGCGACAGACTATGAGCAAATCCCTCCTCATCAAAGGCGCCACCGTTATCACGCTGGACGCCGACAACCTTATCTTCGATGGCGACGTGGCTATAGAAAACGGCCGCATTAGCGCGCGAGGAGCATCGCTCGCAGCATCCTCCACAGACGTAGAGGTAATCGATGCCCGAGGCTGCGTTCTCTTGCCGGGATTCGTGCAGACGCATGTTCATTTGTGCCAGACGTTGTTTCGAGGAGCAGCCGACGATCTTGCTTTGATCGATTGGCTGAAGAAACGCTTGTGGCCGATGGAAGCCGCTCACACCGCCGAGTCAGTATATGCGTCGGCCAGGCTGGGAATCGCCGAACTGATCCGGGGCGGCACCACTTGCGCGCTAACGATGGAGACGGTTCGGCACACTGGTTCGGTGTTTACTGCCGTCGAAGAAACAGGCTTTCGAGCGACCGTGGGCAAATGCATGATGGACAAGGGCCAGGACGTGCCGTCGCAGTTGCTCGAGCAAACTGAAGCGTCTATCGCTGAGTCGCTTGACTTGCTGGAACGCTGGCATGGGCGTGCGGATAACCGGATTCGGTATTGTTTCGCGCCGCGCTTCGCTCTCAGTTGCACGCGCGAACTGCTCGAGCGTATTGCCCGGCTCTCCATTGAACGAAGCGTAATGGTTCATACTCACGCTTCCGAGAACAAAGAGGAAATTGCAGCGGTCGAGCTCGAAACCGGATTTCGGAATATTGAGTATTTAAACAAGACGGGTCTGACAGGCTCGCACGTTGTGCTCGCTCACTGTGTCCATCTCGACGAGAATGAGATGGATATCCTTGCGCGCACGGCGACGCATGTTGCTCACTGCCCGTCGTCGAATCTAAAACTCGGGTCGGGGTTCGCTCCCATCCCGGAGATGATGAGACGCGGGATTTCGGTTTCGCTTGGAGCGGACGGCGCGCCGTGTAACAACCGTCTGGATATGTTCACCGAAATGCGAAGCGCCGCCCTCATTCAAAAGGCGCTGCACGGCGCGGACACCTTGCCGGCATTGGCAGTGCTTAGAATGGCCACCATTAACGGGGCTCGCGCGCTGGGGCTTGAAAAGGAAATCGGCAGCATTGAAATCGGCAAGCGCGCAGATCTTACTTTGGTCAACACTGATAAGTTGCACACCACTCCGCGACCAGATCCCATTTCCACGATCGTGTACGCCGCCGAAGCCGGCGACGTCGAGACTGTGATCATCGACGGTCGAGTCGTAATGCGCGAGAGGGAATTATTGACCTTGAATGAACGCGAGGTGCTCAGTGCGGCGCGAGAGAGTGCCGAGCTGATCAGCCAGTCAATCAGATCCTGACTCTGCAAAAGAACAAAGTGCGGTTGCGGGTAATGGGGTGATCGTGTGTTGCTCGCACATTCGCGTTTCTCCTCTGCGTCCTCGGCGTCCTCTGCGGTTGATTCCGGAGCCACTGAGCAGGAAAAACCGCCGAGGACGCCGGGGACGCAGAGGACTGCCCATACAGGAGTATCCTTAATCGCTATCGAAGTCGTTGTTACAAGCAACTAGCGGGATGATCTCGTTTTTAAGAGCTTCGTAAATTCTCTCAGCTCATCCATATTGAGATCCGACACCGCCCAGCAGTTCATATCGGACTGCTTCCAATAAACCGTATTGTAGCCTTGAAACGTTGATACCTGGTCCGCGTCGGAGGATTTGTCTGTAGACGGCCAGATGAAGAGATTGACCATGTGCATTCGCCGCTGATACACAAGCGCGGCGACTGGTCTGTCACTCACATAATCGAGCCGCCCGCCGACCAGCGTGAAGTCGTGATCATCCAGATCGATGACCGGCGGCGAGAAATCAAGTTTGCCGTTGAACCATGGTTTCACGGTGTGCTGATCAGATGAAGGCACGTCCGTCAAATGGTCGCTCATAAGCGATCGGATATGACTCGAAACGACTTCGTGCGCCAGCATCTCGTCGGATGAGGGCCCCGATAGAATTCGATAAGCGCCCCAACTTAACAGGACCAGCAGAGCAATGGAAGATGCGAATGCGACCGAGCGCCATGGCACTGCGATAGTCCTGGCTTCGCTCTTCTGATCTTTTCGAAGGGCGGAGACAACGTGCTTCTGCAGGTCGGCGGGCGCCTCTTGATACACGCCCTGAACCGCAGCCCGCAGCGCCAGCAGGCCGGCGTGGCTCTTCGAGCATGCCTGGCAATCGCGCAGGTGGCGTTCAAGATCGAGGCTGTGAACGAGGTCGAGTTCGCCATCCACGTAGGCGTTAATGAGTTCTTGATTCTGCTCGCAACTCATTTAGTCTCCATCACGGACTTTAGCGTAAGAGATTCCTGAAGCCGTTTTCGCGCACGAGCAAGACGTGACATAACGGTTCCCATCGGAATCCCGCTTATGTCCGAGATTTCTTTGTACGACATGCCTTCCATCTCGCGCAGCACCAGAATCTCGCGAAACTCC
Organism: Blastocatellia bacterium; assembly: GCA_035607285.1. Classification (GTDB taxonomy): domain Bacteria; phylum Acidobacteriota; class Blastocatellia; order UBA7656; family UBA7656; genus Onstottus_A. The sequence continues at coordinate 2,511 of DATNBZ010000054.1, read as the reverse complement.
AGCGGCAGCTCTTCGAGAGCCTTCGTGACCAGGTTGCGATCCGCGCTCTTGATGAATTCGGCTTCAGGTCCCGGCGCGTCGCTCTGAACGTTTGCGGCGGCGTCGAGCGAATCGACCAGTTCACGCGGCCTGTTTTGCTGAATCCAGGTGTAACAAGTATTCCGGACGATTGTCAGAAACCAGAAGCGACCGTCTCCACCACGAAACCCGCCGAAGAATTTGTAGGCTCGCAGACATGACTCCTGAACTACGTCTTGTGCATCGTGGTCATTTCGCGTGAGCCAGCGGGCCAGATTATACGCCGCGCCGAGATGCGGCAGCACGCTTGCCTCGAATTCCTCGCGTTTGCCCCGGTCCGGCACCGCCTCGTCCCCGCGATTTTTCCTTCGCTTAAACATGAGACTCGATTTCAGGGAGTTTTATTCCCGATCTCAACTCTACAACTCCATCGGGAATATTCAAGGACGAGAGTCGGTAATAGCAATTGAACGCGACAAAAACCAAGGAGGACAAGATGCACAGACGAGATTTCATGAAACTGGCCGGACTCGGGGGCGTCGTTTTTGCCTCGGGGATTGGGGTCACAGTTCTCGGCGAAACAGGTAAAGCAATGAGCACATCGGCGGACGAATTCTATTTCGTTCAACTATCAGACACGCACTGGGGCTTCGACGGGCCCTCGATCAATCCGGATTCTCGAGGGACGCTCAAGAAGGCGGTCGCTGCGGTCAACAGTCTCGAGCAGCAACCGGACTTCGTTGTGTTCACCGGAGACCTTACGCACATAACCGAAGACAAACAGGCGCGACACGACCGTTTGGCTCAGTTCCGGGATATCGCCGGCACGCTGAAGGCAAAGACCGTGCGGTTCATGGCCGGCGAGCACGACGCTTCACTGGATCGAGGCGATGCGTATCAGGAGTTTTTCGGAAAACTCAACTACAGCTTCGATCATAAGGGCGTGCACTTCGTTGTAGTCGACAATGTCTCGGATCCTTCAGCGCTCGTAGGGGAGGCGCAACTCAAATGGTTGCAATCCGATCTCAGCCACTTGAAAAAAGACTCGCCGCTCGTGGTGCTTACTCATAGGCCACTTTTTGATTTGTATCCGCAATGGGATTGGGCGACCCGTGACGGCGCCGCGGTCATCAACATGCTTATGCCCTACAAGAATGTAACGGTGTTCTACGGTCACATACATCAAGAGCACCATTTCATGACCGGCCATATCGCGCATCACGCGGCGAAGTCGCTGATGTTTCCGCTGCCGGCCCCTGGGTCCGTTCCAAAACGTGCTCCGCTTCCCTGGGATGCCGGCGCGCCTTACAAAGGGTTGGGCTTTCGCGATGTCGAGGCCCGTGTGAAAGACCGAGCCCGAGATGCTCGGCTTGAGATCGAGGAGCTTCCGATATTGAAAGCTTAGCCTTTGACGTGATGGAGAAAAAAGATGAGAAACGCATTGATGATCGTGCTCTTAGCCAGTGCTGCGTTGGCAGTGGTCGATAACACCGCAGCAGCTCGACGCGGCCCGAATCCAGAGACTGTAATTAAACTAACCGCAAAGAAGTTTGAGTTCTCGCCCGCCGAGATTACGGTGAGGAAAGGAGAACCAGTGCTTCTTGAGATCCGCTCGGAAGACGTTAAGCATGGGTTCAGCCTGCCGGACTTCCGCGTGCGCACAGAGATCAAGCCTGGCTCGGTGACTCAACTGAGATTCACTCCGGACAAGGCTGGCCGCTTCACTTTTGCGTGTGATGTGTTCTGCGGCGCCGGCCACGAAGACATGTCGGGCACGTTGATAGTTACCGAGTAGCTGAAACACGTCGCGCAACCGGAGGTTCATATGAAGAGATTTTTCTATGGCGGATTGACCGCAATCGTCGCCGGACCGCTTGTTGTAATGCTGGCCGGCCTCCTGATTGGCGAGCTTGGGTTCATACCTGTAAACGCCGATGCGGTCCCATCGATTCTGGAAAAGAAAGTCTTTCCGCTTGTCGTCCGCGCTGCGGTCGCTCGACAGTCATCAGAGCAGGCCAGCGACGCCGCGCTCACCGATGACGATCTGGTAGCCGGGGCGAGGATCTACAAAGAACTATGCGCCGGGTGCCACGGCCAACTGAGCGGGCGACCAAGCGTATTGGGCTCGTCGTTTTATCCGCCGGCTCCTCAATTGCCCGGAAGGGGCACGGGCTACAACCGGAGGGAGATTTTCTGGGTAGTCAAACATGGCATACGCAATACCTCGATGCCGGCCTGGCGGAACCTGCTCTCGGATGAAGATCTTCGGCAAGTCTCCGCGTTCGTCGGCGCGATCAATACCTTGCCGGTAACGGTGGAAACCAAACTGAGGGAAGACGCGAGTGTCGGCGATAAATCAAAGGACTAGTGGGGTGTACCAGAGAATTCGCTAGTCCTGTATGGGCGGTCCTCCGTGGCCGCCCCTCCTTCGAGAAAGCGCTTCCTCATTAAGGGGCGGCCACGGAGGACCGCCCATACAGGACTACCCTTAAT
>DATNBZ010000037.1:0-2935 GCA_035607285.1 Blastocatellia bacterium | reverse complement strand
AGGAGAAACGTCGGACAACTTGTTTTCTGGATCGGGCGAAGCCGTGGCTGGCGCATTCACATTGCGAGCCATGGCATCATTGAGGTCGACGCTGAAGATCACGTCGCCGCGCTCCGATTCACGATACTGAATCACATCTTTCCAGTCCTTCTTGTAGGCATCTTTCCGTTGCTTATTCCAAGGCAGCCGGCTAGCGAAGTAGAGGGTGCGGGAATCAGGGGCCCAGCCGAACGCGTGAATCTCTTCATCGCTTTGGCTGAGTGGAAGTGCTTCTCCGCCGCTCGTCGAAATGACATATAGCTGGTTAATGCCGCTGTCATCGTCACCGGAATCCTCGCTCCCGGCCGGTTTGCCCGAAGCGTTTTTTCGCTCGGACAGAAAAGCGATCCACCGGCCATCGGGCGACCACTGCGGATCGGTGTCGTGGCCGGATTGGGTCAATTGGACCAAAGAACTTCCGGCGTCTCTATACAACCAGAGGTCATGCCGAAAAACACTCCGGTCCCAATCGGCACGAGTTGTTCCAATCACGACGGAGTGTCCGTCAGGTGAGAGCTTAAGAGCGTCGAAATCAACCGAATTGAAGAATTCATCAATGGTGATGGGAGGCTTCTGAGCGAGGCTGAGAGCAGGTACAAAAGTGATGATGAGAATGACAATGACGGCAAAGCGAACCGAGTTGGGGATAGTCATAGGCCCTCGAAGCGGAACTAGGTTTTATATAGGAGGCTCGAACCTGAATGGAAGTCGCTAGAACGATCCAGGTGACTGAAAGTCATTGTGACTTTTCTGGCAGCGCGTCCACGCGCTCGAGATCGTCCTTCATCCCGAGATATTCCCAGCGTTGCAGCGATATGGGGACATTGCCGTTGAGCCACAAGTAATCGTGGAATACGCGCAGACTAAACTTGTCACCCTGCTGGCGACGAGCTTCAGCAAGAAAGTTCATGATCTGTGATTTTCCGACCTGGTATGAAATGGCTTGGCCCGGAGCCATGGCGAAAGAGGAAGCTTCGTCCAAGGCTGTTGCCGAATCCATGGGCACGGTGGCGTGCAGGTAGTCGGCGGCTTGCTGGATGTTGAATTCGCCAAGGGCCAGCTTCACATCGACCTCGACTCGGAGGGCGCGCAGGCGCATGAAGTTGTCGATGATCTCGCGACTGCGCGGGCTATTGTCGAACAGGCCAGCTTCCTGCATCATCTCCTCGGCATAAAATCCAATTCCTTCGTTCGCACTCGAATCGTAGTAGTGCCGTCGAATGGGGTCGGGATGGCTCCAGGAAAGCGTTAGCTGGAAGTAATGCCCGGGTACTCCTTCGTGAACGATTCCAGTTCTTGGCTCCTTAGCGTCCGCCAGCATGAAGTAGCCTAGGTCCGGACGCGGAGCGGTAATGTAGCGAACGCCATTTTCGTTAAGCCGGCCAGGCGAGGTGAAATCGTCGGCTTCACCCGCGTCAAGATCGAGTAGCGGCTTCAGGTAGGCGGGCATGCCGCGATGCAGATAATGCTGCATAGAAGATGGAACGCTCAGGATGTTTTTCTCTTCCAGATAGCGCCGGACGGCTAGCTCATCCGCCCGTTCGCGCGCGACCTGCTCTTCTGTGGTTTTGAATATCGGGAGTTGCGGCAAATTCGCATTGCGATGTTCTTCGTAAGTCTGGAACGACACGGCGCGCCCCCATTCCTGCCTGCCGGTTTCGAGCAGTTGTTCAGGCGTGTACGGAAGCAGCGCTACGTGCTTCAAGAAGAATAAATAGCCCGCGCGTCCTACGGCAGTTTGGGGCGCCATTCCCGGCAAATGTTGAACCAGCCAGTCGCGATAGGTCTCAAGGGCAACGATCGCCTTTTCCGTGGTGGCGTCTATATTCCCCGAGTTGTTTTTGTCCAGCAACGGCTTGAGTTCACGAACAGATTCAAGCAGCGCCGGACGCACGCCCTTGAGTAGGTCAACTGTGAGGCTTGCAAACGGAGCTACCGGCTGGCTGAGGTTCGATTTCGCATCTTGTAAGGTTTTAGGAAAGGAAGCGAGTGTGTTGACTATCTCGCGCGTGCGGGTAGCGTCGAATGGGGGCGGGGGCAAGAGCAGAGAGAAATAGGCGCCGATCGTCTGGTCCTTGTAAAAAAGAGGATTCCTCTGCCAGGCACGCGTGATGTCGAGTTCCCAGCGAACCCGCGCTATGGCTGAGCCGATCAGCCGATAATCCACTTGGCGGGCGACCGGCCACTTTGACGAATCCATGCTCTTCCAGCGTGCTTCGAACTGTTCCAGTTCACGTTGATAGCGAATGCCGGCGGCGGGCGACCAGTCCGGGACCCAATCGGATGGACGCTGCAGACGGGGGATATCATCGGTTGAAACTGGCATCTCGCTGGCACGCCAAGTCCAGAAATCCTGGGCCAGGTTATCGAGTTGGTCGGCATGTAAAGGCGCCGCGCATGCAAGCGCCGCCACCAAGATCAACATTGGCAGGCAACGGATCATGGCGTTGTTCCTCGCTTTGCAATGCGTTTCATTGCGCGGGCTGCGCATCTTTGAGCGCATCATCCAGGTCCTGGTTTGTTTTCGGGGCGCTCCCTTGTACAACTCGCCAGCCATCATCATAGTGACGGAATGCAACGCTCGACCTGAATTCCACGCCAGTCTGCGAAAGCGCAGCTCCCACTTCGTTCATCGGGATCCATTTCCAGGTGAAGTCTACGTCTGCCCAATTGCCGTTCTTCGCGATGCCACTAACGCTGATCAACTGCCGCTTCGCGGTAGGAATGGAGAAATACTGGTGAGGAGTGCCTTGAGCAGAGATCAGATCACGAAATGTTTCCACGCCGATGGGGGTAAGAGCCACGTCCCAGCAAGGTGGCGGAGAAACTTCCCCGGTGCACGGAGCGGTCACACCGGTAATCCAGCCGCGACGCTGGAGAACCAGGTACTCCGGGC
>DATNBZ010000012.1:0-26116 GCA_035607285.1 Blastocatellia bacterium | reverse complement strand
TACAGCTCCAAAACTTTGGCGGAGGAAAATAGAAATGGCTACGATGGGAAAGTATTGCAAAGCGTACCCCGTAAGCAGGTTCCGTGAATTCGATGGCTGGAATGAAAACCTGCAAAACCTCAGGAAGGAACAGAGGCAGGTGGACGGTAACGAAGTGGAAGCGGTCAGAGAGTTGAAGGAGAACGACCATTTCTACTTGCAAGAGAACCTGGTTGTCACGGACGGCATTTTCCTCGACGAGAATGTCATCTTCGATGCCGTAACCCCGGCCTGGGAAGATTTCTGCAAGAATAACCTGAAGTTTGAAGTGCCCGATTTTGAAGTGGCAGCGGCGAGCAGCGCTGAGAACTGATTCAAGCGCCAACCGATCAGCCGGGGAAGGTCCAACCGGCAAATGTGACTGGCGCGCCCGACGATCGTTTGCTTTGCCGTCCCTGCCTACCGCGGCTCTAAGGACACACATGTATAGGCGGTCCTCCGTAGAAACCGTCCGACGCCGCGAGCTTTGCGGTACTTTGCGAGCTTTGCGCAAGGAATCCGCTCGAGAAATACGTTGAACGCAAAGCTCGCAAAGTACCGCAAAGCTCGCAAAGCGGTTTCTTCACCGTATCGGCTCGTTATTACGAGCGTGACTTACTCCGTGGACGCCCCTCACTGGGGAAGCGCTTCATCGAATGAGGGGCGGCCACGGAGGACCGCCCATACAGGACTACCGATTTCTCTGAAACACTCCCACTAGTTGGAAGATTTTGCCGGATACTTCTTCAACAGGTTCCGGGCGATCACCAGTCGTTGAAGCTCATTCGTTCCGCCGCCGATGATCAGCAGCGGGGCATCCCTGTAATACCTCTCGACGGGAAAATCTTTCGCGTAGCCGTTGCCGCCGAAGATTCGCATCGCCTCGAGCGAGCACTCCTGAGCGGTTTCGGTCGCGAACAGCTTCGCCATTCCTGCTTCGAGATCGCAGCGCTCGCCGCGGTCTTTCTTTTCGGCGGCGGCGTAGACAAGCAGGCGCGACGCTTCGATCTTTGTAGCCATGTCGGCGAGCTTTAGCTGAATGGCCTGGTGCTCGCAGATCGGCTTGCCGAATGTTTGTCTCTCCTGGGAATACTTGATCGCTTCTTCGAATGAGGCCCGCGCGATGCCGAGCCCTCGAGCGGCTACGTTTATGCGTTCGCTTTCGAGCCCGGTCATCACGTGCTTGAAGCCTTCGCCCTCGCGACCTCCGATAAGGTTCTCTGCCGGCACGCGGAAGTCTTCGAACAACAACTCGCAAGTCTCGAGGCTCTTGTATCCGAGCTTGTCGATGTCGCGGCTGACCGTCAGGCCGGGCTCGCCCTTCTCGGCAATGAACGCGCTCATTCCGGCGTAAGCAGGCGTTGCGTTCTTGTCGGTCTTCGTGAGCAACAGCATTATTTCCGCCCGGCGGCCGTTGGTGATCCACATCTTCGATCCGTTGATGTAGTAATAATCATCACGCCGTTCAGCGGTCGTCCTTATCGATTGCAAGTCAGTTCCGGCGTGCGGCTCGGATAAACAGATCGCCCCGCGCTTTTCGCCGGTTGCCATAATCGGCAGGAACTTTTGCTTTTGATCTTCGGAACCGAATCGCGCGATTACGTCGGCCAGCACACAATGAGTGCCGAGTATTCCGGCAAGCCCCATCCAGACTCTCGAGATCTCTTCGAAGATCATCGCGAACACGGTGTAGCTCAAGTCCAGCCCGCCGTACTGCTCAGGTATGTTGGCGCCGAACAAACCAAGGCTCTTCATTCCCTCGACGATTTCGGTGGGATACTCGTTGGCGTGTTCGAGCTCCGACGCAACCGGCGCGACTTCCTTGTCGAGAAACTTCTTGACGGTCGCGAGTATGAGTTGTTCTTCTTCGTTGAGGTTGTAAGCCATTCATCTCTCCGACGGCAGCACCAAAGCGGTGGCAATGATAGCACGCAGTGAGAAGTTCATCGAAGCTCGCGGGAATTCCGGCAGTGTTCGGATTCTGCGTTGCTTAATAACCTCCGCGTGCTTTGCGGTCCTTTGCGGCTTTGCGTTGAGAATTCGAATTGAATCTCAAGAATTCGTTTAACGCAAAGACGCAAAGGACCGAAAAGCACGCGAAGGACTGGCCGGACGTTGCAAGTCAGCAACCCACTCTAATACCGCCAACGCGTTCTTCATTTGATTGGGTCGGTGTCTTTGATTACGAGCACTGGGACTGGCTCTCGACTCGCGTCAGCCATCAACTCAGTTGTTCCTTCCGTGACTGATGCCGGCCTTGCAGGCAGGGCTGTTCTCTGTGATTCAAATTCCGGCCGCTGAGAGTCGGGCTTTTGAGAAAGAGCAGTAATGGGTTTCGGATTCAAAGTCCGCTGCAGCCGGCGCAGTCCTTGTTGCAAAGAGAGGAAAGCGAGAAGGCCGCCTATCACAATGAACACCCACCCGATGTTGGCCGCCTTGCCGTCGCTCCCAAGTACCATCGGAAGGCTCACTGCAAGGGTCAATAGAGTGACCAGCAACCCGAAGATGATCTCCTGCTGCGATGCGCTCGCGCCCGCGGTCATCCTCATTATCTCGAGCTCCGGCGGCAGCTTGCTTCCGGCAACCGGGGCCCCGCACGCTCTGCAGAAGCGGACGGCGCCGGTGCTCTCGGCGCCACAGCCGGAACAGATTACGTGACTGGTCGACGCAGCAGCGAGGGCGATGATGGCGTCGGCCTCGCGCTCGAGGGACTCCCGGTCGCCTCTGGTGAACAAATAGGGGACGGCGTAATCGAACGTGGCTACGGTGGAGGCCTTGCTTATTTGCTTCAGCCCGATCGTGAGCCGGCCTTGATACTCGAGAATGGTGGCGGTAAGGATGCTCCTGGACTGCTTTCGTTTGGCCTGAATAGGGCTCTCGCCAAGGACTACGTAGTTGAATTCTTCCAATACGTCGCAGATGCGATTACGCACAGTTTCAACGTCGCCGGGGATGATCCGGGTGAACTGATGTTCCTCATATGTTGGTCGACTACGTGGCATAAGCGTCTTGTCTGATCAATGACGGAGCACGGCGTTTGCGACAAGCCCAAAGGCCAAACCCGCGGCGCCGAGACAGACGCCAGTGGCCATCCAGTTCATATTGAAGAACGAGAACAGCGCCGCTACAAGGCTCGCGATTCCGGTAGCGATCCCAAGGAATACTGAAATGCCTGCAACGGTCTCGGCTCTATCAATCTCAGGTTTCATGGCAACCTCTCGTCACTAGGAAGTGAGTTTTCCTAGGGCTTTCAGGAATTGAGCGAGCCGATGAATCTTACTGTCTCATCCTGATCCATCCAGTCGTTCAAAGTTTGCGGACCGTTTGGTAGCCAAGACACGAGGAGGTCCAGGCATCCTGCGAAAAGCTCCGACACGAGACCAAAGTGAGAGTCTCGAACATTCGGAACATACGCATGGGCATCGCGGTTTCGAATGGTGCTGCCGAGCAGTTCGTAAGCGGCAAGGAGCTGTTGGCGCTCTGTGGCCGTTGCCTGCTTGACATCGCATAACCTCTTAAGGTGTTTTTGATAGAGTTGTCCAATCGTCCCGTAATTAGTCGTATGTAGTGTTCCCTGGGCGGAGGGTTGAAATTGCTTAACCCACACGTTCAGATCGGCGCTTGGGTACGCTGGAACGAGCTTGTCGGTGCGTAAGTCCACCTTACAGACTAGACAGACGCCCTTAGCCAGGAATTCTGCCCCGGCAGAAAAGTTGATCCAGGAAATGAGTCGGCCGAAGACGAGATCGAGATGCTTGTTAGCAGACTCGAACTCTTCGCGAGTTAGGGGAGAAAAGTGACCAGTATGCGAATTCCACTGGACGAGCCGCGAAAACTCTAGCAGGTGGACACCTGCAGTTACTTGAAGTCGGGCGTCGATTTCAATCGGATGCATCATCAGCTTGACGACTCCTGCGTATGTTCCTCTTGCCAAACTTCTTCCCTTGCCTCATCTATCAACACATCCAATTCTTCTTCGGTCATACCGCTTTCAACAAACTGCTTTCTGACAGGCGCAAGGATCTCATCTATGGTTCGAGGCTCGGGCCGCTCATTGTTTCGCGATTTCACTCTGTCCATTTTTCCTTCGTCACGAGGTGCTTATCCTTCGGCAACCAATCGATTGTGCGCGCTAGTTTAGACCTTCAACCCTTTCGACCCAATAGTCAGGACTTCGATGTTGATGGGCCACTGCTATTATGAAGATATGATCCTGTTCTATAGAGTAGAGCAATTTGTAGGGGAACTTGTGTAACGGACACTTCCTGATCTCTCCCCGTTCAATAGACCAAGCCAGGGGGTATCGGGCAATTCTGCGAGCCGCCCTTTTTACTTCAGCTTTGAATCTCTTTCCGAGACCTTCGTGTTCAAGTTCGTAGTAGCGCGCGGAATCTTCCAGCTCATGTTTAGCCAGCGTTGAAAAGATGACTCTCATTCCTTGAACACGTCCTCCATCGCAATCCCGCCTAGTCTGCCTGCCCGATATGCGGCTAGTCGTTTCTCTGCCTCTTCGGCCCAGATTGCATCGATCTCCGGATCCGGCTCATCGAGACTTCTAAGCAGGCCCTCAACTACCAAAAATCGTTCCTCTGTTTTTAAGGTCAGCGCTTGTTCGAGAACTTCTTTACCATCCATTTCAAATTACCTCGTCTTACTCGTGCCCGAGTGCAATTATAGAACACGTGAACGAACCCGGATTCCCACCCAGATTGTGTGCGAGCCCGAGCTTCATCTCTTTCACCTGCCGCTCGCCCGCCTTGCCCTGAAGTTGGTGATATATCTCATACAGCATCCGCAGACCGCTTGCTCCTATCGGATGGCCAAATGACTTCAACCCGCCGTCGGTGTTGACCGGCAAGTCTCCCGTCAAACCGAAAGCTCCGGAATCAATATCGATCTTCGACTTGCCCGGCTCTGAAAACCCAAGATCTTCGTAGATGATCATCTCGGTTATCGAAAAACAGTCGTGAACCTCGGCCATGCTCACTTCCTTGCGCGGGTCTTTGATGCCCAGTTGATCGTAGACCTGTTTGGCGGCGGCTTTGGTTTCAGGAAAACTGGTGAAGTCAAAGTCCGGGTCCAATCTGCCGGTGCCGGGACCGACCGCCAATCCCATCGCTTTGATCGTCACAAAGTCCTTGTTGAACTTTGGCGCAAGCTCCGTTCGAGTGATTATTGCCGCGGCCGCTCCGTCCGTAGTCGGGCAGCAGTCAAGCAGGCCAAGCGGCGAAGCGATCATCGGGGCCTTCATCGCCTGCTCGACGGTGATCTCTTTTTGAAAGTGAGCCTTCTTGTTTCGCGCGCCGTTGAAGTGATTCTTGACCGATATCTTCGCCAGTTCTTCCTTGCCCGTGCCGTACTTGTGAAAGTAGCGATTCGCGGCGAGCGCGAAAGCTCCCGGAGCGGTGTTGCCCGCGCCGATCACGCTCGAGGCCGCGCCCGGCAATCCCGAATAGCCGGAGTCTTTGAGCTTCTCGAACCCGACCACCAGCACAAGATCATAAGCCCCCGCCGCAACTGCGAACGCCGCATTCCGAAGCGCGTCCTGCCCCGTCGCGCACATGTTTTCGATGCGAGTGATCGGAATGTACTGAAGCTTGAGCGGCCGCGAGAGCGCTTGCCCCGACATGCCCGAGACGAGCGTCCCAACCCATGCGGCTTCAATCTGAGCGGGCTCGACGCCGGCATCCTCGAAGGCTTCGTATGCGGCTTCCACTATCAAGTCCTCTTCGCTCTTGTCCCAATGCTCGCCGAACTTCGTGCATCCCATTCCGATGATCGCTACGCGGTCGCTGAGGTTTTTCATGTGTTGTCTCCTCTTCCGGTTGAGGGTTCAGAGTTCCGGGTTCAGGGTTCAGAGTTCCGGGTTCGGAGTTCCGGGTTCGGAGTTCCGGGTTCGTCTACGAGTAACAATGCCAACTGAACTCTAAAGCCAGAACTCTAAACCCTGAGCTCTGAACCCTGAACTCTGAACCCTGAACTCTGAACCCTGAACCCTGAACTCTGAACTCTGAACCCTGAACTCTGAACCCTGAACCCTGAACTCGTCCTGATTCTACCACCCGAGTACGTTCAATCAAGCAAGCCAACGGTCGCTTGCCATCGGCATTCAGGCTGTGTCATATATTGCCGCTGCAAGCTCGAACTCAAGCCTTCAATCGGGAGATCATTTATGTGGACCAAACTGAATCGCAGAGACTTCGTCAAGTCAGCCGTCGGCGCCGGAGCGGCGATAAAAGTGCTCGGCCGCGCGCCAATGGTGATGGGCAATGTGCGCGGCGCAAACGATCACATCAACATCGGGATGATCGGAGTCGGCGGCCGAGGCAGCGATCTGCTTGGCTGGGTCATGAAGACCGGCGAGCAGGAGAAAACTCCCGCCCGTGTCGTCGCAGTGTCGGATGTCTACGCCAGACGGCTCAACAAAGCCAAGGAGACCGCGAAATGCGACGGTTACATGGACTACCGCGAGGTCCTCGATAAGAAAGACATCGACGCGGTGATCATAGCTACTCCCGATCATTGGCACGGACGCATCGCAATCGAAGCGATGGACAAGGGGAAGGATGTCTATCTCGAAAAGCCGATGACTCATACCGTCGAGGAAGCAAGGCGGGTTCACGAAAAAGTGGTTTCGAGCGGCCGCGTGCTTCAGGTCGGCTCACAGACTACAAGCTCCGATCAATGGTGGAAGGCTCGCAAAGCAATTCAGGACGGAATGATCGGAAGGCTGATAATGAGCCAGGGCTCTTATCATCGCAACTCGACGCTGGGTGAATGGAATTGGAAGATCGATCCGGCAGCCGGCCCCGAAGGCAAGGGCGAAGACTTTATCGACTGGAAGATGTGGCTCGGCGACGCGCCAAAGCGAAAGTATGATGGCGATCGCTTTTTCCGTTTTCGCAAATACTGGGACTACTCGGGCGGCATCGCGACCGATCTGTTCTATCACGTGATGGCTCCGCTGAACATTTGCTGGGGCGAGGCGCAGTTCCCTTCTCGCGTGATGGCGAGCGGTGGAATATACATCTTCAAGGACGAGCGTGAAGTTCCCGACACATTCACCCTCACCGCCGATTACGCAAAAGGCCACACGCTTGTGTTGAGTTCCTCGATGGCGAACGAGACTCACATCCCCGGGCTGATACGCGGGCACGAAGGAACGATAATGATGGTTCCCGACGGCCGCTTCGAAGGCAAAGTCGACTCCATCACAGTCACGCCGTCGAAGATAGCAAAGCAGACTTTCGAAGAGAAGTTTGGCGGCGCCGAAGCCAAGATCAACTGCGAGCCTCGCGAGGACCATATGCAGAATTTCCTGCGCTGCGTTCGCACTCGCGAGAAGCCGGTGCTTGACTCGCTGACTGCTTACAAGGCGATGGTGACCATCGGCATGAGCGTGCAGTCATATCGCGAAGGCCGGGTGCTCTACTTCGACGAGCGCAAACAGAAAGTGGTCAGCGAACAGCCAAAGGCTTAGCATCTTGTCATCGAGGAATCGGCAGTCAAGCGAACGACGGTCGATCTCTGGGGCCATCCGGATCTGATCGTCATCTATCGGAATGCGCGCTAATGCGCTGACCGGCATGAAGAGGCTGATTGGATTCGGACCTTGGATATCTCACCGGACATCTAGCGTACGAGGCACGAGTAGACAACCCACTTCCCGTCAACCAGCCCGCCCACCAGCGTGTAGACTTCGACGTCATCGCCTTTGGAGAGTCTCCAGTTGCGGAACAACTTGTCGGGGGGCTTGCGTTCCAGCTCAACTCGGCCGCCGGGCATGTGGTAGACCATTTTCGCGAAGCTCGCGACTTCGGTTCCGCTCGCGTCGTCGTGAAGCACCGCGGGGAGCAGTTTGTCGAGCTTGGCCTGAGCGTCGGCGCGAGCCGCAGCCTCGGCGTTGTCTTTAGCCATCTTCTCGTCGAGTTGTTTTTGAGTTTGATCCGCGCGCTGCTTGAGCGCCGCGTTCTCCTGAATGAGTCTCTTCTTTTCAGATTCGCTCGACGAGTATAAGGCGTAATTGGTCGACAGCAGCACAATCGCTCCGACGAGCGCTGCGATGGTGATGATCAATGCCAGAAAGAGCCAGCGCCTTTTTGCGGATTCGGTCTGCTCGATTTGTTGTCTGATGTTATCGACGTCGCTCTGATTGTAGTTGACGGCGAACTCGTTATGAGTACGAGTGCCTGCATGATGGGCGGCTGCCTGGGGTGGTTCGTGCGATATAGCCATAGCCCCTCTCGAAGGTGATTGAGGTTCGATCGAGCCTGGGCGGATTTCACATCGTCCGCAGCGACATCTTACACCTCTATGCAAGCCGAATCCACGATAAGATGGGACGGAGTTCAGGGTTTAGAGTTCGGAGTTCAGAGTTCAGAGTTCAGCCTTTAGGCTGCTGTCTTGGGAAAGCTAGCTCTAACGCGAGTCTGCAAGCTAAAGCTTGAACTCTGAACCCTGAACTCCGAACCCTGAACTCTCAACCCTGAACTCCGAACCCACTTCACGCCACGATCAACCTGGCGTCTTCCATGAACAGATACTTGCGCCATTCGGGACGCGACTCCGCCGAGTGGCAAAGCACCGCTCGCTCCATTCCATAAGTCAGCGCCGCCGGATTCGCGAGCAGCGGCATTCTCGCTTCTTCAGGCGTGCGATCTCCCTTACGCTGATTGCAAGCGAAGCATGCGGCACACAGGTTCTCCGCGGCCGTTCGTCCCCCGCGCGAACGCGGAAGGATGTGGTCGACGGTCAGCTCGAACGGGCCACCCTTCACACCGCAGTACTGGCAGCGGTAACGGTCGCGCGCCAGGATTCGCGAGCGCTTGGTGCTCGAGCGGCCCTGTCGTCCCCTGACGTCGATGTACTCGATCAAGCGAATGACGGAAGGCTGTGGAAACACGAAGTGCTGCGAGCGAAGCACCCGGCCGCCATCGAGCTCCACCACTTCGGCCGAACCTTTCCACACAAGGCGGACCGCGCGAGGTATGGCTACGATTCCGAGCGCCTCATACGAAGCATTCAATAGCAGGACTTTTCGAGTTAGAGCCATAACAAACCGATGCTTGAGGATTGAGGATCGAAGATCGAGGATAGAGGTTTGATTCACCAGGCGACAACTTCGATCTTCGATCCTCTATCTTCTATCCCTCTATCTTCTATCTTCCAGCCATAACAAACCGATGATTGAGGATCGAAGATCGAGGGTAGAGGTTTGATTCGCCAGGCGACAACTTCGATCTTCGATCCTCTATCTTCTATCCCTCTATCTTCTATCTTCTATCTTCCATCCTCGATCCTCGCTCCTTAAGCCGGCGACCGGATTCGAACTGGTGTCTGCTGCTTACGAGACAGCCGCTCTGCCGATTGAGCTACGCCGGCGACGTGCGTGGTGTCTTAAATTTGGAGTGCGGCGGCAAGGTACTCCGCGACGCCGCTTTCATTCCCAATCGATTCAATCACCAGCCAAAGCGGCGTCGCGGAGTACCTTGCCGCCGCACTCCAAATTTAAGACACCCCCGCATCGTGTAATGCGCGCTACGTCCGACAAGCTGGCAGCTTGTCGGACATTACAGTGGTCAGGGAGAGAATCGAACTCTCACGTCCGGTTTGTAAGACCGGCGCCCTGCCGTTAGGCCACCCGACCGGAAAGAACTTCGACGCGTCGACGGAAGATGCGGCGACGCCGCAAAGCATCCCGCTGTTAAGAGCCTCGTGTGAGAGTCGAACTCACGCCGTCGGTTTGGAAGACCGAAGTCATAGCCGCTAGACCAACGAGGCTTAGGGTTCAGAGTTCATCAAGCTTTAGCTTGCAAGTTCAAGGTCGGAGCGTCAGCTTGTCGAAGACCGCAGCCTAAAGGCTGAACTCTGAACCCGGAACCCTGGACTCTGAACACCGAACCCCGAACCCTGAACCCTCTTGAACCTCCCAGAGCTTCGTGCTGGATTCGAACCAGCGCCGCCGGTTTACAAGACCGGAGTCATAACCCCCTAGACCAACGAAGCGCAGTGACTCCGGTTGGACTCGAACCAACGGCCTCCTGTTTCGTAGACAGGCGCTCTGATCCATCTGAGCTACGGAGCCATATTCAAATAACGCGGACGGCAGGACTCGAACCCGCATCGACTTGTTTCGAAAACAAGCGCCTGTTCCATTCGGCCACGTCCGCAAGCTGCGAAGCCAGGGATCGAACCTGGAGTCTCTCGGGTCAAAACCGAGTGTGTTGCCGATTACACCACTTCGCAATGTTGGTGGTTGGGGTGAGAGTCGAACTCACTTCCTCTGGAGCTTCACACCAGCGCTCTTCCAGATGAGCTTCCCAACCCGCATTCGAGAATCGAGGATTGAAGATCGAGGATCGCGATCCTCAATCCTCCATTTTCAATCTTCGCTCTGCCGCCACTTCACTGTTTTGGCGGTTGCCAATTCCACACCGGCTCGAGCCCCGAGATCTCCGGCAAGTAGCATCCGTCCACCTTGTCGGGACGAACAAACTTCACGACGAAGTCCACGCCTCGGCGCCGTGCGCCTCCCCTTCCCGGCTCGACAAGTTCATCTCGTTCGACTCGCCACACAGCGCCTTCGACCGGATCGCGAGCGCCGTGAAATCCATGCGCGCTCAACCGCCTCATCGCGTTTTCAATCGACAGCGGATCACCGCGATGAATCACCACCGGAGTTATGAACTCGGCGGCATGAACTCGCTCAACAAGCTTGTCGTAGGTCATTCGGCTGCTTCCTACCATCAAATCGAAAATGACCAGCGGCTCGTGCTCGAGCACGTATCGAGTCCCGTGAGCTTGCATCAACCACTCACCGCACAGACGCTCGCCGTCCTGCAGCACGAGCATGAAGCGGTCTTGATTCGCGTAAACCCATTCTGCGAACCTCCAGTGCTGCTCGTAAGGCGAGCTGTCGGCGACGTAGCCGGCTCGAGTCAGCGCATAGAGCATTCCATCAAGCCTGGCGACGCCAACGTTCGAGCCGTCAAGCTTCTCCTGCACGATCACTTCATCGTGGCGGTCGCGCGGCTTCTCAGTAGCGATGCGCTTCTGCCCTTCGTGGCATTTGTGATCGCCCGGCCCCATTCGCGAACCCGGCAGGTGAGCGATGTGGCCGTAGCTTTTTCCGCCCAGCGGTTTTGCTTTTCGTCCGAACATCTCGCTCATCTCTGACCTCCGACTTCTGACCTCTGTCTTCTGACCTCTGACTTCTGACTTCTGACCTCTGACCTCTGACCTCTGACCTCTGACCTCTGACCTCTGACTTCCGACCTCCGACTTCTGACGTCTGTCTTCTGACCTCTGACCTCTGACTTCTGACTTCTGACCTCCGACTTCTGACCTCTGACTTCTGACCTCTGACTTCCGACCTCCGACTTCTGACCTCTGACTTCTGACCTCTGACTATTGGAGCCCGCGGCGAGACTTGAACTCGCATAAGACCCTCACCGCGGGTGTCGCTCTTCCATTGAGCTACGCGGGCCCTCGATTGCGGATTTCAGATTGCGGATTGAATTGAAGTGGCAGCTTTGCCAGTCAATTCCGCAATCCGAAATCCGAAATCCGCAATTCTCCTGGTGGAGACTATGGGACTCGAACCCATCCATCGGGTTTGCAGGACCCGCATGCCGCCAACAACATCTAGTCCCCATTCTCGAGTCGGGGTCCCGAGAGTCGAACTCGGACTCTCCTGCTCCCAAGGCAGGCGGCTTTCCATCAAGCCTTGACCCCGAAAGGCTCGGGCGGGAGGACTCGAACCTCCGCAACTCCGGTTAACAGCCGGATGCTCTGCCTCTGAGCTACGCCCGAATGAGCTCAATCGTCTACTTCCGACGGATTGGCGATGTATCGCACTTTTCCGTGCGTCTCTTCGCTGATCCGCGACTCGCTCTCGGCAATCGCTCCAGCGCACGATTCGTGCAACGAATCTCCGAACTTGATTCGGCGTTGATGTCGCGGACGGATCGCCTCGACATCCCAGCGACGGCCAGTCCCCAAGTCGACTATTCTGAATCGCGCTCCTTCTTTCATCGTTCACCTCAAATGGCTCGAGGCGGAATCGAACCGCCGGCGACCGACTTATGAGATCGGCGCTCTGCCGTCTGAGCTATCGAGCCGCAACGAGATCTCCTGATCAGAGTGAGCTTGAGCACGAGCCTTCTCTTACGCCACGCCGCATAGCGTTCGTGTTTCGTCTTCGTGATGATCGGAAGAATCTTCGCCATAACTTTTCACCCCTTCTCATTGCGGATCGCCGATTGCCGACTTCCGATTGCGTACTCGTAATCGGCGATTGGCAATCGACAACTGCAAATATTCTTGGTGGGCCGCGTGGGAATCGAACCCACTACCTCTCGATTAAAAGTCGAGCGCTCATCCTGATGAGCTTCCGGCCCCAACAGAATTGGGATTGCGAATTTCGAATTGCGAATTTCGCATCGCGTTCGGAAATCAAATTCGCAATTCGCAATTCGACATTCGCAATTCTTCATGCTCCGGCCGAGACTCGAACTCGGATCACGCACTGATCTGGTGCTTGCAGGGTATAAGCCTGCTGCTCTGCCAATTGAGCTACCGGAGCGTCTCGTCAGGATTTCAAATCTCAAATCTCAAATCTCAAATCTCAAACCTCAAAGTCAACCCTCAAACCTCAAATCTCAAATCTCAAATTTGAAATCCGCAATTCCTAATGCGCTCGTAGGGACTCGAACCCTCCTCCCAGGTTTAAGAAACCTGTGCTTCGCCATCAAAGCTTCGAGCGCATGGCGCTGGCGGCAGGATTCGAACCCGCGTCAACCTCTTTAGAAGAGAGGCGCCTGCTTCCGCTCGGCCACGCCAGCACTTTCAAACAACAACAGCGGGATCGACGAGATTCGAACTCGCGTAATCTTGATCGACAATCAAGTGCCTCAGCCTCTCGGCCACGACCCCGATCGCAACGCCATTCACAATGGTGCCAACGTCAGGACTTGAACCTGCATCGCGCGGTTATCAACCGCGTGCTCTGACCGGTTGAGCTACATTGGCTTTCAAACTACTGGCTCCGGGAGAAGGGCTCGAACCTTCACTCTCCGATTTCAGAGACCGGCGTGTTGCCAGTTACACCATCCCGGAATTCCAACAAACACCAGTCAAGCTGGGGCGAACGACAGGACTCGAACCTGCATCGACGAGAGCCACAATCTCGCGCCTCATCCTTTCGGCCACGTTCGCCGTCAAAATTGGCAGGGATGGAGAGACTCGAACTCTCTAGTCCAGGCTTGAAGGGCCTGTCGCTCGACCGCTTTGCATTCATCCCCGTGTAGCACAAACTTCAGCCTGCAAGGTCCCGAGGGTGACGAGTCATACAGACGGAAGTCTGTGCTACCTCAAATGCGGGAGAGGAGAATCGAACTCCTAAGACGCTCGTTTTAAGCAAGCGATGTCTGCCACTTGCATCACTCCCGCGACCCTCTTCTTCGCGCATGACGTATCACGTATCACGTATCACGCATCACGCATCACGCATCACGCATCACGTATCACGCTTCACGCATCACGCATCACCATCTGGTAGCGGAGTCCGGAGTCTCACCGGATGATTTGCTGGTTATGAGCCAGCCGAGCCTGATTCCTGCTCCATCTCCGCATCAAGAGCACGCGGTGAGATTCGAACTCACGATGACCGGTTTTGCGGACCGGCGCCTTAACCAACTTGGCCACGCGTGCGACAACGTTCGGAGCTTCGTGCGGGAATCGAACCCGCGCCTTCGCCGTGGCATAGCGACGTCATTCCCCTAGACCAACGAAGCGTCCGGAATTTCGAATTGCGAATTTCTAATTGCGAAACGACTCGCGCCGCCCCAGAATCCGCAATTCGAAATCCGAAATCCACAATTCTTTCTGGTGCTGGCGAAAGGATTCGAACCTTCATCAAACCGGGTTTGAGCCAGTCGCCTCTGCCGATTGGGCTACGCCAGCACGCTTTCAAAGATCGTTATTCGAAGCCGCCTTCTTGCGATACAGTTCGAGGTGGCGACGGGCAACGCGATCGTCGTCAGCCAGCACGGCTACTCCGTCGCGAAGCATCTGCTCGCGCGTCTCCTCGCGAGTCTTCCGCGACAATGTCGTTGCTGTTATCAATCTTCCATCGCGAAACTCGAACTCGTACTCGACCCATAATCTTCGGTCGCCAACGCCGCCATGGAACGAACCCCAATCCTCGTACACGATGGGGTCGCATTCTTCGCAGTGGGTATAAGCCACGACCGCGCCCGTGTGAGCTACGCGCAACGCCTCGCTGTCAAACCGCAATGCCAGCTTGTCGTCTTCGAACTGTCGCGCTCGCGGAATGCGCTGCCGGCTGCGCGCCTTGCGATACAGAACGCGCTCGTATACGTAGTACTCATCGAGCGAGCACTCGAGGCTCTTCGTCTGCAGGTCGACCTGAGCATGCCCGTGCGCGCAGGGCGCCAACTCCGCAGTTTTCCCGAGCATTATCAGTGTGTCGTACATTCCCATCAGTCTCACCTCCTTATCACTCAACACGTTTCGCGCATCACTCAGTACCCTCGGGGAGATTCGAACTCACCACTGTCCAGTTTCTAAGACTGGCGACTCCTACCAGTTGGTCTACGAGGGCATAACTCACCAATTGCAGTTCAAAGAGGAGGCGGTGAGACTCGAACTCACAACGGCTTTGCCGCTACACGGGTTCAAGCCGTGCTCTTCATCCAGCCAGATCACCTCCAAACGATGAGGGCGGGATTCGAACCCGCGTCGGAATAACCGAAACGCCTTAGCAGAGCGCCGCCTTAATCCACTCGGCCACCTCATCAAAACGGAGACAGCGAGACTCGAACTCGCAACGGAGTGATTACCGCTACACGTTTTCGAAACGTGCTCCTCATCCAGCCGGATCGTCTCCATAAGCGGGAGAGCCGAGACTTGAACTCGGAGCACTGGTTTTGGAGACCAGCCGCTTGCCATTAACGAACTCTCCCCAATGCCGGCGGGAAGACTCGAACTTCCGAAGACCACAGTGGGCCGCCTGGGTTACAGCCAGGAGCAATTGCCGCTATGCGACGCCGGCCGAAACAAACGGAATTCAGTTGTCAAAAAACAAAAGGAGCGAGTCCTTCCGCACGCAAAGCGCAGAAACGGCCCGCTCCTCTTGTCTCACTTGTCGAACTGGTATTGAGATTTTTGGGAGCGGGA
This sequence comes from Blastocatellia bacterium, assembly GCA_035607285.1. GTDB lineage: Bacteria > Acidobacteriota > Blastocatellia > UBA7656 > UBA7656 > Onstottus_A. Next base: position 10,900 of record DATNBZ010000012.1, on the reverse strand, counting down.
ATCCGCTCCCGCTGGATCAAATCTGGCGTCGCAAATAATCGGAGAACCTGTGTTCGGCCGATTTCGTGCCGCCTATGGTATTCACGCCGCCGAGCGTAGATGCGCCTAATGATGGCGCGCTCGGACACGCGAGCCCAAAGGACGCACAACGCCGCCACGTCGCGACGCTTGCGATCAGTCTTGTGTTTTGTCCCTTGAGCATCATCGAACTATTTCTCCTCTGCGTTTCAGAGAATGAAAACGATAAGCGAATCTTGCAAACTTCCTGACCTTTTTTTCGAAATACCTCTTACGGATGATCTTTGCGAGAAGTTCCATCGGCCTCTTTGCGAACTTTGCGGTCCTTAGCGTCTTTGCGTTGAGAATTCGAATTCGAATCTCAAGAACTCCTTTCAACGCAAAGACGGATCGCAAAGCACGCAAAGGTTCAGCCCCTCGACTTTCTACGCGAACGCTTGCCTCTTCGTCCGCCCGCGCCTTCAGTTCCTTTCAACGAAGCCAGCGGCCACAACGTGTACTCGATCGTCGCGAGCCCCGCGCCTACAACCGCGTCGATCACTTCTCGCGAAGACTTGTAGCACGCCGCCGCTTCGTCGATCGGAACGCGGCCGTCTGTGTTCACCATGATCCCTGCGGCCGCGTACTCGTCGTCGATCTTGCGCTGGTTCAAAGTCCTCCCGGCTTCACCCCTGGACATTCGGCGGCCCGCCCCGTGATTTACCGAGTAGCCGCTGGAAACGGCTCCAGGAGCCGGTCTCAGGACATAGCTCCAATCCGCATTCGAGCCCGGAATCAAAACCGGATGCCCTGTGTCTTCCCACATCGTTCCATCGAGGGCCGGATGCCCGGCCGGAAAAGCTCGAGTCGCGCCCTTGCGATGCACCCACACTTCTCCAAACTCCGGGTGACGCTCCGCCTGCACGAGATTGTGAGAAATCTCATAGATCAGTTCCAGCTCGCCGCCGAACACCTTCTCGAAAGCTTCGGCTATTTGCTCGAAGACGATCAGGCGGTTGAGGATCGCAAAGTTCCCGCCCGCGGCGACGGCGTTCAGGTAGCTTCGATAGTGCTGCGACTCCGGCGTGAAGTAACCGAGATCAAGTTCGGTGATCACCTCCGGCTTCTCCGCTCGCGCAAGATCGAAGTAGTTAGTTGCCAACCCATGCCCCCAGCCTCGCGAGCCGGTGTGCGCCTGCACGAACAGTGTCCCGGTTTCCTCGCATCGCTGCAGCTCGATGAAGTGATTTCCACCACCAAGCGAGCCTAGCTGCGAGAACCCACGCTCGGGCTTGCCTCGTCCGCCAAGCGGCGGCTGCCAGTCATCATCAACCGGCAAGCGATGTCGCTCGGCTCGCGAGCGATCGAACGTCGCGCCGTACTTCTCGACGTAGTACTCCGCGCCGCCGTGAATCAGGTTGTCGAACTCGCCGCGATCGACGGTGCCCAGCTTGAAGCTCTTGCCTCCGGCGCCGAGATCGACACGCTTCATTACTTCGCGATTGAACTCGAGTCGTCGTTCGGGCGTCGCGGCTTCTACATCCACATCGGACTTAGCACTGACCATTCCACAGCCGATGTCGTAGCCTACAGGGCCCATCGCGATCGCGCCGTCTTCGCGATCAGTCAGAATCACGCAGCCCACCGGCACACCGTAGCCGTAGTGCACATCGGGCGTGATGACAACGAGCTTGACTCCAGGGAACCGAGTCGCGTTGACGATCTGACGATAGAGAATGTCTTCCGCGTCTTCCAAAAGCCGCGGAGTGAGAAACATTCTCACCGGCACATCTCGAGTGTCTTCGGTGCGAAGGTAATAAAACCCCTCGCCATTCCACCGAGCGAGATGCTTCCAGTTGTGTGCGTTGGCGATCTTGCGGGTTTCTACCGGAGTCCGTATGTCAGTGCCGTTCATCTTCCTGTCGCCCCAAGCCTACAAGGCAACCTCCTTTGAGCGAGTGACAGCATCTGAAGTCTTATTCTGAGCGTCTGACTTAGCGCTATCATTCTTCGACTTGCCTATAGCGATAAGCCTTTCGATTTCGCGACTAACATCGGCGTAGCCTTGCCGAACGAAGGCCTCCGATAACATTAAGCAGCCACGCTCCTGGGTGATTCCTCGATTCTCTTTGATCCACCTGTTAAGCCTCTTTTGGTTGCTGGGCTTCACCTCGCTGAGTCTACCGTTGGCATGCGCGATAGCGTGTCGAACTACTTCGAGCCTCCCCAAACGTTCGCAGACTTCGTCGCTGGAGTGCAGCGGCGTAACTAAGATATGCCGAAAATACCTTCGCGACTGCTGGGTGAAGTCACCGCTCAGGTCGTTCATTGTTAGCTGTCCCTGGCATCTCAGATACTCCGCAAGTTCCCGTACGGCGGCTTCATACGCTGCCCACAAAACAACTACAAACGACGAGCGAAGGAGCCTAGGCAACGCGTAATGGACTTTATCGACGTGTTCGTACCATTCGCCGTATGCAGTGACGTCGTCATCGTCGGCTGGTCCTTCGGTTGGCGGAGGTGGGCACACCTCGCAGTTCCGTTCTTTCCAGAAGACAATTTGCTCTTCGAGCGCATCTAGGTGCACACCTAAGGCCCAGAGTTCAGACTCAAGTCCCGGAAATAGAAAATCCAGGTCATCGATGATGATTTCTTCGTCCATCAGCATACTCACTTCCAGGCAATCCTTAGAATTCGACCATCATAACTTGGATCGCGCTGGTATCAGCCGCAAGCCAGCCAAAGCCTTGAGACTTGGCCCTTCATCTAATCCTATCGTAAACTCATCGCAAAGGAGCAACGCTGTGAGCACTCAAGAAGAAACCATAGAAGCCACGGTTCCTCTCACTCTGGCGGACCGGCTCGCGTTCATGAAACTGCCGATCGAGGAACGCCGGCGAATACTTGCCGAACAGGCGGAAGCAATGATCGACGAATACGAGCTCGAGTCGAACCGCCGCGAACGCGAGCTATGGCAGGGTGGCGACATTGTCGAGTATTAATCCCCCTCAGCGCGGCGAAGTCTGGCTAGTCAGTCTTGACCCGACCGTCGGCAGCGAACTCAAGAAGACCCGTCCCGCCGTGGTCATCAGTTCCGATGCTGTAGGCCGTTTGCCAATTAAGGTTGTCGCTCCGATAACTGATTGGAAAGATCATTACGCCAGAAACATCTGGCACGTTTATATCGAACCTGATTCAACGAACGGTCTCGCGAAAACATCTGCCGTTGACGTGTTGCAGCTTCGAGGGCTTGATTATCGACGCTTCATTCGCAAACTCGGCGATGTCTCTTCGACCATGCTTGAAGACATCTGCGTTGCAGTCTGCTCCATCATAGAATACCCCTGATCTGACCTTCAGCCATATCCACTCCTTCATCTAAGTCGCGACGACAAGTATGGTGAAACGCTTCGCGCTCTACCACTGAGCTACAGCTCCGTACATACGGAGCCGCGCCGGAATTCGAACCCGGGCTCACTGTTAAGAGTAAGAGTCAAAGCTCAGTCGTTAGGCTGCAAGATACTCGCAGCCTAAAGCCTGAACTCTGAACTCTAAACCCTGAACCTCGAACTCTGAACCCTGAACTTTGCCAAGATTGACAATGCTTTCGGCGCTATGCTAAAAGCATCTCTCCATTGCTGGGCATTAATTTTGAGCGGTAGCACTTCTTTTCAAAGCAGTCATAGTCGTCAAATTACGAGTTGAAGCACAGGGAACCTCTGTGCGATGTTGTTGAGTAATGATGGCAGACGAGACTAAGGATACTCCACCAGATCAAGGCGGCGAATCAGGCGAGGGGAAGTCGCCAGCTAAGCCTTTAGAAACTAGCAAGCCTTTAGAAACTAGCAAGCCTTTAGAAACGAGCAAGCCTTTAGAAACCACCAACGTAGGCGCGGACGTACCCGAGAAAGCTGCCGCGCTTCCGCCTGAAGCCGGCTCCGTTTTGCCCGCCGAGGAACTCGAAGCAAAAGTCAAAGCTGAGCTTCCGAAGGGCGAAAAAGTAAAGACTGAAGCCAAGGTCGAGGACGCGCTTCCCGGCGTAGACAAGCCGTTACTGACTCCAACGGTCGAGGGCGCGAGCGAGAAGGGCGCACCGTCCGTGCCGACGAAAACCGCCCCACCCTCGCACGAAGCGGCGGCGCCGGGTGCGCTTGGTGCGCCTGCCGCACCTGCCGGCGAAAAGCCTGCTCCCCCGAAAGCGGCTCCTGCAGCCGGTCACAAGCCGGCGCCTCCAGCGAGGAAGGGGCCTGTGATCACCGTCGACATCACCGGCGACGCCTTAATCGACCGCATACGCGAGCGCTTTGGAGAGAGCATTACCGAAGCCGTTGCTACGCTTGGCCAGCAGGTTATTCGCGTAAAGAAGGAGTCGTTGATCGACCTCTGCCGCTTCCTGCACGATGACGAAGAAGCTCTCTTCGATATGTGCGTAGACGAGACCGCGGTCCACTGGCCGGAGCGCGCGGGTCAGGAGTTCGATATCGTCATTCAGCTTTACTCGGTTCCAAAAAACCGAAGGCTCCGAGTGAAAGCCAACCTCGCGGACGGAGAAGCCAGCCCGAGTCTCACAGGGATTTGGGCAGGCACGAATTGGATGGAACGTGAAGCCTTCGATATGTTCGGAATACAGTTCGAGGGCCATCCTGATCTCCGGCGCATACTGCTTCCATCAGACTGGCCGGGGCATCCGCTTCGCAAAGAATATCCGATCGAATATCGCGACAACTCGTGGACAGATAAGCATCTCGAATATCGAGAGCTTGATTACGATACTAGCCTCATCGATGTGAAGTACGCTGAACGGAGATGACAGAAGATCGAGGATAGAAGATCGAGGGTAGACGCGCCGATCATGCAGGAACAGCCAATAGCAAAAGGACAAGAGACGCTCTTCGACGCCGAAGAGATGGTGCTCAACATGGGTCCGCAGCACCCGTCCACGCACGGCGTGCTGCGGGTGATTTTGAAGCTCGACGGCGAGACCGTCATCGGGCTCGATTGCGACATCGGGTTTCTTCATCGCGGCGTTGAGAAGATCGGCGAGCACGATACTTACGCGATGATCACGCCCTACTGGGACCGCCTCGATTACGTAGCGGCGGTGTCCAACGATCTTTGCTACGTCGAAGGCGTCGAGAAGATGCTTCAGGTGGAAGTTCCCAAGCGCGCCGAGTACCTGCGCGTGATACTTACGGAACTTCAGCGCATCGCGTCGCATCTGCTGTGGCTGGGCACTCACGCGATGGACATCGGCGCGGTGACAGTGCTGCTCTACTGTTTCCGCGAACGCGAAGAGATACTGAAGATATTCGAGGACTTCATCGGCGCGCGGCTCACAGCTCACGCCTTTCGCATAGGCGGGCTGTGGTGGGACGCCTATCCTGAGTTCGAGAAGCGCGTCCGCGATTTTCTGAAAATCCTCCCGGGTCGCATAGACGAATACGAGACTCTGCTGAACGCAAATCGAATCTGGCTGCAGCGAACCGTCGGCATAGGAATTCTTTCGGCGGAAGAAGCCATAAACCTCAGCCTGACCGGCCCGCCGCTTCGCGGATCAGGCGTCAAGTATGACGTTCGCAAGGCGCAGCCTTATTCGGCGTACGCAGATTTTCAGTTTGAGATTCCGGTCGGCGAGAACGGCGATACATATGACCGCTACCTGGTCCGCATGGAAGAGATGAAACAGTCGGCGGTGATCATCGAGCAGGCGCTGGATGGATTGCCGGAGGGCCCGGTGATGGCCAAGGTGCCAAAGATCATCAAGCCTCCTGTCGGCGATGTGTATCACTCGATCGAAGCTCCGAAGGGCGAGTTGGGCGTTTATATGGTCAGCGACGGGACGGGTAAGCCTTATCGGATGCGGATTCGCCCGCCGTCATATATCAATCTCCAGTCACTGAAGCGAATGTCCATCGGGCATTTGGTAGCCGATGTCGTTGCGCTGATCGGAACGCTGGATATCGTATTGGGTGAAGTGGATAGGTGAGGAATGATGCGTGAAACGTGATGCGTGAAGAGAATCACGTTTCACGAATCACGTTTCACGAATCACTCGCCCCGAGTTTCATATGCAGGCACTATTAACAATTCTCCTTTTTGTTGCGCCTGACTGGGTCGTAAGCCTTACGCGCGAGCGCCGCCCGAACGCGTTTTGGGCTGAGTATATAGTGTGGCCTGTTATTCAGATCGTGCTTGTCGTGTTCATCGTGCTCACGCTTATCGCGTATCTGACTTATCTCGAGCGCAAGGTATCGGCGTTGATACAGGCGCGGCTCGGGCCGATGCGCGTCGGGCCGTGGGGCTTGTTGCAGCCGCTAGCCGACGGAATCAAGCTGCTGATCAAGGAAGATATTGTTCCGCTAAAAGCCGATCGGGCGGTCTTCCTGATAGCTCCGGTCATTTCAGTGGTAGCCGCCCTGGTCGTGTTATCGGTCATACCGTGGGGCGCGGCGTGGGCTACTATTGCAAACGTCAATATCGGCCTGCTTTTTGTCCTCGCGGTTTCATCCGTCGGCGTGTTAGGCCTCGTGCTCGCGGGATGGTCGTCGAATTCCAAGTACTCATTGCTTGGCGCGCTTCGATCTTCGGCGCAGATGGTGAGCTACGAGATCGGCATGGGCCTTTCGATAATCGGAGCGCTGATGTTTGCCCGGACGCTCTCGATGTCAGGAATCATCGACGCTCAGCAAACCGACAGCCTCTGGGGACTTGGGTACTTCCTGTATCAGCCGCTCGGCGTGCTCGTCTATCTTACGAGCGCACTCGGAGAAACCAATCGCGCGCCGTTCGATTTGCCGGAAGCGGAATCGGAGCTTGTGGCCGGTTACCATACCGAGTATTCGGGTTTCCGATGGGCGCTGTTCTTCATGGCCGAGTACGCGTCGATGATAGTTACGGCCGCGGTGGCGGTGACGGTGTTTTTCGGCGGATGGTATTTCCCGGGACTCGGACTGGTAAAGAACCCTACGTTGTTTGTCCTCCTGAGCATGGCGATATACGCCGTCAAGATCGCGGTTTTGCTTTATGCGTATATGTGGTTCCGATGGACGTGGCCGCGTTACCGTTACGATCAGTTGATGGAGCTTGGGTGGAAGTGGATGATACCCGCCGGACTGGCGAACATCGTGCTGACGGGAATCTGGTACGTGCTCGCGCTGCCGAAGGCGCAAGGCGGACTGTTCGGCTTCATGCACGAAGAGAAGGGACGGCTGGTTCCCACCAAGGCCGGGATTGCGTATTTCATCGTCACCGGCATTGTCGTTACAATTCCGATTGTCTGGGGATTACTGGCGACGATAAACCGGCGCTCGAGTGATTTCAATCTTCACGAGCAGCGCCAGCTTCAGGTAAAGCTTCGCCGCGAGCGGCTCGAGAAGATGCTGCAACAGGGGGCGGGAGCTCAGCCGGCGGAAACCGGCCAGTAGCGACGTTTGATAAAGGTGATTTCATGCCAGCAGTAAAGATGCAGCCAGCTAACAAAACTCAAGAACGTACTCTCGCATACGTGATCAGACGGCTCTTGTTGGTAGACCTGTTCAAGGGTTTGATGGTCACGTTCAGGTACAACGCTCGAGCGATGTACGAGCCGCGCGATGGCGGCGACCCGAATCAGGCAATCTACACCGAACAGTATCCGCTCGAACCCGCTCGCGTGTCGGAGAGGTTTCGCGGCGCGCCGCGGTTGAACCTGGATCCTGAAAACGGGATGACTCTATGCATCGCGTGCGATCTTTGCGCGCTGGCCTGTCCAGTCGATTGCATCGAAGTGGGCTCGATACGACGCGAGGTTCGCGACGGAGAGAAAATCAACAAGAAGAAAGTGCTGACGACTTTCATTTTCGACACGTCGCGATGCATGTTTTGCAATCTTTGCTCCGAGGCTTGCCCGACGGACTGCCTGGAGCTGACGCAGAGCTTCGAGCTGGCGGTGTATCACCGCTCGGGCTTTCGATGGGACCGTGAGATGCTCGAGAAGGGCATCAATTATGTGCGTTATGCGAAATAGTCACTCGTCATTCGTCCCCTGTCATTGGTCGCCTGCTATTACCCGCGACTAGTGACTAGGGACAGGTGACCAAGGACCAGGAATGCAACTACACGGTTGGGAAGCAGCGCTGTTTTATGTGCTCGCGATCATGACGCTGTTCATGGCGGTCTTTGTAGTGACCGCTCGCGTGGCCGTTCACTCCGCCCTGTTTCTCATTTCAACTCTGGTAAACGTCGCGTTGTTGTTTATTCTTTTGCGCGCTGAGTTTGTCGCGGGCGTCCAGATACTCGTATACGTCGGCGGCGTAATGGTGCTGTTTTTGTTCGTGATCATGCTTGTACAGACGCGCGCGGAAGAAGAGTCGAGAGTGAGACTATACACCGGGCAGACGTGGCCGGCGGTGATGATAGCCTTGCTGCTGGCGGGCTCGTTCTATTTTGCAATGTCTCCCGCGCAAGCTGCGTTCAGGCCGCCTGAGGGAACGCCGGCGGTCGCGGAGACCGCGGATCGCGCATCAGCCGGCGCGGGCTTGAACATTTCCAAAGACACTCAGGCAGTCGGCGAGCAGCTCTACCGCCAGGCCGCCCTGCCTTTCGAGATAGCATCGCTGCTGCTGCTGGTCGCTATGGTTGGCGCGGTGCTCCTGGCACGCGGAACAAAACAAGAGAAGTACTATGAATAGGAAATTGCGAATTGCGGATTGCGGATTGCGGAATGAAGAACGATCGCCGGTTTCATTCCGCAATTCGCAATTCGCAATCCGCAATTCCGTTGGAGGGATGCTTTGATCAGCATAATCATAGGCGTGCTCGCCTATGCGGCCCCGTTGCTTTTACCGGCCAACCAACCAATCCTTAAGCGGTTTGAACCCACGCTCATCAACTTTCTGATGCTGAGCTTTTTATTGTTCGTTGTGGGAGTGGCCGGAGTCCTGTCGCGCCGCAACATCATCATCATCTTCATGTCCATCGAACTGATCCTGAACGCGGTCAACCTTAACTTGATCGCGTTCTCGCGCTACCTCGACATGAACAAGGATGCGCTGACCGCAAAAGGCCTTGCGGTGAACCCGCTCGCTGGTCCGGTATTCACCATTTTCATCATCGTCGTAGCTGCGGCCGAAGCGGCGGTGGGGTTGGGCATCGTGATAGCGATGTTCAGAAATCGCGAAACCATCGCAATCGATGAGATCGATCTTTTGAAGTGGTAACGAATAAGTTCCGAGTTCAGGGTTCAACGTTCGGGGTTTGAAACCAAGAACTCTGAACTCTGAACTCTGAACCCCGAACCCTGAACCGTTATGCTCAAACTCGTCTGGCTCATTCCAGTTCTTCCGGTGTTCGGCTTCCTGTTTAATTTCCTGCTTGGCCGTAAGCTTGGGCTGAGCGAGCGCGTCGTCACCATCGTCGCGTGCGGTGTAATACTCGTATCGATGCTGCTGACGCTGGGGGCCTTCTACGAGTATCACTGGAGCTACAACCCCGCAAACGAAGATAAGCCGTACCTCACGACTAACGACGGGTTCCCGGGTTCATTCACCTGGCTGCCGGGAGGCGCGGCCCGCTCTACGCTGGGGCAAGAAAAAGGCGCCGTCACCAATTTCAACATCGAGTGGAGCTACCAGATAGATCAGCTCTCACTGGTGATGATGTTCGTCGTCACCTTCGTTGGTTTTTGGATTCACGTTTTTGCCACCGGCTACATGCACGGCGATAAGGGTTACTATCGCTTCTTCTCCTACTTGAACCTGTTCATGTTCATGATGCTCCTGCTCGTAATGGGCTCGAACTTCATGATCATGTTTGTCGGATGGGAGGGCGTCGGGCTCTGTTCATATCTTCTCATCGGCTACTACTTTGACAGACATGAAGCGGCGGACGCGTCCAAGAAAGCATTCGTTGTCAATCGCGTAGGCGACTTCGGAATGGTGTTGGCCATCGCCGGCGTGTTTGCGACGTTCGGCACGCTCCAATTCCACGACGTCGCCGCACTGTCGGCCGCCTATCCCCAGGAACATCTCTGGCAATTCGGGTTGATGTCGTGGATTGCGCTTGGGCTGTTCATCGGCGCGACCGGCAAAAGCGCGCAGATACCGTTGTACATCTGGCTGCCGGACGCTATGGCCGGACCGACGCCCGTGTCGGCGCTGATACACGCGGCGACGATGGTCACCGCGGGCGTGTTTATGGTTACACGCACAAACTTCATCTTTCAGCGCTCGGTAACGATGATGATGATCGTAGCGCTGGTCGGTTGCCTGACGGCGTTCATCGCCGCGACCATCGGCATTACTCAAACGGATATCAAGAAGGTATTGGCGTACTCAACCGTTTCACAGTTGGGTTATATGTTCCTGGGCGCGGGCGTCGGCGCTTTCATCGGCGCCATCTTCCACGTGTTCACGCACGCTTTCTTCAAGGCCTTGCTGTTCCTCGGATCGGGCTCGGTCATTCACGGCATGCATCACGAACAGGAGATGCCGCGAATGGGAGGCTTGAAAAAGTATCTGCCGACTACTTACAAGACGATGTTCATCGGGTGGCTTGCCATCTGCGGGATCGTTCCCTTCGCGGGCTTCTTCTCCAAAGATGAAATCCTGTGGAAGACTTTTTCGACGAACATCTTCGGCGGCGGCAAGATCCTCTGGTTCGTGGGATTCATCACCGCGGGTATGACTGCGTTTTACATGACCCGTTTGATCGGCCTGACGTTCTGGGGCGAAGAGCGATTCCGCAAGGTTCACGGAGGCGGCGAAGCCGACGAGGCTCACGCCGCGGCGCACGACAAGGGTTTGGCGCCTCACGACGCCGCGCGCACCGCCGCGGATGATCGGCCTCATCATCAACCGGGCGAGCACGTCGGAGCGCATGACGCAACCGATAGGCTGGATGCGCACGGCGTCGCTCATGCGCACTT
>DATNBZ010000308.1:0-20011 GCA_035607285.1 Blastocatellia bacterium | reverse complement strand
GTATTCGAGCACGCCTGGCCCACCACCACGCGGCACATTCGAGTGCTTGAGTCGGCAGGGTTGATCTATCACGATCGCGAGGGACGCAGCCGCGTCTACCACATCAATCGGCGACGCCTGGAGCTTGTGCGGGACTGGTTGGCGTGGTTCTCGAAGGACCCTAACTGAAACTCTCAAAGATAAAGAATACGGAGGAATGCATGGCTACGAAGAAGAGTGCAATGAAGAAGGGGGCATCAAAGAAGGTGACTGCGGCGAAAAGGAAGGAGTCCGCTGACTCTGACGTGCCGAGCCTTTTTCGCATCAACGTCGAGGTAGGAAACCTCGACCAGGCGGCTGATTTCTATGGCAAGTTGTTCGGTCAAGCTGGTCGCAAGCAGGCAGGCTCGCGGTGCTACTTCACCTGCGGCGCGGTGACGCTGCAGGTCGTCGATGTGTCGTCTGCCGGGAAGCCGCACCCGGCGGCAAAGGCGTTGTACTTCACGGTCAACGATCTGGACGCGATCTTCGCTCGCGCTGAAGCGCTCGGGTGTCTTTCGAAGGAAGACGTGCACGGCGTCTCGGGCGGAGGCATCAGCGTGCGGCCCTGGGGCGAGCGATCATTCTACGCGGAGGACAAATGGCACAACCCGCTATGTTTTGTGGAAGAGGGAACGATCTATCCTGGCTAACGCCCACGCCAGTCTCATATGTAGGGGCGGCTCCTCTGCGTCCTCGGCGTCCTCTGCGGTTGAACCCGAGCCACTGAGCAGGAAAAAACCGCGGAGGACGCCGGGGACGCAGAGGATTGCCTGCTGGCAACACGCTAATACACCCACTACCGTTTACCAGGGACCCCACTTCTAAGGCGCCCTAAACCAATGTTGGTCATTCGTGTTTTTGCAACCTTCAACTCGTAACCGCAAGCTCGTGCAGGTACTCGACCAGAGAGAAAGCAGCTCCATCGATGCCTTGCACTTTTGGATTGGCCGACTCGATCAGGTAGAACTCGTCGGGCGCATGGGCTCCGCCGCCGTGTCCCAGTCCGAAATGACCGGCCGGTAATCGCAGCGGTTCGCCGGTGAACACATAACCCGGCCACGAACCCGCCAGGCGCGGCCACATAACCGGCTCGATTCCTCGACGCCGATACACCGCCTGCTGTGCTCGAATAAGAGCGGCATCGGCAGGCGTGCTCGTAGGATCGTAGCCGCCGGTCATATTGACTTCGATGTCGCCGAAGCCGCGCTTCGCAAGATGAGCCTTGAGCGAGGCCAGCGATTCAGACGCCGTCATGTCGGGCACGAGGCGCAGATCGAGCTTGGCTGCGGCTCGATGCGGAAGAATCGTTTTTCCGCCTGGCCCGGTGTAACCGCCAACCAGTCCTTCGATGTTGACTGTCGGCCTCGACGCAAGCCGCTCGAGCGCTTCGAGCCAGTTGACATCGCGAGCCCAGTGCTCGACGCCGAGTCCCTTCTTGGTCAAGTCCTCTTTGAGCCGGTGTGAGGCTTCGGCGATCATCGCTTTCTCGGTATTAGAGAGAGGGCGCACCTTGTCGGTGAGTCCATCGATTGCGGGCTCGTTGCCATCCGGGGTCACAAGCGTTGCCAGCGCTTGCACGAGATGCCATGCGGGACTGTCGACATAAGCCTTCAAGCTCGAGTGAATATCCTTTCGCGGTCCTCGCCCCCAGCGTTCGCCGCTCGCGACAAGCTCGAGTTCGATGATGCCTTTCGCGCCGAGGTTGATTTGAACGTCTCCTTCGGGACCTTGCGAGGCAAACGGCATGAACACGCCGCTGCATTTCTTCAGTGCGGCTTGAATCTCGGGCTTGCCGACGACTTGCGGAAAGTGGGGCGAGCCGATTTCTTCTTCGCCTTCTGCGACGAACACCAGGTTCACCGGCAGCTTGCGGTTCGCGCCGCGAATCGCATGAAGCGCAGCGAGGAACGCGGCCTCGGGACCTTTCTGATTCACCGCGCCTCGCCCGATGATCACCTTGCCCAGTCCTGGCTTATCGACCAGCTTCGCGTCCCAAGGCGGTGAAGACCACTCGGCCGGGTCCGCCTGTTTCACGTCATACATGAAATAAAGCCCGAGCGTTTTTGGTGCGCCCGCATCAAGTGTAGCGAAGATTCCGGGCTGGCCGTCGGTAGGTATCTTCGTCACGCCGGAGAATCCCGCGTCGCGAAGGAGACGCATTGTCATCTCGCAGCCTTCGACTACTCCGCGATTCTCGGCTGCGATCGAAGGCTGGCGTATCCACTCCTGTAAACGCTGAACGGTTTCGTCGTGGCGCTTCTCGATTTGCGCTCGAATAGGCGCGAGGTCGGGCGACTCGGCGCTCGCTCGTCGCGGCAGGATAAGAGTGGTTGCTCCGGCGACCGCGCCCTCGATGAATGTGCGGCGGTCGATCAATGTGGGTTGCGTCATCGTGTTCTCCTTTAAAGTTGCTTCCGCAATTCGGCTCTGATCGCGGTGAGAATTTCGTAGTATCGCCAGGCGGCGGGCGCGTTGGGTTCCTGATGGTGATCGGGTTTCAGGATGAGATCGCCAGTCGCGAGAAGAACTTTCTTGACTTCGGGATTCTGGCGCACCTTCTCCCAGGTCGCCGCTACGATCAAACGGTAATGCTCGCCAGGCTCGGCAGGACGGTACTCGATCTGCGTGCCTTCGAAGGTGACCCAGTTGATTCCCATCTTCTTCATGTTTTCTTCAGCCAGCGAGCCGGCGTTCTTGGCTTCGAAGCTTGTCATCTCCGCCACTTGCTCACGCGTGTATTTCCATTCGAGCGCGGGGTATTTTGCGCGCGGATCGCTCGTGCGTCCGGGGCCTTCGGGATAAAGCATCATCTGCCAGAACCCCTCCAGGCTCGCGTAATGTTTGCCACGAAAGATAAACGGGGTCGCCGCGAAATTGGATAGCAATCCGAGTTCGTGGCGTTTGGAGAGGATGACTTCGCCGGGCCCGGCTTCCTGCGGCAGTATTTCCCAATCCGGTGCTCCCTCTTTGGGAACAGGCGTCCACCAATGCGCCGGGTAACGTGAATCACGCGGACTAGTCGCCGAAGTTGAGGGCGCCGGATGTTGCGACGAATGAGACGCGACTGGCACGAACGGCAAGAGCGTCAACGCAATTAACGGCCGAAGGCTTGTCGAAGCACGATGATTCATAGGCTTCTGAATAGCATAAAACTTCGCAATAACATGTAGGGGCGGCCCTCCGTGGCCGCCCCTCGGTGATGCCGAAGGGATTTCGACTTCGACTGAGGGGCGGCCACGGAGGGCCGCCCCTACATTGCGGCCAAAGAAACATCGAGTTCGACTGAGGGGCGGCCACGGAGGGCCGCCCCTACATGCGGCCAAAGAAACGTCGGGTTCGACTGAGGGGCGGCCACGGAGGGCCGCCCCTACATGTTTTCCAACAACTCCACAATCTCCAGATGTCCACGACGCTTTGCCCACGCAAGAGGGGTCGCCCACGGTGGATCATCGGGCAAGTTTGGCTTTGCGCCGCGCTCGAGAAGAAACTCGACCATTTCGGTCTTGCCGAATTTTGCTGCCCACCCCAGCGGCGTCGAACAGATGTCTTCATCGCGAGCATTCAGATCTGCTCCTCGATCGATGAACCGCCCAGCGTTGTCCTGGTCGCTCTTCTTCGCAAACTGATGCAGCGCGGTGATGCCCAGCCAGTCAGTTTTGTTCGGGTTCGCGCCGCGTTCGAACAGGAAATCGGACAGCTCTCGCGTCTTGGCGGTTCCCGAGACTCTCTTCGCAAGGTTGGGCTGATGGTGAAGCATCAAACGGACAAACGCTTCGTTGCCATTGCCCGCGGCTTGCGAGAGCGCGTGTGGGTCGTCGGCAAGCTCAGGCTTCACGGCGAAGATCGCGGCCGCGGTCTCGACGTCGCCGTAGTACGAGAGAATGTCAAGTGATCGGGCCGCGCCGTAAGAGCAGAGCAGCTCAGCCATCTTCTCATCCTTGTTCATCCTGGCGATGCTCAACGCGTCGGCTGAACTTTCGACTGGCGGATTCGCATAGGCGCCCTTCTCGAGCAGGAGTTCTGCAATTTCGTAGTGACCGTTGTAGACCGCCGAGTACAACGCGTGGCCGCGCGGAGCAATGCCCTCCTCGCGCAGATTTACATCGGCCCCGCAATCGAGTAACAGCTTCACGATTTCGATGTGCCCGCGCGCGGCGGCGTTCTTCAACGGCGCCCCCGAGCCTATGTAGTATGTGACGTACTCCGACACTCGATTGGCGAGCGACGGGTTTTCGTCGAGCAACTCTCTGACTCGCTCCAGATCGCCGATGCTCGAGGCGGTGTTGATGTCAACATAAGCGCCGCGCATACGGAGGTGATCGAGCACCTCTCGCGGTGTAGTCTCTATCTCTTTGGGCACATCGCGCCAGCCTCGATAAGTATAGTCACCATTCGTAAGCTGAATCGGACGCGCGCCATCGAAACGCGGCGCGTTTATGTCTGCTCCGCGCGCGAGCAATTCATCTATGATCTCAATCTGCCGCGTCATAACCGCCCAGTGAATAGGTTGATTGGAGCGCCCGTCTCCGGCATGCAGAAGCTCGGGTGATGCATCCAGCAGGCTTCGCACTCTCGCAAGGTCGCGCTCGCGAATGGCCGCTGCGAGGGATTCTCCCTGCGGCGATGCGCCCTGCGCGGTCGCCAGATTAGCCTCGAGCATCATCTCCATCTCGGAGTAGCCGCGGTCGCGAGCGATCTCCAGGAGGCTGTTGTCCACCGCGAGACTCAGCGGGTCGGCGCCCTGCTCGAGCAGGAATCGAACTATCTCGAGTTGATTCTCGCGCACCGCGAAGTAAAGCGGCGTGCGATACGCATAATTGCATCGCACAATCGAAGGATCTTTGTTCACAAGGCGCTTGACGATATCGACGTCACCCGCAATGCACGCGCAGAACATCTCCCATACATCAACCCCAGTTCCGGTGGACCATAGCAGCGGCTCATTCGTCTTGAGTTCATCGGGTTGAATCATGATTTGTTACGCGCGAAATCCCTTCTCGCCTGACAAATCCGCGTGAAGCCGTCAAATCCAAGCAGTCAGAGTACCGACTTTAGTCGGGCAGTGCCTTTCTCTTTCGATGCGTCTGTATTGCGAGGCACTGCCCGACTAAAGTCGGTACTCTGAACGCCTGGATTTGACGGGTTCACACGGATATACACGACTCTCGAGTATTGATCGACAATCTCACGTGGCGAATCTCTGTGCGGCGCGCGCCTTCGCCTTCGCTGCCTCTTCTTCGCGGTTCTTCGGCGTTGCGTTGGATTCGAGCGAGACCAGAAGCTGGCCTGAGATCCTTGCAATGTCATCGACCGCCGAGTCGAACGCCGCCTCGTTTGCCTTCGACGGCTTGTTAAAGCCGCTGATCTTCCTCACAAACTGGAGCGACGCCGCGCGAATCTCTTCCTCTGTCACTGGCGGCTCGAAGTTGAATAGCGTTTTGATATTTCTACACATGCTTTGGTCCTATTCTGAACTCAACCGTTCACCAATACAGTAGCAAAGCCCGTCCGGCGCTACGACGAAAAACACTTTGAACGAAGTTGCTCCGTGCTGATCGATCCTGAAGCCGGCCTCTTCTCTTTCTTCGGGCGGCTTCCGCTCGATCCAGACCGGTTGCCTCGTCAACCCATTCGACTTCAATTCCTCAAAGGCAGCATCGGCGTTGTCGACTTCAAAGAAACAGCCCTCCTGCGCCGGGTCCCCGCCGTTTTCCGCGAGACCTATCTGAATGTTGTCTCTTGCGAGGACGGCCGACTTACACGGCGAATCGTCACGCGAGACGACTTTGAATCCCATGATTGTTTCGTAGAACGGGATCGCGGACTCGACGTCTGCGACCGGGAGATTCAACGCGTCGTCAGCGTACGGCCAGGCGGATTTGTAGATTCCTTTCATAGTTGTCGTTTCGTCTCCGCAAGAAATCTTAGAACCACAGATGAACACCGATCAACACAGATATTCGGAAGATAGGGACTCGTGCGCGAGCTCGTCACATGAAAAGATACATTAGCAAAGATACATTAGCGCAAAGCTCGCCGAGGACCGCAAAGCTCGCCACCGCAAAGTTCGCCAGGTCTATCGGTGTTCATCTGTGTTCATCTGTGGTTTCTATTTCCCCGTATCCATGTGCCAGCCCGGATTTACCCACTGACTTTTGCGCAAGACGAAGACTTCGGTGACGCGGCCCGTTTGCTGGTATCGCTGGCCGCCGGTCTCGATCTCATAAGAATAGTTGGAGTAGACGACGGCAGTGTTGCTATAGACTTGAATCTCAGTCTTTGGAAACTCGAGCTTCACAAGCTTGCCTCCACCCTTTGCAAACTGCGCGGCGCCATCAAGCACGGTTTTGCGATTGCCCCAGTTGTTGTCGCCCGCCTCGATGGTGACGGTCTCTTCGGGGATCAATCGTTCAAGCGCCGCGCGATCGTTCGAGAAGTAAGCCCGCCATACTGCTTCTCTGGCGGCGAGCAATCTTTTCTTTCCCTGGTCCGATAACGGCCTCGGCGCGGATTGCTGGTCCTCCACAGA
The DNA here is from genome assembly GCA_035607285.1 of Blastocatellia bacterium. Classification (GTDB taxonomy): domain Bacteria; phylum Acidobacteriota; class Blastocatellia; order UBA7656; family UBA7656; genus Onstottus_A. The sequence goes on along the minus strand of DATNBZ010000308.1, from coordinate 13,461 downwards.
TTCCGGATGAAGCTCCGTATCGCTCCCGGTCTGGATCCACTGTCCGTCCTGCTTTGTGTAGAAGTCAGAGATGCGCAGGGTTCGCTTTGAAGGACCGTTCGGGGTGTTGGCTTCGACGTCGGCGACAAAGCATACAAACGCCGCGTCGCCTTTGAAGATCATGTCGAACTCGCGCATCTTGTAGCTCTTCATACCGTAGGGACTCGAGGGGTCGACGTAAGTGGTGCCCATGTAGCCGTCGACTCCATGAATCATCGTGCGCGAGCCCTCGAGGTATCCGAGCCAGTTCTGATGATGCGTGGCTCGAAGCTTGGCGGCGTCTTTGTTGATGAACGCCTGGAAGATGCTGTCGATGTGAGCGCGGATCTCGGCGCGATCTTTGTCGCGGCCGTCATTAGCCGGCGATGCGGCTTGCGCATACGCAGTCGCAGCAAGTGCGGCCAATACAAAGTCAAGCAGGAGTACTTTTTTGAGCATATTGCCTCCTCGAAGAAGCGTATTTCCGGGTGGGCACTTGAGTCATAGTGTGTTGCTCGCTCACCTTCAGTGCTCCCCAGCGTCCTCTGCGTCCTCTGCGGTTTATCCCGGCTCGGCGCTGGGGAATAAACCGCGGAGGACGCCGAGGACGCTGAGGACTGCTTATGGACACCACACTAATGCAGCACTACCAAACCAGACACCAACCTGCCGCCTCGAAAAAGCCTGAAGTCGCTGGGCACTACTTCATAGAAGTAGCTTTGCTCGGGTCGTCCGCCGGATTGACGTAGTTCAGCACGAACGGCCCCGTTCCATGGACCTGAACGATTGCGGCGGTCTTCGCCATCGCGTAGTGACGCATTTCAGCGGGCAACATCCCATAGCTCCCGGCCCCCATTTCCTTCATCGCTTTTGCGTCAAACTTGTCGCCCATCCCCAAAGCAAATGTGCCGGAGATTACAGTCACGTGTTCATCGGTAGGGTGCCAGTGGGGCGCGATCTTGTAGCCGGCCGGCACCTTGAGTCGGATCACGAACGGTCCGGCGGCTCCAGGGTTGCCCGAGACCACGGCAAGCTCGGCGCCTTTCTGAAGGCTTGGCGGCGCGGGTCCCCATTTCACGTCTGCCGGGGTGAGCGCGATGTGGGTCTTCGGTTCCTGTGCGCCTGCGAGAACGGTCAGCGCAGCTAGTGCGAACATAACGCAAAACACTTTCTTCATCACGAATCCTCCTGTGAAGGTCGCGGTGAGGTCAGCGACTCTTGATTAACTGACTGAGACGCGCGGCTCGCGCCCGGTCCATGGTGTTGAGTTGTTCCTGCTGATCGAGTGCTTCTTTGGTGCGGCCCATTATGAAGAAAATGACTCCGAGGTTGTAACGCGCCTGCGGGAATCGCGGCTTGAGTTCGATAGCTTTCAAATACTCGCGCATCGCTGATTCATCCTGTTTCGTCTCGGTGTAAGCGTTGGCCAAAAGGTAATGACCATCCGCGTCGTCCGGGTTCTCCCTGACATATTGGAGAAGCCCCGCGACCGCCTTCTCAAACAACGGGCCGGTCCTGGCCGGTTGCTTCAAGCCCTTGTAAGCGCGACCGAGATAGAAATACGTCTCGCCGTCTCCCGGCTTCAGCTCGAGCGCCCGGCCGCATGTCGTTACGGCCTCCTGATAACGCCCCAGGTCGTTGTAGGCGCGGCACAGATTCGTGTAACCCGCATAGTTGTCAGGCGCATACTTGACAGCCAACCTGCCGGCGTCCGCGGAAGCCTGATACTGGTCGGAGAGGCTGTAGTACCAGCACAGACTCGCATAAGCGCGCGGATTGCGCGGCGCGATTGTGAGGATTCGATTTGTAGTCGAGATCGCTTCGTCGTACATGCCGAGCCTGCTGTAAGACAAGCCGCGCGCCTCGAGGGCGTCGACTGAATTCCCTGAAACGGCGAGCGCCCTGTCGTATTGGTTGATCGCCGACCGGTAGTCTCTCCTCTGGTAATAGGCATTACCTCGCGTTATGAACGCCTGCGCCGAGCCGTCCGAGTTGTTCTCGGGTTCAATATCGCCTTTAGCAGTTGGCGGGCGCGACGTTTCACCGGTCGACGAAGCGCGGCCTGAGCCCTCTGAGAAAGGTACTTCGAACGAAGCGCCGGTCAACTGAACCCTCGCCGCCGGGTTGACGACTCGGATCGGTCCTGTTGAAGCGCCGATCGGCACTTTCACGGTGATCAGGTTGTCTTGCCAGAAGATTATCTCGCCGGGCACGCCGTTGAATTCGACCGCGCCCGGGGCCGGCTCACTCGTCAGCTCTTTAGCCCACGTCCCGGACTCGAAGCCGGAGAAACCGGCGCCTCGAATGGTCACCGTGGTTCCCGGGTGGCCAAACGTTGGCATGATCGCAGTGATGCTCGCGCTCCGCTGCTGCGCGCCGGCGCCGATCGCCGATGAGACGAAAAACAATCCAAGGATTAGGGTTCGAAGCATACTGTCACGCCGATAAGAACGCGCTTTGTTTTGAACGCATCAATTATATGGAAAGACCTAATCCGGTCAATGCGAGCGTTTGGAGTTCCGGCTTTAGCCGGCAGACTTGCTGAGACCAACAGAGCAGAGGCTAAAGGTGTGATTAGGGGTGGGACTTAGGTCAACAGCAACTCAGAGCGGTGAATCGAGCGTTCCGACCCGGCAACCCCGTAGGGGTGCGACGTTCATAGTTACCGACTGCCGACGTGGACTTCCTGGCTCCGTTAGGAGCGGCATACAGTTGAGCGCAAGGACATTTCACGCCTACGGGGTTGGCAACCTGGGAACTCGCCACTATAGACATTCCACCCCTACGGGGTTCCAGGAATTCTCAGGACACTTCCTCAGGCGAAGAGTCGCGGGCGGTTCCCGGCTCAAGTCCCACTCACACCCGAGGCTAAACTGGCGTTGAAGTTCATGTTCGTAGTCCGGCCTTCAGGCGGAAGTTCGTATCCTTGATTTACGCTGAATTACAAACTTCCGCCTGAAGGCCGGACTACGAACGTCGCCCCTAACCTTCGCACTTAACAAAAACTTCAAAAGAAAACATACTTGACTTGTCGATTTCGGGACGCCTTGTTCGACAATACTGTAGAGAGCCTGGAGTGCAAGGTTAGATCAACGGTTGAAACCGGTCCGGCTCTAATTTTGAATACGTAAGGAGAAACAAAGATGCGAGTGATGGTCATTGTTAAAGCGAGCAAGGAGTCAGAGGCGGGCGTTACGCCGGACGAAAAAATGCTTACGGACATGGGCAAGTTCAACGAGGAACTGGTGAAGGCCGGGGTCATGCTCGCGGGCGAAGGGCTTCACGCGACCTCGAAGGGCAAGCGAGTAAGATTCGAAGGCGGAAAGACCACCGTTACCGACGGGCCTTTTGCCGAAACCAAGGAATTGATAGCCGGCTTCTGGCTGTGGAAAGTCAACTCCATGCAGGATGCGGTGGATTGGCTGAAGCGCGCGCCCTTCGACCAGACCGAAGTGGAAATTCGCCAGGTGTTTGAGATGGAGGACTTCGGTGACGAGGCGACGCCGGAAATCAAGGAGCACGAGCAGCGCTTGCGCGCAGACATTGAGAAGCAGGCTAAGGCGTGAACGACGCCTCCTGTCTAAAACCCGCTTCAAAAGATAAACCAGAGCGCGAGCAGTTCGTAGTTCGGCCTTCAGGCGGAAGCGGCAGTTGACCGTACATTACAAACTTCCGCCTAAAGGCCGAACTACGAACAAGACGCTCGGACGCTCGACTCATTGAAAGAAGGAAGGAGACGACATGCAAAAGATCACCCCGTTCCTGTGGTTCGACAACAATGCCGAAGAGGCTGCGAACTTTTATGTTTCAGTGTTTAGAGATTCAAAAGTAGGCCGTATTACTTACTATGGAGAGGCCGGGCCGGCGCCGAAAGGAACAGTCATGACCGTGGACTTTCAACTTGAGGGCCAGACATTCACGGGACTGAACGGCGGCCCGCATTTCAAACTCACACCGGCGGTCTCGTTCTACGTTGCTTGCGAAACGGCGAAGGAGGTTGATGCGCTGTGGCAGAAGCTCTCCGAAGGCGGCTCGGTATTAATGGAGCTGGCCAAGTATCCGTTCAGCGAGAAATTCGGATGGGTGGCCGACAAATACGGTCTTTCGTGGCAATTGAATCTCGCGGCCTTTCCGCAGAAGATCAGCCCATGTCTGATGTTCGTAGGCGACCAGAATGGAAAGGCGGAAGATGCGATGAAGTTTTACACGTCTCGATTCAACAACTCGAGCATTGACCGCGTCGAGCGTTACGCAGCGGGCGAAGGCGGAACCGAAGGCGCAGTGAAGCACGGCGTGTTCTCCCTCGACGGCCAGAAGTTCATTGCCATGGACGGAGGCACAAACCATCCCTTCACTTTCACCGAAGCGCAATCGTTCGTCGTGGACTGCAAAACGCAGGAAGAAGTGGATGAGTTCTGGCAAAAGCTCTCTGAAGGCGGACAAGAATCGCAATGCGGCTGGCTCAAAGACAAATATGGCCTGTCCTGGCAAATAACTCCGACCATCTTGATAGAAATGCTGCAAGACAAAGACGCCGAGAAGGCCAAGCGAGTGATGGAAGCCATGATGCAAATGGCAAAGATCGACATCCCGACTTTGCAGCGGGCTTATGACGGGCGATAATCCAGCTTCGACTTCGCGGAGTACGACGCTCGGACGTTGAAAGCGAGCCAGGTCTGAATGAGTGGAACCGAGAGCGAAATGAGAACTCAGAGCGGCGCGGGCGAAACACAACGCCCGCGCCGCGCGCTTCGAAGCATCGGTGCAGTGCTGGGCGGCGTGGTCGTGGTTGTCGTCCTTTCCGTCGGCACCGATGCCGTTATGCATGCGACGAATGTTTTTCCGCCTTCGGGCCGGCGGATGGCGGACGGACTCTTCGTACTCGCGACGGCTTATCGCAGCATCTACGCGATTGCGGGCGGTTACATCGCGGCGCGACTCGCACCCGCTCGGCCAATGAAGCACGCGCTGGTGCTCGGCTTCATTGGAGTCTTGTTGGGCACAGCCGGCTTACTGGCAACGTGGAACGCCGGCCCGGAACTCGGCCCGAGATGGTATCCGATTGCGCTAGTTGTGACCGCGCTCCCGTGCGGATGGCTGGGCGGGAAACTTGCGCGACGTAGTTAAGAAGTGTGTGCGGCAATGTTGAGAAGCCGCGTGAGCACTACGCAAAGTTGTGTCTTAGTGTGTAACCGGCAAAACATCCCTCAGCGTCCTCGGCGTCCTCTGCGGTTGATTCCTTATCAGCGCCAAGGAATCAACCGCAGAGGACGCCGGGGACGCAGAGAAGCGTTGACACTCGGAGCTTTATGGCCGACGCCGCTTCGGAGACTCGCTTAAGCGTTTGCGTTCAGGTTACACCCAAATCACACTCGGATTGCGTTCGGTCAGATTGGAATTGCCTTTGCCTGAATTGGACGACGCCAGTTATCATCCGCACCATCGTTTGCTGTTAAATCGCAAATCACAAATGTCAAATCTCAAATCTCAAATCTCAAATGGAAAATCAAACGGCCAGGAGCATAGACGATGATAATAATTCGACGCTCTCCGATTGGGTTGACACTGGTTATGATTATCGCGGTGCTCGCCCCCAACTTCTACTCCGACACTGACGTATCCAAACAATCGCCAGGCACCGCCCGGCTCATCCTGATAGTCGTCATGGATGGTCTGCGTCCCGACTCGATCAATCGGGAAGACACGCCGACTCTTTTCCGCCTGCGCCGGGAAGGCGTGAACTATATCAACTCGCATTCTGTGTTCCCGACCGTCACTCGAGTGAACGCCGCGGCTATCTCAACCGGCCATTATCCCGGCGTCAACGGGTTGGTCAGCAATGCGATGTTTGTACCCGGCGTGAACCCGAATCACGCGTTCAACACCGGAGACTATCGGCAGTTGCTGAAGCTGAGAGACGTTACCGAAGGCCGGTTGCTTTTCATGCCGAGCATGGCTGAATACCTGAAATCGCGGGGCATCCGCTTCGCCGCCGTAAGCTCGGGCTCGACCGGCAGCGCTTTGCTCTTGAATCATCGGGCGCCTGAAGGCGTCGGAGTGTTGATTAACGGCAACTTCGATCCGGGCAAGCGAGTCGCTTATCCAGATGAGGTTAGTGCCGCCGTGCTGTCACGCTTCGGCGCAGCGCCAGCAGATGAGAGCAGTGCCGCGGTCGATTGGGCGGACCGCGTGCTCCGCGAATACGTTCTTCCGGAATTGAAACCGGACGTCGTCATCGACTGGCAAACCGAACCCGACGGCGCCCAACACAGTCATGGTGTTGGCTCAAAACAGGCTCGAGAAGCGCTCGCCAACAACGACCGCAATCTCGCGCTTACGCTCGCAAAACTCGAGGAGCTTGGCCTGGCGGATAAGACCGATGTAATAGTGCTCTCAGACCACGGCTTCAGCGTGCACGACTTCAAAGTCGACGCAACGCAGGCGTTGATCAAAGCAGCACTGAAAAGCTCCGCCGATTCTGACGATGTAGTGCTTGCCTCCAACGGGCAGTCGGTGCTGGTGCACGTTAAAGGACGAGACGCGCTGCGGATTAGAAGGATCGTGCGCTTCCTGCAATCGCAGGACTGGGTCGATGTGGTATTTACCTCCGAACGCAGGCCGGCCGGCATATCAGGCGGCCAAGCGGGACCGAGACGCAAGACAGCGGATGAGACTGGATGGGTCTTAGGGACCTTCTCGCTTGAGCTGATCAACGAGGCGGAGTTTCACCGAGGCCCGGATATCGTCTTCACCTTGCCGTGGAGTTCGGCGGCGAATGGTTTTGGCGTCGCGGGCGAACACTACACGGAAGGCGCGGGCAACACCGGCGCTCTTACCGGTGAGGCCAGCGGACATGGGGGCCTTAGCCCGTGGCTCGTGCACAACACTCTGATCCTGTGGGGGCCGGACTTCAAACGCGGAGCTACTGTTAGAGCCGCCGCCGGAAACGTAGACATCGCGCCTACGGTGCTGACTCTGAAGGGCGAAGCCGCGGGCGAGTCCCTCGGCGGCCGGGTGCTCAAGGAGGCGATGCGAGACGGACCCGACGAAGAGAAGATTCAATCTGAAACAAAGGTATTGAAGACTGGCGCAGCAGGCCGATATCGCGCAGCGATTCAAGTCACCGACGTTGGTGGGCATCGTTACATCGATAAGGGTTGGCGAATCAGATGAGTCAATCAAGTCCGCGCATCAAACCAACCTCGTCAACAGCCGACGACGCGAAGCCTACAAGTAAGATCTCGCAGCCTTCGCTCAGCGCGCAGGTCAAAGCCGTGCTCACGTCGCTCGAGCGCCTTGCTGAAAAACGTGTCCTCGAAGACATGTCAAAACGCTACGGCAACTACACGAAGAAAGCGTTTGGCGTGTCGATGTCTAACATTCAGAAAGTGGCAAAGCCGCTTGGGCGAAATCATGAACTCGCGGCGGCGCTTTGGGAGACCGGCTGGTACGAAGCCCGCATGCTGACATCGTTCGTGGACGAGCCGTCGCTTGTCACATCAACGCAGATGGACTCGTGGGTGAGAGACTTCGACAACTGGGGCATTTGCGACACGCTGTGCTTCAACCTCTTCGACAGAACTCCGCACGCGTGGCGCAAAGTCACTAAATGGAGCAAACAGGAAAGTGAGTTCGTTAAGCGAGCGGGCTTTGCGTTGTTGTGGTCTCTCACGGTGCATGACAAAACCGCCACCGACGAGCAGTTTCGCCAGGGCCTGGTCTTGATCCTGCGCGCGGCAAGCGACGATAGGCACTTCGTCAAGAAGGCGGTGAACATGGCTTTGCGAGCGGTAGGCAAACGCAACCCCGCACTCAACGCTGCCGCAGTGAACATAGCTCGTCGCCTCGCGGAATCATCAGACCCCGCGGCACGATGGATAGGGAGGGACGCGCTTCGAGAACTCACGAGCCCCTCAGTAACCCGCCGCCTCACGTCACGCCAGCAAAGTGAGTGAGGAACTCACTTGGCCTTCGATCTACGGGTAGCCTTGACGCCGACACTGCGCTTAGCCTATTTCCGCTTTGCATTTCTTTTAGGAGGTATAGGGATGCCGCTTAATAAGCAAAGGAAGTCCGGGAGTTGGCGTCAGTTGGATGAAAACGCATTGGAGAAAGTCCTGAGTTGGTTTCGAGCAACTTCCTCCTCTCGTTCACCGGATCGATGGGATGCCTTGACGAATGCCCACCAAAGCGACTTGTTCTCGTCACCAACTAGTGCGATAAAGCCGCGAACTACTTCGGTCTCTGCTTCGGTACAAAGCTTCCGCAGGTCGATCCCAATAAGAAGGCACTGGCCAGGCTGTAGTCGAGGCCGGGATGCGGTTCTGTAAATACACGATCGCTGTCGCCTTCGTATCTCGATAACAGCGCGCGGATGTGAGGCAAATCCTTTCCTCTGCGCTGCGGATCATCCACGAATGCTATGATTTTGAGTAGCATCAAGACCACAGGCGGAACTACGCGTAGTACGAGGTCATCAGCCACTTTGATCGGCTGCGCGTCGGAAAACGCATGGTCAAAGCCCCCGAGGCTCATCGTGAACTCGCTGTTCGGCCAAACCGCTTCGACTCACGTAGTGCCTTCCCGGCCGGGATCAAATCCAGCAGCGCTCCGTGCTTGCTGCGCCAGCGTTCCTCGCGCTTTGGGTCGTTGTCCCACCCTATGCTCGACAAGGCTGCCTGCAGTTTCGCGAACTCAACAAGGTCCAGGGCAATGGCGAAATCGATGTCGCCGGTCTTGAGCTCGTCATCTGAGAAATGAAGTTGGTATGCAATCGCGCCGACGATTACGATATCGGCATTCATTTGCCCGCAGAGTTCCTTGAAGTCCCGAAGATCGTCTATCTCAACCTTGCTTAACTCGATCACTGTTTAGAAACTCCGCTTTTAGCTGTTCGGCTGCCTCGTGTGCCCTGGGATCGGAAGAGTACATCAACTCGCAATAGATCAGCCACGGATGAGCGACCATGTTCCCACGAATCTGCTTCCAAAAAGGCACGGTGCCAAACGCGCGGAGGAGAATTAACGGGCCATCGCGATCGGGCAACACACGAAGCTCGCGAAGAGTCGCGTCGGTAGGAGACTCTGCGAAGATCGGAACCTCAGGGCCTTTGTAGAACCTCTGAAGTTCGAATGCAGCCGGACCGCCCGTGATCGACCATTTTGTCGAAGCCTTTGCGAATGTCGCTCGAATCCTTCGTAGGAGTTGAGCTGTAGATGACTCAGCAGCTCTGAACCGGTTGATGAGAAGCTTCGGTCGCAGCGCTTGTTCGTATGCGCGGAGTAGCTGCGCCTCGATCTCCTTGCCATTTCTGACATGGAAGGTGGGGGTGAGGATTCCTTCCTCTACCAGCTGCTTTCTTATCGTGGCCACATTGCTCTTGCCGACTCCGGATGCTTCGGCCAGTTGTCTGACGGTCCAGGTCGGCGACTCTTCGCACGCAGCAAAAGTAAAGAGGAGTTGCGCGCGTGCGGCGGTCATTGTTCTTGCTTCCTTGGCCTTTTGCTGTTCGCGTCTCCCGACGACCGTGCGCGCGTAGCTCCTTCCGAGCACCAGGTGCACGTTCCCGGCGCGATCTGCGAAGTTAACCCCGGCATCGATAAGTTTCTCGGCGGCGGGTGCGGGCACGTACCTGGCGAGCAGGAGCATCGGTCGGCGATCCTTCTTGGCGTAGCGCTGTGCCTGAGCGATTAGGGCATTGATATGGGCCCTGTCGAGGTAGGAGCTTTTGAGTTCGATGTAAAAAGCTGATGTACCCTTAGGCGTATTGATGCGGACCACGCCATCGATTTCAGGCCCGGCTCGCTTAAGATCCGAAGAGAGCTCAATGCTTTTAACAAAATCGAGCGCTCGAAGCGAGTCCAGATACGGCGCTAGTTGTTTCTGGGTAGGTGTCATTGTCCGCTATTGTACGGTGTCCGTTAGTAATGGACAAGCCAAAAATGCGGACACATTGAGAGGAAACAATGCGGACACCTTGCGATGACTGTGCGATTGTCAACAAGGTCAGACCCAACCCTCCGAACCCCTGGACTTCAGCGGACGGGTCCCAGGTATTGCGCTCAGAGTGACCAATGCGGTCCGGAGCCCCAGATGCATAACGCCCGACGCGTTTTCGTAAATGGACGTCGTTTCGTTGACTCGCCTATATGCGCACGCTGATAGAAAGCAAAGGTCGAGCAGCGAAATTGACTGAAGAGGAAGAACTAATGAACGCAGACATTCGAGGAACTGTTATCGGCATCGTTTCGAACGTGCTCACAATGTTTCTCGTTTCCTCATTTTCTAAGGGTGACAAGGACAATGTTTCTTTGGTCGCCATAATTCGAAAGGCGATTGAGGATACTGCCGATACTTTCGAGTGGACCGGGACACCGAGATTGGAGGAAGTATGCCTTTTTCTTCTCACGCCTGAGGTCGAATAAGTCTTAAGGCAGGTTTTGTCGGTTAAGCTCCTTGGCAGCACAGACGACGCCATCGATTCAATACGAAAGGAATTCATATCGCTATTTTTCCTGCTCAGTGGCTCGGAATCAACCGCCGAGGACGCCGAGGACGCAGAGGAGAAACGCGAATGTGAGCGAGCAACACAGAATCTCGAATCAAATTCGTTTTCAGGCCGACCTCTGAGGCAGCAAGGTGCGCATCGAACGAGACTACGCCTCTTCGACGGTTGGTTTGGGTACGACAGCGGGTGTGGGTCTCGCATACTTATCCAACCCAAAGCCAAGTGAAATCGTCGCCAGAATAATCGCCGATGAGAAGAAGTATGGTGAGCGGACTCCTAACCTATCAAAGCACCAACCGAAGAATAACGGTGCGATGATCCGAGAGATTCCTCCATACGTCTGCTGCATTCCCATATACAAGCCGCGTTCTCTTGGATTGATCACCCTGGACAAGAGCGCAGTCACGCATGGGAACGTGAAGGCTGTGCCTAGCGGAATCAAAGCTACCGCCAGTGCCAGCATCCACAGATTTGTCGACAAAGGCATCCCGAGGACTCCTGCCGCCAAGAGCACCAATCCCAAACGCGAGAGCTTTGCTTCGCCTAGCCAGTCGACGGCGCGACCCAACAACAGCACTCGAGCGAAGACTGAGATCGACCCGATGTACGTGAAGAAATATCCGATCGTTTGCGCGGTCACCTGAAAGCGCGCGTTCAGGAACAGCCCGAGGACCGCGAAGCTCCCCTGGAAGGCGCCTATCGAGATCGCGTAGATCAAGATGAGTCGGGATGCCGGTTCGCTCGAATGCGAGATAACTCTCAAGATGGCCTGACTCGAGGTCTGACGTTTTTCTCCGGCAGGATGCTGCTCGGTGAGATCACGAGATTCACTCAAGTAACGCCACGCAAAAATCATGTTCACCAGGCAAAGCCCGGCCGCTATGATTCCCGGCGCCGCGCGGCCAAGCTCTAACGTGCCGGCTCCCGGCATCAGATCGCGCTTGCCTAAGGCGATCGCGAGAGAACCAAGCACCGGCCCGAGAGCTACGCCTAGATTCGTTGTGGCCGAGAGCCAGCCCAGCGCTCGCGCGCGATCCTTTGGATCAGTCGAGTCGGCTACGTAGGCCTGGATCACACCGACGGTGCCGCCGCCCGCGCCCTGAACCAGGCGAGACAGAAACAGAAGCAGCAGCGAGTTCGCGAAGCCGAAGATCAGATAAGCGATTCCGGCTGCGCCCAACGCGATCACCAATACAGGGCGGCGACCCACTCGATCAGAGAGGCGGCCCCACATCGGCGCGCTCAAGAGTTGCGCGATGGTGAACGCGCCGATGATGAATCCGGTGATACTGCCGGGTCCAAAGTGCAACCCGAGTATGTCTATGCCCTGCTCGCTTAGTTCCTGGACGTAGAACGGCAGGAGCGGAACGATCATCAGCAGGCCTACCATGTCCATGAATGCGGTGGCCATCAGCGTGAACAGCCTGGCTGGAATCTTGCGCACTTCTTTCCACAGGACATAGAGGAGAGCGATCGCGATCGCGCCGAGCACCACTCGAACGACGGGCGATTGGAAGGATTGGGCGATGTTTTGCTGGATGATCATTTCAACTAGTTCGGTCGCGTTGATTGAGGTTCAGGGTTCAATCTTTGACCCTCCACTCGTAGCGCGCAACGTGAACGTTGAACTCTGAACGCTCATTTCCGCAACCCGACCAACCGTGAGGCTATGCGAGAGTCTGGCTAATCCCACCAACGTGTGTTGGTCGGATTTCGGCATCCGATGTGAGAGTGTCGCATCCCTTTTCTGTAGCCGCCAATCGGCCTTCCGTGAAGCGGGCGCGTTGGATGCACCCGGCGTTACGAAACCCAGCCCGTCAGCCAGGTCGCGAATGCCATCCATGCGCTTGTGCCTGAGATCATCAGTCTCAGCGGTTGAGACAAGATAATCAGGAGCCCGGCCCAAATGGTGGCACGATGAACGCGACGTCTGGTGACCAAATCGTAGACGATGCAAGTAACGATAAAGAGATCGGTGATGCCAAAAAAAGCAGGCGGGCCCGCCTTGAGGATGCTGAACGGCAATCGCGCGATGGCCGCCGCCAGGATCGAAATCGTCGCCAGCAGCATCAGCCTCTTGTGAACATCGGGGCGGCGCCGGAAATAGAAACCTGCGGAAACCAGAATCGAGAACACGAGCATGTCGAAGAGCGGAATCGCCAGAAACACAAGTGGAGAGGGTCCGCCCGGAGGAGCGGCTCCCTGGCTGGCCCGTGTAATCGCCGTCAACGTACCGACAACTACCATCATCGCGGCGATCACTCCTCCCGCTATGCCCAGGCGGCGATGGATGTCCGTGCGGTTGGCGGCAACGAGGGTTGTCTGTGTGAGCAACAGCACAATCCAGGAGCTGAACACGAGCCCGTGAAGATGCAGAAGCGGAATCAACGGGGGCGCGCCGAAGTACGATTTGAGGAAATAGGTGGGCGCGAAGCCGGCGAATACGGTGACGGCGATCAGCAGGGATATGCCTGGGTAGAACAGGCGCTCACGGCGTCTCCCGGATTTTCCTGACGGCGCCTGCACGCCAGGCTGTTTGGCCATCGATGGATTCATGAAAAAAGTTCTACGCTACAGCGCAGTCGTTCGACAAGTCATGTGACACACGTTTATCTGGGCGCGCATATTGGCGTCATTCTCTCTCGGTAAATCAAGTTGATTTAGAGCGAGGTTGTGGCAACGGAAGACTTTTTCCGTAGCCCAGGCGTTTACGCCTGGGATCGCGAGCGGCAACGGAAGACTTTTTCTTTAGCCCAGGCGTTTACGCCTGGGATCGCGAGCGGCAACGGAAGACTTCTTTCCGTAGCCCAGGCGTTTACGCCTGGGATCGCGAGCTGCAACGGAAGATTTTTTTCCGTAGCCCAGGCGTTTACGCCTGGGATCGCGAGCGGCAACGGAAGATTTTTTTCCGTAGCCCAGGCGTTTACGCCTGGGAT
>DATNBZ010000305.1:0-5245 GCA_035607285.1 Blastocatellia bacterium | reverse complement strand
GCCTACCTGGCTTTGCAGAAAGCGCTCGACGGCAAGCCGCGTCCGGAAAAGATAGGCGGCTTCACGCCCGAGCAGCGTTTCTTTCTTGCCTTCGCGCAAAGCTGGCGGCGCAATACGCGGCCGGAGATGGCGCGACAGTTGATTGTGACGGATCCGCACTCGCCGGCGCGATTCCGGGTGCTCGGTCCTATATCGAATATGCCGGAATTTCTAAAAGCCTTTGGCTGCGAAGGCGACAATTCGATGGCGAGACCGGAGGCTCTGCGAGTCAAAATCTGGTAGTGGGTCAGTTTGAAGATCAAGTTCAGAGTTCAAGCTTTAGCTTGCCGTTTTTCAACCATAAAACTCGAGAGCAAGCTAAAGCTTGAACTCTGAACCTCAAACTGACCCACTACCCAAAATCTGGTAAGGTGAGGTTCGTGTGGAAGGCAGTATTGCCGCCTTCCGGGTAAGCCATTGATTGGACCAAACAACAACAACAACAAACGAATCACTGTATTTGGCGGCTCGCGGTGCGGACCCGAAGCCGCCGAATACAAGGAAGCGCTAAAGCTCGGCCGGCTCCTGGTCGAGGCCGGCTTCGATGTTTGCTCGGGCGGCTACGCCGGAGTCATGGAAGCCATCAGCCGCGGCGCGCACGAAGCGGGCGGCCACGTTATCGGCGTAACGATGGACCAGTTCAAATCGGCGCCCAATTCTTATCTGAAAAAGATCGAGCCGAGCGCCGACTTCTACGCGCGACTTCAAAAATTGATTCTCGAATCGGTAGGCTACATTGCACTGCGCGGCGGGATGGGAACTGTGACCGAGATCTCGCTGGTGTGGAACAAGCTCGTGATGAACGTGCTTCCGCAGCGGCCCTTGATCCTGCTCGGCGACTGCTGGCCTCGCGCGATCGAATGCCTGCGCGAGCATCTGGTCGTGTCCGATGCTGATATGACACTTCTTTCATTCGCGGCCACAGCCGAAGAAGCCATCGCGGTCCTGAAAGCGCGCATACAGTAGGGCATTTTCCCTCAGTGATTCAGCCTGTCGCGCGGACCCAATTAACCGCTGATTTGCGCCGCCTTCGGTACGCTGATCTGCGCAGGTCAGCGAAACGCAGTCAGCGAAAATCAGCGGTTAATTCCTTCCTGGTGATTAAAGAGGCAAACAGAACCAACACCGATTTCCGCCTTTCTTGCAATTTGATTGCGACCGATCATAGGTCTGGTTTTCCGCATCTCAGCTTGGTAAGATTCGTACATCAGATTGAGTGGACGTGAAGAACGAACAAGGGTATGGGTGAAGAGTTTGACTTGCTGAAGTAGACGCCTCTCAGAAGAGCAGATCACATCCAGTAGTCCCAATCACTAATTAAGAATAGATAACCGAACCGGCACAACCGGCGGTGTATGACAGGAGTGTGCATGAACCTAAGGCGATTTCTTGTCCCAAGCTCAGAAACCGGCTTCATCAAAAAGCAAACCGCAAAGAAAATAATTTCTGTTGTTCTTACCAGTCTTGCGATCCTCTCTGCCGTGCTCGATACCGCGGGCGATCTGCCTTCGACATCTACTGCTGAAGCTCAAGCAGGCGGCGTCTCAGTTCCTGCTGGCCTGACTCGCTCGCGTGGCGCTTTTAGAAAAGCGATTTCGATTCTTACGGACGGCGCCGGCGCGAATCAGCATCTTGCAAGTTACCTCGACGGTCTCACAAAAAGGGTGAAGGGTGACGCCGTTAGCGCCGAGAGCAGCTCAGGCGTCGCCACCCTAAAACACGGCAGCGGCATCAGGGCAACGGTGGCAAGAACCGGAAACGCCAGAACCGCCGCAAGCGCCCGAGCCGAAAGCGCAGCCGCGCAGCCGGCTAGTTCGAGCAATGTAGTTGCTTCGTCAACCGATTCCGAGAAGCAGTTCACGGTGAATTCACATTTGACGGTCGGCGACATGGCGTTTGAAACGAACCCGGCTATCGAGCATTGGATGAGTTATTACACTTCCAGCCCCATCGGAAAAAGGACCATGAAAGTCGGGATCGAGCGGTGCGACGCGTACCTGGAGATGGCGCGCGCGGAGTTTCGCAACGCCGGCGTACCCGAAGACCTGGTGTGGCTCGCCTTCGTCGAAAGCGTCTGGAATCCTCGAGCGGTTTCGCCGGCAGCGGCGGGCGGGATTTGGCAGTTCATTCCCGCGACGGCGACGGACTACGGCCTAAGAGTAAAAAGCGGAGACGACGAGCGCGCAGATCCCTTCAAACAGACACGGGTCGCGGCCGTATATCTTCACGACCTGTACACGATTTTCGGCGACTGGGCGCTGGTGATGGCTGCTTACAATTCCGGCGAGCCCCGAGTGATGGGCGCCATCGTCAAGAACGGCCGCGCGAATTTCTGGGATCTCTACGAAAAGGAACTGCTTCCCAAGGAGACGCGGGATTACGTGCCCAAGATTCTCGCCGCCATCAAGGTCGCGAGCCAGCAGGATAGCGAAGGCCACACGTCGCGAAGCGCTCTCGAAACCTATTCTGGAAGTTAAGATCGCGATAATCCGAACTCACTTATCGAGGCCGCGCAACGCGGCCTCGTTTTGTTTTCAACGGAACGAATCATTCCCACTTGCGACAGGTGTGATTAAGAATGGGACTTATGGCGGACGGGGCTCCTCATCGATGGAAGCTCTGGAGAATTTCTTAGAACCCCGTAGGGGTAGAATGTTTATGGTATCGAGATCGCTACGTTGCTAACCCCGTAGGGGTGGAATGTCCTGCGCTAAAGGTTTATGCCGCTCCTAAACGGAGATCGGAAGTTCGCGTGCGGTCTTTACTATAAACATCGCACCCCTACGGGGTTTCCGAGCGGAACGCTCGATCGCCGCTTCGAAGTGCCGTGACCCAAGGCCCATTTCTAACCATAACCAATTGCAACAGGATTCAGCTACTGTCTTGCGGCTCGAACGCCTTGGATGGGACAATACGCACGACGAAGCATTATTGACTTTGATCGGCTTCCCGAACGCGAAGGGCCAACCAGCGTTGGTGCTCTAAACGCCGTCTGATATGAGCAAGAAAGCCAAAATAATTGGCGTCCCGATGGACCTGGGCGCGGGCCGGCGCGGCGTGGATATGGGCCCGTCGGCGATTCGAATCGCCGGATTGAATTCCGCGGTTGCGTTGCTGGGATATGAAGTGACCGACGCCGGCAACGTCAACGTGCATCCGCCGGAAGCCGTCGAGGAAATGAATCCGCGCGCGCGCTACCTTCAACAGATAGCCGCCGCCGCCGAAGAGCTGGCCTCGATGACCGAAGCGGCCCTCGATGAGGGCGCGTTGCCGGTCGTGCTGGGTGGGGATCATTCAATCGCAATCGGCAGCGTGGCGGGGCTTGCGTCTTATTATCGCAAACGCAAAAAGAGGGTCGGCATCATCTGGCTTGACGCGCACGCAGACTCCAACACACCTGAAACTTCGCCGTCGGGTAACATTCACGGGATGCCGCTGGCTGCGTTGCTGGGCCGCGGCGCGCGCGAGCTCACGCACGTTGCCGGATTCGCGCCAAAGGTTTTGCCTGAGAACACCGCGATCATCGGGGCTCGCAGCATAGACCCCGGAGAACGCGAGCTTCTGAAATCGCTCGGCATTCGCGTCTTCACGATGAGTGAATTGGATGAACGAGGGATGCCCGACGTCATTAACGAAGCCCTGGAGATTGCATCGCTCAACACGGCCGGACTTCACGTCACAATGGACATGGATTTTATCGATCCATTCTACGCGCCGGGGGTTGGAACCCCCGAGCGTGGCGGCGCGACTTATCGAGAGGGACATTTTGCCATGGAGAAGATCGCCGATTCAGGGCGAGTGTTGTCGGTCGAGCTTACGGAAGTCAATCCGGTTTTCGACACGGCCAACCAGACCGCGTTGTTGGCAGTCGAACTCATCCTATCGGCGCTTGGCAAGAAAATCTTGTAAAAGCACCGGTCGAATCGTTGTCATCAAAATGCCCGAGCAACCTTACGCGCAAAATTCAGGCACCGGCTCGATCCAGCGGAGCGCAGTTGCGGCGGAGCGCGATCGACTCGCTATCGATTTGCAGGACAGGATCGACAGGCTAAACGAGCAGGCTCGAATCTTCATTCCGCTTATTGCGCTTTGTCTGATCTTCGCGATCCCGATCTGGTCCAAATCCCTTGTGAGATTTGTGTTACTGCTTGTGAATCCCTTCGTATTGCTGCCGCTGGCATTCTGCGTGATTCACCTGCTGCTGGCGTGGCGCGGGATCGCCAAGGTGCGGGCTAGAATTCGGGAGTGTGAAAGAAACGCGGCGAACGACATGTAAGGGCGGCCTCCGTGGCCGCCCCTGTTTGGCTGCCAATGCATCATAACCGTAAAGAGGGGCGGCCACGGAGTAAGCGGTGCTCGTATTAGCGAGCCGATACCGTGAAGAAATCCTTTGCGGGCTTTGCGGTACTTTGCGAGCTTTGCGTTCAACGTATCTCTCTTTCTCGAGCGGATTCCTTGCGCAAAGCTCGCAAAGTACCGCAAAGCTCGCGGCGTCGGGTGGGTTCCACGGAGGGGCCGCCCTTACAAGACAGGAGCGAATTGATTTGGGAAAGAAACTGAGAATCGGTGTGATCTTCGGCGGGCGATCGGGTGAACACGAAGTGTCGTTGCGCTCGGCGGAGTCGATAATAAACTCGATCGACAAGTCTAAATATGAAGTCGTGCCGATCGGCATCACCCAGGAAGGCCGATGGCTGACGTCGGGAAACGCAGCCGCTCTGCTTCCCGCGGCTGTGATGGCCTCTGACACTCAGGAACGGGTCGCCATCATCGGCGATCCGACCAGACAGGGACTCACGCGGCTTAACGAGGGACACCGCGCAATTTCGAGTGATCCGCTGGACGTGGTCTTTCCGGTGCTCCATGGCACTTATGGAGAGGACGGAACGATTCAGGGTTTGCTGGAGATGGCCGGGGTTCCGTACGTCGGATGTGGCGTGCTCGCTTCGTCGACAGGTATGGACAAGATCGCGATGAAAGACCTGTTCCGGCAGGCGGGTCTCACAATCATCGAGTACGAATGGTTCTTGCGCTCGTCGTGGGAAGAGAATCCGGAGGCAATTGTGAAACGCGTCGCGCGCTCTCTTGGCTTTCCGATGTTCGTCAAGCCCGCGAATCTGGGTTCATCCGTCGGCGTATCCAAAGCTACAAACAAGGAAGAGCTTCGCGACGCAATCAACGACGCCGCGCGATACGACCGGAAGAT
>DATNBZ010000299.1:0-11087 GCA_035607285.1 Blastocatellia bacterium | reverse complement strand
AAGCGCCGATGGTGGCGTGGTCTTCGACGATCACGTGACCCGCCAGGGTGGCGGCGTTTGCCAGGATAGTGTGGTTGCCGATGCGGCAGTCGTGCGCAACATGAACCTGAGCCATGAAAAAGTTATCCGATCCGATTTCGGTTACGTTCCCACCGCCTTCGGTGCCGCGATGCAGCGTAGTGAACTCGCGAAAGGTGTTGCGCTCCCCCGCGCGAAGCCAGCTTCGTTCCCCGGCGTATTTCAAATCCTGCGGCGGCTGGCCGGCCGAAACATAAGGAAAAAAGATTGACGCGCGTCCGAATTCAGATGGGCCTTCAATCACGCAATGACTTGCGACGCGGACATCATCGTGCAGTATGACGTCGTCTCCGATAATCGAATACGGCCCGATCGAAACGTTCGAACCGAGTTCCGCCTTCGAGCTGACTATTGCTGTAGGATGAACGGACACTTCGTCGCTGGCCTCCCTTCGGTGGTCCTCTGTGCTTCTAAGACTGCTCCACCGGGGTGAACGCGGCGTTGTTGATTTGATCACCACGCTCTACGAGGCTGCGATCAACCAGAGAGGATGAGATTTCAGCTTCGGCGACCAGTTGCCCATCAACCGAGGCCTCTCCACGCAGTCGAATGTAGCGCGGCCTCAATCTCAACACAGTCAGCTCGAGTCGGAGCTGATCGCCCGGCACCACCGGGCGGCGAAACCTGGCGTTGTCGATGCCGGTAAAGAACACCAGCTTGCTCTCGCGATCCGGAATATTTGCGAGCATCATTACGCCTGCCGTCTGCGCCATCGCTTCGACGATCAGCACTCCCGGCATGACCGGCGCGCCGGGAAAGTGCCCGGCAAAGAACGGTTCGTTCAGCGTGACGTTCTTGATTCCGACCACCCGTTTGTTGGGCTCGTACTCGAGTATTCGATCGACCAGCAGAAACGGATAACGGTGAGGCAGAATCGCTTGAATCTGAGTTATGTCGAGTAGTGTTTCCATCAATCGATCCCGCTAGATTACTTAGCTTCGTCTCCTGAAGCCTGCGCTGAGATTCGCGCGATTCTCTCGAGCTGCCTCAACCGCGCGGCCAACTCCGGGAGGTTCGAGTATAGCACCTGCGAACGACGCCACGAATTGTAGCTCTGGCCCATCCCGGCGATCACCGATCCATCCGGCACGTCTTTCGTAACACCCGCCTGCCCGATGATCGTGACTCGGTCTCCAATCGTGACGTGCTGATTCGTTCCGACCTGCCCGGCAATCACGCAGCGCCGGCCGACCCGAGTGCCGCCTGAGAATCCGGTCGACGCGGCTACTACGGTGTCTTCACCCAAATCGCAGTTGTGTCCGACTTGAATAAGATTGTCGAGCTTTACGCCGCGCCTCAGCACTGTGTCGCCGAACCCTCCGCGATCGATCGCGCAGTTGGCTCCAATCTCGCAGTCGTCTTCAATGCGGACGCCGCCCAGATGCAGCAGCTTCACTTGATGACCTTCCTCGTCGGGCACAAAGCTGAAACCGTCTGCACCGATGACTGTGCCGGCGTGAATGATGACTCGGCTTCCGATTTCGCAGTCGTGATAGATCGAAACATTGGAATGAATCACGGTGTCCGAGCCAACGCCGCATCGATCACCAATCACGACACCCGGGTGCAGAGTAACGCGATCGCCAATCACGACGTCTCGGCCAATCGTAACGCGCGGGTGAACCGACAAGTCTTTTCCAAGCGTCGTTCCCTCTCCGGCAATCAAATCAGCGGCGACGCCGAGCGCCTCATAACGAATCGCGTGCAAGGCATCGATTGCGCGGGCGAACGCAAGCTTCGGATTCTTCGCGATCAGCACATTCCTGGAGCAGTTCTCAATTGTAGCGGACACAACGATCGCTGAAGCCCGCGACTCATCAATGCGTTGGATGAAAGCTGCTTTGGTGGCAAGTGTCACGTCTCCTTCCGAAGCGGTCTCAAACGGTTGCGCTCGGCTAATATCGGCGTTGGGATCGCCGACTAACTCGGCTCCGATTGTTTCTGCAAGCTCAGCCAGCTTCGGCATAGACCTCCTCCGCGTCGCGGGAGAGTTTCCCATGTCGCGCGTCAGCTAGCAACATCCAGAAGGCTCCTGGTTCTCTGGTACACACCAGAGACCACGAACTGTGTTGCGGGCGAAGCACACCTCTGCGTCCTCGGCGTCCTCCGCGGTTGATTTCCACCCCTGATCAAGAAGAACCGCAGAGGACGCCGAGGACGCCGAGGGCAACGCGATTGAGAGCGGCCAACACTTGAAATCAGCACGCGCGTAACGGCATCCGGACGAATCGAGAACAGCTTGATAGAATCGCCTACCTTGACTGAAAATTTCCTCGCGTGTTAGCTTGCGACTTCTCTTGAGTCTGGTTAATCTCGATACTGCTGGAAGCAATAATTAATTTCGCTTTTAGAGGCTTTCATAACCCTGATGCTCAAGCACACACCGCTCTACGAAGCCCACGTTTCAATTGGCGCTCGGATGGTTGAATTCGCCGGCTGGGAAATGCCGGTTCAATACGCCGGACACGTCCAGGAGCACATGGCTGTGCGCGAGGCCGCCGGTCTATTCGATGTGTCGCATATGGGCGAAGTCGAGATACGAGGCGCGGATGCATTGGCGCTTGTTCAGCGCATCAGCACCAACGACGCATCGAAGCTTGAAGATAATCAGGTTCAATATTCGACGATGACCATTGACTCCGGCGGTGTCCTCGACGACCTGCTGGTCTATCGAATCAACTCTGATTATTTCCTTCTGGTGGT
The DNA here is from genome assembly GCA_035607285.1 of Blastocatellia bacterium. Taxonomy (GTDB): domain Bacteria; phylum Acidobacteriota; class Blastocatellia; order UBA7656; family UBA7656; genus Onstottus_A. The sequence goes on along the minus strand of DATNBZ010000299.1, from coordinate 8,306 downwards.
CAATGCCGGCACCGCGGATGAGGACTTCGAGTGGATCAAGAGCCACGCCGCCGGCTTGAACGCTGAAGTACATAACACCAGCGCCGCGTTCGCATTGATCGCGCTCCAGGGACCTCGAGCGGAGCATATTCTGCAAGAGCTGACCGATCACATGCTCGACCGTATTCCATATTACTGGTCGCAGCGTGTCTTAGTGGATAAGCTCGATTGCCGGGTGTCGCGAACGGGTTACACCGGCGAAGACGGCTTCGAGATACTGTGCGAAGCGCCTGACGCTCGACATTTGTGGAATCGGTTGCTGATCATCGGCCAGGATCGAGGACTTCTTCCTTGTGGCCTTGCGGCGCGCAACACGTTGAGGCTCGAGGCCGCGTACCGCCTCTACGGTCACGATATGGATCAAACGACGACACCGCTCGAAGCCGGGCTTGGGTGGGTGGTAAAGCTCTCAAAAGGAGACTTCGTCGGACGCGAGGCACTTGTGCGGCAAAAGGAGAATGGATTGACGCGCAAGCTCGTGGGCTTTGAAGTGCTGGACCGGGCCCCCGCTCGCGATGGTTATCCTGTTCTTATCGACGGACGCGAGGTTGGAGTTGTAACGTCCGGCAGTCCGGCGCCTTTCTTGAAAAAAAACATAGGCCTCGCTTACGTTCCGACAGAGCATGCGGCGGCCGGAACGGAATTCGTTGTAGCGGTGCGCAGTCGTCACGTTCCCGCCCGCATAGTCGAGACACCCTTCTACAAGCGCGAAAGAAGGTTTGATTGATGCTGAATCGGATCCTGGCTTGGAACCCGCAGCAAACCCGGTAATGGAGACAAAAAAGATGGCAGACACACCAGAAGATCTCAGCTACACCAAAGACCACGAGTGGGTCCGAGTTAAGGGAAGCGAAGCTACAGTAGGTATCACCGCGCACGCACAAAACCAGCTTGGCGATGTCGTGTACGTTGAATTACCGAAGGTCGGCGACAAGTTCGAAGCTTCTGAGCCCTTCGGCTCCGTCGAAAGCGTAAAGGCAGTCAGCGAGATTTACATGCCTGTCAGCGGCACCGTCACAGGGGTCAATGAGAGCCTCAATGATTCGCCCGAACTGGTGAACGAAGATCCCTACGGCGACGGCTGGATGATACGCATCAGCATCGACAACCCCGCTCAGGTCGACGCCTTGTTGACTTCCATCGAGTACGACGACTACATCAAAGAAGAAGCGGCGGAGTAATCGCCAATGAGATATATTCCGAACTCGCCCGATGAGCGCAAGGCAATGCTTGCGGACATCGGAGTCGAGCGAATTGAAGATCTCTTCGATCAAATCCCCGAACACCTAAGACTCAACGAGCCTATCGGCGTCGGCGATCCCGTAAGCGAACCCGAACTGCTCGAGTATTTTCGCGCGCTAGCATCGAGAAACGGAACCGACTACCACTCTTTCCTCGGAGCCGGGGCCTACTCGCATTTCATCCCGGTTATCATCGACTCGTTGATCTCGCGCGCGGAGTTCTTTACCGCATATACGCCGTACCAGCCGGAGCTCAGCCAGGGGACGCTTCAGTACACCTTTGAATTCCAGACGATGATCTGCCAACTCACCGGGATGGAGGTCGCCAACGCATCACTCTACGACGGTTCAACCGCGGTCGCGGAAGCAGTGCTTATGGCTCATCGAGTGACGCGCAGAAATCGCTTCGTCATCGCCGGCACGTTGCACCCTCATTATCGAGAAGTAGTCGCGGCATACACGAAACATCTCGGCCTGACAATTGACCTGGCTGCTCACGGCGACGCGGGAACTTTGGATCCTGCATCCCTCGGCATCGATAACAGCACTGCCGCCCTTGTCGTGCAGTCGCCTAACTTTTTTGGAGCGATCGAGGACCTGCAGAAACTCGCGGACGCGGCGCACGACGCCGGCGCGCTGTTCATCGTCGCGGTCAGCGAGCCTATGAGCTTTGGCGTCTTGAAGCCGCCGGGCGCTTGCGGGGCCGACATTGTCGCCGGCGAGACTCAGTCTTTCGGGATTCCACTGAGTTACGGCGGGCCTTACTGTGGGATGTTTGCCACACTGGAAAAGCACGTGCGCCAGATGCCCGGCCGCCTGGTCGGTGAGGCTTACGACGATCAGGGACGCCGCGGTTACGTGCTCACCCTGTCGACTCGCGAGCAACATATTCGACGCGAGAAGGCGACCTCAAATATCTGCACAAACCAGGGATTGTTTGCGCTGATGGCAACGGTCTATCTCGCGACGATGGGGAAACGCGGCGTGCAGGAGGTTGCGCAGCAGAATCTGCAGAAGGCGCACTATGCGGCATCGCGCATTAGCGAACTCAGGGGATTTGATTTACGGTTTGCGTCACCCTTCTTCAATGAGTTTGTTGTTCGCACCCCGAGGCCCGCCAGTGAAGTGAGCGATCGGCTGCTCGAACAAAAGATCATCGCCGGCGTGACGCTCGAACGCTATTACCCGGAGATGGGCGACTCGCTGCTCGTGTGTGTGACTGAAACTACCCGCAAGGAATCAATTGATAATCTGGTTGATGCGCTGGGTCGGATCTGATCCGCGTGAATCCGTCAAATCCGCGTCATCAGCGGTCTATCGGTTCGGAGTTGTCCTGGGAGGATCGGATAGACCGCTGATGACGCGGATTTGACCGATTCACGCGGATACTCACGCCGTCGTGAGTTGTCTCAGCAAAGACCGAGAGCGAAGGTCTCGTTCGAGAGCGTGGCGGATAATCTGGTAATTTAATTCTCCTATTCTCGAAATGTGATCGGGTCTGACGCGCCTGCGCGCGAACGTTGTCGGATGAAGCCGAAACATCTCGGCGATAACGCTACGCAGCTCGGCGTCCACAGAAAACCCCTTTCCTCCGCCGCAAGCCGCGCAACGAGGCGCGCCTTCTCCGGTAAGGAAAACAGATTCGTCATCAACGATCACGGAATCGCAGCTCGCGCAGCGCGAAGTGTCGGGGAAAAAACCCACGAGCTTGAGCAACCAGGCTTCGAAGTATCTCAAAGTTTGTGCGAGATCGACTTGATCTTCGATCGCTTCGAGCGTCGCGACCACCAGCCTGTAAAGCCGCTCATTCGCCTCGTGTTCGGGCAGAAACTCCGTTAACAGCTCCGCCATGTAGGAGAAAGCGCTGGCGGTTTCGACGTCACGCGCGCCGCGCTCGAAGTGTGAGTTCAGAATGTCGCACGTAGAAATGCTGACGAGTTCCTGACCCTCTTTTTGGAAATAACCCAGAGTCACTTCAGTGAACGGCTCGAGAGCCGAGCCGAAGCGGCTCCTCATCTTTCTCGCGCCGTGCGCAACGCCGCGGACCTTTCCCTGATCCCGGGTCAGGAATACACAAATCTTATCGGCCTCTTTTAGCGCGTACGTTCGCAGAACGAAAGCTTCTGTCTTATGTAATGGCATCTATGAAGCGGTCTCTTTCGCCCGGATTATAGCAGACCGGCTAACCTAACGAGGTGACAAGGAGTGAGTGTGACCGCCGTCACTGGCTGGTGTGACCGGTGTCATAGCATCCTGTATCCGCCCGTTGAAGGGCCCGTTTGCTCGCGCCTCGCCAGCCTTGTACGATTGGTGTGTGATTGCGAAAACCGAACCGTCGATCCAGGTATCAGACCCCGTTGAAGAGAAAGAACGCAGGTTGAGAGACCTCATCCGAAGCTTCGGATCGGTTATTGTCGCATTCTCGGGCGGGGTCGATAGCGCCTACCTGGCGTACGTTGCGAGCGAGGAGCTTGGAGATCGAGCGATAGCCGTGACCGGTGACAGCGCTTCGTATCCGACTTTTCAGCGTGACCTGGCGGATCAGATAACAACAACGTTTCGTATCAAACACGAAATCATTCCGACCGAAGAGTTTGATGATTTCAATTACACGAGCAATCCTCCGAACCGATGCTACTATTGCAAGACTGAGTTGTACGGCAAGCTCAGCGAGCTCGCGCGCAATCGAGGAATCGCTGTTATCTGTGACGGCACGAACGCCGATGACGTCGGCGACTACAGGCCCGGCAGACAAGCCGCTCGCGAGAAAGGCGTGCGCTCGCCGTTGCTTGAATGCGGCATGACCAAGGCCGAGATTCGTGAGATGTCGCAACGCGCCGGACTTCCGACCTGGAACGAGCCGGCTTCGGCCTGCCTGTCTTCGCGAGTGCCTTACGGACAGATGGTGACGATCGAGAAACTGTCAATGGTAGACAAAGCAGAAATCGCTTTGAAACAACTGGGCTTCAAACAAGTGCGGGTGCGTCATCACGGGGACGTTGCTCGAATCGAGATTGCTGAAGGAGAAATGCCGCGAGCGCTCGATGCTGAGATGGCTCGACGAATCTCCAGAGAACTGAAGGCTCTTGGCTTCAAATATGTGACGCTCGATTTGGAAGGTTACCGGACCGGATCTCTGAACGAAGGGTTGACGCGTTGATGTACCGCAGGTTGTCGAACCTCAGTAAGGACACTCCTGTATGGGCGGTCCTCCGTGGCCGCCCCTTAATGTGGAAGCGCTTCATCGAAGGAGGGGCGGCCGCGGAGGACCGCGCATACAGGAGTGCCCTTACTGCTATCAAAATCTTTGTACACTCCGCTAGTTTACTTTTCATCGAAGCTTCCGTGGCGGCCGGCGCCGCCGGCGAAGCGGTTTGCTCCGACCGAAGTCTCCTCTTTCAAAGCCGAAAGACCGTGCGTGAATTCGTTTGCCATCGCTTCTTCGAAACTCAGATCAAACTGCTGATACGCTGACATCCGGTCACCGCGCATACAAACCTGCGGGAACTCTGCTATCTCGCGTGCAAGCGCTTCAGCAGCGGATCGCGCAGTTCCCTTTCTCACCACGCGATTCACCAACCCGATGCTCAGGGCTTCCTCCGCTTGCACGGGCCGGCCGGTCAAAATCAAATCGAGTGCGCGACTGAGTCCTATCAATCTTGGCAAGCGGACGGTTCCGCCATCGATCAGAGGAATTCCCCATCGGCGGCAGAACACTCCGAGCACCGCGCCTTCCTCCATCACGCGCAGATCGCACCAGAGCGCTAACTCGAGCCCGCCTGCCACCGCGTACCCCGAAATCGCCGCGACAACCGGCTTACTAAGAACCAACCGCGAAGGACCCATCGGTCCATCGCCCGTAACTTCAGTGCGATTGTGATTGCCTGCGGCGATCGCTTTAAGGTCCGCGCCCGCGCAGAAGGTCCCGTTATCGCCGAACAGAACTCCAACGCGCGCTTCATCGTCTGAATCAAAATCCCGGAACGCTTGCGCGAGCGCTTCCGCGGTAACGCGATCAACCGCGTTGCGGACTTCGGGCCGGCTTAACATCACAGTTGTAACCGGCCCGTTCTTCTCGACGAGTACTGACATATGAACTTGCGAGTGAACTCGCGCGCTTTTATCGGCGTCCGTGTGGTGGACCAACGCGACTACACGCTTCACTTCGGAGCTAACGATTCAGCCTCTAGTTTTTGGAATAGAAGGTTCAACGCGCGAATATCCGATTGCATTTCAAGAAAGGTGTCGTTCAGGCCCTGTATCTTGAGCTTGACTCGGTAAAGGCCGGTGTTCATATCAGCGCGGATTTCATCCTGACCCTTTCGCAACTCATCAAGGCCCTTCCGTAATTCGTCTTGGCTGCTCCTTAATTCATCTTGGCCCTTCCTTAATTCATCTTGGCCCTTCCGTAATTCATCGAGGCCCTTCCACAATTCGTCTTGGCCCTTCCGTAGTTCGTCTTGGCCCTTCCGTAATTCGTCCAGGCCGATCCGCAATTCATCTTGGCCCTTGCGTAATTCTTCGACGTCCTGTCGCAGTTCGGCGTAGCCTTTCTTGATCTCAACCAATTCACTAGTGATACTTGCGCCCCATTCGTTCATCCGCGCGAGTAGCGTTTCCATTGTCGGCTTGGTGGCCATTTCGTCGGTCATGGCATTCCTCCTGAGTTAATGTTAGTGACAGCTCTTAACCCAGGAATCGAGCGTCATCGAATCTGGCATACGATAACACGCCAACCGCTGTTGAGTCACTCAGAAGTGGCCGGATCGAGGTTGATGGGCGCGCGAGCAAACTGCTCTGAACCGGCACAGACCCAGAAGGTTGTCGCCTATTTCGTGAAATCTACTTTCGGAACTTCGCGGGCGCCGACGTCCGCTTTGAATTCCGGTTCGTTTTGAAAGCCGAATAGATTCGCCATTATCACAGTTGGGAATCGCTGGCGTGACGTGTTGTAGTCGAGCACTGTCTGGTTGTAATCGCGCCGAGCGACGCCGATACGGTTCTCGGTACCGGCCAGCTCGTCCTCGAGTTTGAGGAATTGCTGGTCGGCTTTCAGGTTCGGATAGTTCTCCTGAAGCGCCAGCAATCGGCCAAGCGTTCCGGTGAGCTGGGCGTTTGCTTCGGATTTTTCGTCAACCGTTTGCGCACTCAGCAACCTCGATCGCGCCTGCGCGATCTCGCCGAAGACTGTCTCTTCGTGCTTTGTATAGCCCTTAACCGTGTTCACAAGATTTGGAATCAAATCTGCCCGCCGCTGAAGTTGGACGTCGACGTTTGAGAATCCGTTCTTTACCGTTTGTTGTTTCGCGATTAAGGAGTTGTAAGTTCCACACGCCGAGCCGCCCACGATCAGCAGCAAAAGAAGGACGCCGACCACGCTGCCAGTCACCCATCTCGAGCGAGACCGTTTCTGGTGCTCGAGCTGATTCTGTTGCGTTGCAAACTCCTGACGAAACTGTTCGCGTTCGTCAGTCGCCGTGCCTTTGTCATACAGTCCGCTCATACGATTCTCCTTGCCTCGATAAGAGTTACGTTGTCAGGAAGCTCGTGGTTCGTAGCCCGATCCGCATTCACACTTTCAAGCATACCACTCATTCGGTCGATCATAGGCACGAGCGTTTTGGGGTCAAGAGCTGAGATCATTACGGCTGAGAACGCTTGCCTGAGGTTTGACCGTTCGTCCTCGCTCAGCAAATCAGACTTGTTGAAGACCAGCAACCGAGGAATTCCCGTCAGGTTCAGATCCGCGAGAATCTTCTCGACCGAAGCGATATGACTCTCGAGTTGGGAACTGCTCGCGTCGACCAGGTGAATCAACACATCCGAGCCTTCCATTTCCTCCAGGGTCGCTCGAAAAGCCGCAATGAGATCGGGCGGAAGATCTCGGATGAAGCCGACGGTGTCGTTAATGATGACCTCTCGATCGCGCGGCAGTCGCAGGCGCCGGCTGGTAGGATCCAGCGTTGCGAACATTCGGTCTTCAGCGGTGACCGTAGAAGTCGTAAGCGCGTTCAGCAGAGTCGACTTCCCGGCGTTCGTGTAGCCCACTATCGAAATGATCGGGAGGTCGCGGCGCGTACGCCGTGTGCGCTGTACTCGCCGGCTCGTGCGGATTTGCTCGATCTGCTTTTCCAGAAGATGTATTCGATCGCGCACGCGGCGTCGATCGACTTCGAGCTTTGTCTCGCCGGGGCCTCGCCCGCCAATTCCACCCATCAATCGCGACATCTCGATGCCGGAACCAGACAGTCGCGGCAACATGTACTTCAACTGGGCGAGCTCAACTTGAATTTTTCCCTCTCGACTTTGCGCGCGCTGGGCAAAGATGTCGAGGATCAACTGAGTGCGGTCAATGATCTTCAGGTCGGTCGCCTCGTTGATCGCGCGCACCTGCGCCGGCGAAAGATTCTGATCGAAGATTATTACATCGGCGCCAAGTTGAAGACTGCGAATTATCAACTCGTCGAGTTTGCCTTTTCCAACCAGCGATCGCGGATCGAGCTTCGGCCTGCGCTGAATTATTGAATCGAGCACTACCACCCCAGCGGAACGAGCGAGTTCGCGCAGCTCGTCGAGCGACTCCTGTACAGACGCGGCGCTTCCGGTGGTAACACCAACCAGGATCGTCCGGTCGCGTTGATCGCGAGGGTTCCTAACGTGACGCGCGCGAGCCAACTCTTCTTCCAGCGATTCGATCAGGTCAACAAAATCTATGTCGATTTGACTGGGCACCTGAGGCTCCAGAAACACCCACATCGGCGTGGGCTCGGGCGCGTTCAACGGATCGTCAAGTTCGTGCGAGACCTGTCGCGGGCCTTGGGCGCTCGCCGGCAGCAGATGCGCCGCCCGAACCACCCCCGGCATTCCGTCGCTGCGAACATCAATCGCAGCCATCAGGTCGAGCCTGAGCAGCGCAAGATCGGTCAAGTCGTCCTGCGTCAGGCCCTCGCCAGCCAGATGAGTGTGAAGGCAGCGCAGGCCACGAAACCTGTCTGCGCCCATACGGACGCGTTTCAGATCGGGAAG
>DATNBZ010000288.1:0-19616 GCA_035607285.1 Blastocatellia bacterium | reverse complement strand
CCCTAGCCCGTTTCAACGGGCTTCAGGTTCGCCTTCAGGCCAGGGGTGGTCCGCGTGATTGGGAGTGCGATGCGAAGCGTGAGTGCCATGACAAGCGGCACTTTCAGACCTTTGCTCAAGCAGGAAGGACAAGCCCCGTAAACGTGGCTACGCTCAGTCGTGCGTCGATCACCCAGGCGTGAACGCCTAGCCTAGTGAAAAAACTAGAGCTACGTCCGCGAAGATGTGATGGCTGCCTCGAGTGCGCGTGCCTCAATACCGATCTCCCTGGATCGTGATGTTTACGAGGGCGCTGTCGATCTCGCGCAAATCATCCGGCGTCAGTTCAACCGCAGCCGCGCCGAGGTTTTCATCCAATCGTTCGATCTTTCGGCTCCCCGGAATTGGAACGATCCACGACTTTTGCGCCAGCAGCCACGCGAGCGCGATTTGGGCCGGTGTCGCTCCTTTGGTCTGCGCGATGTGCGCCAGAAGGTCAATGACAACCTGATTGGCTCTGAGCGCCTCCGGTGTGAAACGCGGGTTGCGGCTGCGAATATCGGACGGGTCGAAGGTTGCGGTTTCGTCGATTTTCCCCGTCAGAAAGCCGCGTCCCAGCGGGCTGTAAGGCACGAAACCAATTCCGAGTTCCTCGCAGGCCGGCAGCACGTCCTTTTCCACTGTTCTCCACCACAGCGAGTACTCGCTTTGAATGGCCGCGACCGACTGCACGGCGTGTGCGCGGCGGATGGTTGGCGCATCGCATTCCGAAAGCCCAAAGTGCTTGACTTTGCCTTCCTCAATCAGTTCTTTCACCGCGCCCGCCACGTCTTCGATGGGCACGTCGGGGTCGGGACGATGTTGATAAAACAGGTCAATGGCATCCACCCGCAGCCGTCGCAGGGATGCCTCAGCAACTCGCTTGATCTGTTCTGGCCGGCTGTCGAGTCCACCCGAAGGACTTGGCCCCTTTTCGCCATCGTGTTTGAAACCGAACTTGGTGGCGATTACCACTTTACCCCTGAAGGGCGCGAGTGCTTCGCCGACCAATTCTTCGTTGGTGAACGGGCCGTAGACTTCCGCCGTATCGAAAAAAGTGACGCCGCGCTCGACCGCCGCGTGCAGAAAAGAGATCATCTCTTGCTTATCTCCGACCGGGCTGTCGCCAAAGCTCATTCTCATGCAGCCGAGACCCAGAGCCGAGACTTCCAGATTACTGTTTCCGAGTTTGCGCTTTTGCATTTCTGAAACTCCTCTCTTTGAATTTGTTCAAACTCCTCGCTAATCATTTCGATCTCACGACGAGACTGCGCGAACGCCAGCTAGCAGAAAGGGATCAACCGCTGATTTGCGCTGACTGGCGTAACGCGGATTCTCGCAGATCAGCGTAGATCTGCGAACCGAAGGCAGCGAAAATCAGCGGTGAATAAGGAAGTAATTCTATGCCACTGGGATTCACCCACGTTCACCGATGACTTATGCTCCCGAGTTGCATCGCAGCGACCCCGAAGCGGAGTCGCCTTCGAGCGGCATGTCAAAGAGAGCCATTTCCTCATGCGTCGGTACCTGGAACGTCGCAAACCAACGGGAGACCGCTTCCTGCGTTATTGCAGGATTCTCCCTTCCCCTGTGTTGAATCCGCTCGAACAGAACCTCCGGAGGAGCCGAGACGTAGTGCAACTCGACGGCGGCGCCAAGCGCACGAGCGCCGAGCCGTAGCGCATCCCGCTCGCATCTGGCCCACGTGCCCCATTCGATGATGACGACGAGGCCAAGCTTGAGAAGCGCCCGGCCGAGCTCCCACTGCAGGGCCTCGACTTTTTCGCGGCTTGCCTCATCGTAGAGATTGATGGAAAGCGCATCCATCCATTCGTCGGGCGCCAGGCGAACCGCTCGCAGTTTGCCTTCGAGCCGCTTTGCCAATGTGGTCTTCCCGGAACCCGGTAAGCCGCAGACGACGACCAATCTGCCTGTTCCGCAGTCGTTCACCGGGAGTATCTGTTCATGAGAGGATGACTTCAAAGACGTCATGATTTCTGATCGTCAGCTCCTCGCTCGGTACCGAACGTGAATCAAACCGTTGTCGAACGTGCGTTCATCGATAAGTTCGAGCTTCACGCGGACCTTGCCTGGCAAATAGGGATTGCCGCCGCCCGCGATGACCGGCGCGATGAGTTGCTGAGTTGTAACGTCTTGGTCAGCCCTTCGCGTGCTTTGCGGTCCTTTGCGCCTTTGCGTTGAGTATTCGTTTTTACCTCATCAATACAGAATACTCTGCGCAAAGGCGCAAAGGACCGCAAAGCACGCGGAGGTTAATAAGCAACGCATAATCCGAACACCAGATGATTGCTTTCATGTTGAGAAGCCAGCATAGGACGCAACGCTCGGCGTGTCTAGAACGATTATGCCCTGATCTCCATGAGGAGCGTTGCCTTGACTCGAATATCCCGATCAAACATATTCAACCGCAATGTCTGCAAGTACCCAGCGACGATTTCCCTCAACCCTGAGTCTGGTAACCGGCGCCGTATACGCTTTTCTTTATGTCCCGATAGTTGTCCTCGTAGTCCTCTCTTTCAACTCGTCCCGCTTCAGCACTGTCTGGCGAGGCTTTACCTGGCATTGGTATGCGCTTGCCTGGCAAGACGCCGAGTTGATCGCTTCGCTGCGCATGAGTCTCATCGTCGGATTTATTACAACTCTCGTCGCGATCGTAGTCGGGACGGGCGCGGCGATTGCGCTCGCTCGCTATCGAATAAAGCTTAAGCGCGCAACCGAGGCGGTAATCTTTCTTCCGGTTATCATTCCTGAAATAGTCATCGGCTTCGCAACCGCGGGGCTGTTCGGTTTTGTGGGTGCCCGATTCGGACTCAGCACCATCGTCGCGGCTCACGTAGCCTTTTCGATTTCTTACGTCGTCTTTATCGTTCGAGCCAAGTTGGTGAACCTCGATCCGTCACTCGAAGAGGCAGCGCTGGATCTCGGGGCAACGCCGTGGCAGACATTCTCGAAGGTGACGCTGCCGTTGATTTTCCCGGCGATAGTTTCGGCGGCTCTGCTTGTCTTCACACTGTCACTCGACGATTACGTGATCACCAGCTTCGTTGCCGGTCCCGGAAGCGCCACGTTGCCGCTGAAGATTTATTCGATGGTGAAGACCGGAGTCACGCCGGAGATCAACGCCATTTCAACCGTGCTGCTCGCGGCGACGATGCTGTTGGTTCTGGTGTCCGAGCGAATGGCTTCGGGGAGGACTGCTTCGAGGCGAAAGTCGCGGTGGACAGCAATGGCCGCGGCTTGTGGAATTGCGGTCCTGGTCCTCTTTGCGATCGGGGGCCAAAGTCACAGAGCGAAGGGCGGTGAGTTGAACGTCTTCATCTGGTCGAACTATCTCCCCGACAATGTGGTCGCCGAATTTGAGCGACGTTACGACGCGAAGCTCAACATCGAGTTGTACGATTCCAATGAAGCGTTACTCGCGAAGCTGCATTCGGGCGGCGCGAACTATGACATCATCGTGCCGAGCGACTACATGGTGACCGTTCTGCGCGAGCAGGGATTGCTCCAGGAATTGAATCGCGACCGGCTCACGAACTTCTCGAATATCGATCCTCAATTCGCGGGGCTGCCCTACGACGCGGCGAATCAGTTTTCGATCCCGTATATGTGGGGAACGACGGGTCTCGCTTATCGAAAAGACAAAGTGACCGAGCCGGTGGATAGCTGGGCCGTTTTGTGGGACCCGCGTTACAAAGACCGAATTGCGATGCTCGACGACGTTCGCGAAACATTTGGCGCGGCGCTCAAGCTCATGGGCAAGTCGGAGAACAGCACGGACGCGGGCGAGATCCAGACGGCGGCGGAATTGCTGATGCAACAGAAGCCGCTGGTGAAGGCTTACGATAGTGGCGGCTTCGATCAGATGCTGCTGTCTGGTGATGCCTGGCTGGCACAGGCCTACAGCGGACAGATTGCGAAAGCCATAATCGAGAACCCGGAAATTGGATACGTGATTCCAAAAGAAGGGTGCACGATTTTCGTAGACAACATGTGCATCCCTCTCAGCTCGCTTCATAAAGAACTGGCGATTGAGTTCATGAACTTTGTGCTCGAGGCCCGGGCTGCGGCTGACATCGCGAATGGGACCGGTTATTCCTCGGTCAATCTTGCAGCACGGCCGATGATTCGCGCCGAGCTTCTGACAAACGAAGCGGGTTATCCGCCTCGCGAGGCGCTCGAGCGATGTGAGTTCATCAAGGAGCTTGGCTCGGCGATCAGCGTGTATGACAGATGGTGGACAGAAGTGAAGTCGAAGTGAGTAAAGACGGCGGGTTCTTCTTTGCGTTCTTTGCGGACCTTTGCGTCTTTGCGTTGAGAATTCTTAATGCCGCACGGAAATACTCAACGCAAAGACGCAAAGGACCGCTAAGCTCGCAAAGGTCAATCGCATTTCAAAGAGACTCAGTTTCTAAGCTTCGACATCAGGTCGTCATCCTTATCGAACGCTTTAAGCGGACTGGAATGCTCGCGATTTATTCGGCCGGTCAATGGGCGCCCGATATTATCCGGCACAGGATCGGCGGGTAATGGACTTCCCGAAGGGTCGCTGTCAAAGGCTACCGGCCTGGTGTAAGCGGGTTGCCGGCTCTTGCCGGTCTCGCCGAGGCGCTGGCTTTGGTTTCCGCTGCCAGGTAGCGCCTGGCCGTTGAGCGCGCCCGTACCCCCTCTTGGCTGAAGCGCGGGATCAAGCAGTTTTGCGCCAACCTTCGCGTCTATCATGCTCGCGACGCTGCGAAACAATTTTACGACGCCTGCCAGCGCCAACAACAACGTCGCGGTGTATATCCATGGAGTTCGCGGAGCGAGAAAGTAGGGAAGCGCGGCTGCAACCAAAAGACCCGCGCCGATCGCCGAGCCGTTGATGCCATCGCTGATTTGCTTGCGCGCGCGTTTGATTTCGCGATGGCGCATCGGATCGGCAACTACAACTCCGCCGGTCAGCGCGTGAGTAATGACGCTTAAGTTCATCCCACAAGCCTTGCAAAACTTCGCGCCGTCACTTGCGTGTGTCGAGCAGCTAGGGCAATACATTTCGAGAAATCTCTCCGATGATCAACTGGGGCTTAAACCGCGGTTGCACGCGGGGAGCGTGCGCCGGCAAGGGGCAACGCGCGCAGTATAGCATAAGCTGTTGACGGTCTCTAGACTCTATAGCTAGACTCGATTGAGTTCGAAATGGGAGGCATCTTGGAAGCAAGCAAGCGAGCCGCGCTCGCAATCGCGGCGTTTTCAGTGGTTCTTCTTACCGTTTGCGCGGGTTATTCTGCTGTAACGTCTCGCCCACAGTCCTCTCCTCTCGTCGTCCCAATCGTTAAGCGGGATTCATTACTGAACGGGCTTCAACTGATGACGCTCGAGCAGCCCGGAACCGGAAGCGTTTCGGTACGCCTTCGTATCAACAGCGGCTCGTTGTTTGACCTCGCCGGCAAGGGCGGTCTGGCGGATATTACCGCCGGGATGCTGTTGAGAGGGGCCGGGGGACTCACTGCCCGCAACATGGCCGACAGCGTCGAGCAACTCGGCTTGACGGTGAAGGTCACCACGGGATGGGACTCGACCGACATTGTGATCACCGGGCCGGCGGATTCGCTCGAGGCAATTCTCGATCTGCTCGGAAAGCTGTTGATAAGTCCGGCGTTTGATCAGAAGGAGCTTGATGCGCTGAAGACGTCGCAGCTCGCGGCATTCGCAAATGAAGTTCAGGATGATTCGGTTGTGGTGCGCCGGAAGGCGCTCGAGATTCTATTTGGATCGCATCCGTTTGGCCGCCCGGAGCGTGGCACGCCGGAAACGATCAAGCAGATCGCGCGTCAGGACGTGCTCTATTTTCACAATCGTTTTTACATAGCGAATAACTCCGAGATGATAGTGACCGGCGAAGCGACTGCCGATCAGGTCACTCGACTCGCCAGGTCCAAGCTTGGTCCATGGAAGAAGGGCGAAAAGGTGCCTCCATCATTCAAGGCCCCCGAGACGCCGGGGGCTCGACGCCTGTTGATTCTCGATCGCGGCGACGAAGCGCCGGCAAGAGCCGCGTTTGCCCAGGTCGGCGTGTCGAGACGAGCGGATGATTATCTGGCTGCCATGGTTATGGCTGATCTTCTTTCCAGTCAGATTTCCAGTCTTATCGCTACGCATGCAGGCGCGGGCCAGGTTACGAGTTTGGATAGCGATCTCGAAGCGCGGCTGCTTGCAGGTCCATGGGTTGTCAATCTGAAAGCGCCGGCGGATGATCTGGCGGGATACATCGATGTAATTGTGGATACAATGACACGAATGCCTGCGAGTCTGCCCGCGGCCGATCTCGTCGAAGCAGCGAAGGCCAAGCTTATTGCCGCAATGGCTGAGCGGCTCAAGACTACGGAAGGCACGGCGGGTCTGATCCTTGACATAGAGGCTTACGGGCTGGGTCGCGACTATGTTGTCAACTTCGCCGACCGCGTGTCCGCAGTCAGCGCTGCCGACGTTCAACGCGCCGCCCAGGTTCATTTGAAGCCTCAAACGATGGCAATAGTGATTGCCGGGCGGGCCACTCGCTTCGAAACGGCGATGAAGAAAATCGGCGCAGTCACGGTACAGAAGCAGTAGTTGCTTTGCCAAACGCCTCAGTCAACTCAATGGAAATTCAGACGAGCAATCTCGGGCCGGTTGGGAAGGCGGCTCGTGTTCGGTCGATGTTTGCCGAGATCGCGCCGCGTTACGATTTTCTCAACAGCACGCTCTCGTTGAGCGTAGACAAGCGCTGGCGGCGGTTCGTTATCAGGAAGGTCGCCGATAGGTTAGTTGGGCCCGATGCGAGAGCGCTCGACCTTTGTTGTGGAACGGCTGAACTGTCTTTGGAGCTAGGCGCGCTGGCGCCGACTATCGGAATCGATTTCTGTCATCCGATGCTCGAGCTCGGGGCGAAGAAGATCCGCCGATCTCAGTTACCGATTGATCTGGTGGAAGGCGACGCGCTCAATGTGCCGTTCAGTGATTCTAGTTTCGATGTCGTGACTGTCGCCTTCGGACTTAGAAATGTCGATGGGGCCGAAGCCGGGCTGCGCGAGATTCATCGCCTGTTGAGACCCGGAGGACGCGGGGCGGTGCTCGAATTCTCGCGTCCGACCATTCCCGTGTTCCGGACCTTGTTTCACTTTTACTTCACTCGATTGCTGCCTCGCATTGGCAACGCCGTATCCGGATCGAGTTTCGCGTATCAGTACCTGCCCGAATCGGTGCAGGTGTTTCCGGATCAAAATGCGTTGGCGTCGCTTATGCAGGCGGTTGGTTTTTCCGATGTCAGGTACTACAATCTCTTCGGCGGTGTTGCATGTTTACACCTCGGCACTAAATAAGATCAAGAGTCGCAATCGAGTCCAGCGCAGGAACAAATCGACGCTATCACCACCTCCCCATAGAAGGATTACATGAGCATAGATGCGGTTGGGTTTTTCTTCGACAGGTATGGCTTGACGGCCGGCGACATAGACAAACTACTCGCGGCGGCCCTGTCGCGCGGCGGGGATTATGCCGATCTGTATTTTGAATACCGGGTCGCGAACGCCGTTAATATCGAAGAGCAGATCGTCAAGCAGGCGGCGAAGTCAATCGCACAGGGCGTCGGAGTGCGCGTGATCATTGGCGACAAGACGGGTTACGCTTATACGGACGAGATTGACTTCGACGCAATCCGCCAGGCTGCTGAGACCGCGAGCCACATCGCGCGCACCGGCGGAAGCAAACAGCTTGTGGGGGTAAACGTCACACCGAACAAGTTGAATCTATATGCGGTCGAGGTCCCGGTCTCTTCAATCGAGCTGACGAAGAAGATCGAACTGATCAAGAAAGCAGACC
This sequence comes from Blastocatellia bacterium, assembly GCA_035607285.1. Classification (GTDB taxonomy): domain Bacteria; phylum Acidobacteriota; class Blastocatellia; order UBA7656; family UBA7656; genus Onstottus_A. The sequence continues at coordinate 11,741 of DATNBZ010000288.1, read as the reverse complement.
AGGCAGCTCGTGGTTTCGACACTCGCATTCGAGAAGTTCAGTCTTCAATCAACGACGAGATCAAGTATGTAATGATTGCTTCATCCAATGGCCGGCTGGTGGGAGACTCGCAGCCGCTGGCGAGGTTCGGAATCTCCTGTATCGCCGATGATGACGGCAACCGTCAGGTCGGCCGCTCAGGGGGCGGGGGCCGGATCGGGATGGATTTCTTTGAAAGCAAAATGACTCCCGAATATTTCGCTTCTGAAGCGGCGCGACAGGCGATCACTCAGTTGGAAGCGGTCCCAGCGCCGGCCGGGAAGATGGAAGTTGTGCTTGGTCCGGGATGGCCCGGGATTTTGCTCCATGAAGCCGTTGGCCATGGCCTGGAGTCGGACTTCAATCGTAAACGATCGTCGGCGTTTTGCGGGCTGATCGGTAAGCCCGTGGCTTCCGAGCTATGCACTGTGGTCGATGATGGCACCATTCCCGATCGGCGCGGTTCTCTCAACATCGACGATGAAGGCGAGCCCACAAGCCGCACTGTGTTGATCGAGGACGGTATCCTGCGAGCTTACATGAGTGACTATCTCAACGCGGGCCTGACCAGCTCCGCGCGCACGGGAAACGGAAGAAGGCAAAGTTACAAACACCTGCCGCTGCCCAGAATGACCAACACGTTCATGCTGGCCGGGCTCGATGGCAAGGACGACATCATTCGATCGGTCAAGCGGGGTTTGTATGCGGTTCAGTTCGGCGGTGGCCAGGTTGATATCACCAACGGGGAATTCGCGTTCACCGCGTCTGAAGCCTACCTGATCGAAGATGGCAAGGTGACTGCGCCTGTGCGGGGAGCGACGCTCAGGGGTAATGGTCCTGAAGCGCTCAAACATGTAACCGCTGTCGGAAACGATCTCGAGCTGGATCCCGGCGTCGGCATATGCGGAAAAGAAGGACAACAAGTTCCCGTCGGTGTTGGAATCCCAACTATCAAGATCAGCGAGATGACTGTTGGAGGCACGCAGAAGTAGAACTTCGAGTTAGGCCTGTACGGGCGTCCCTCCGTGGGCGCCCCTCCTCGCGAGGCCTGACATCAATTTCACGAGGGGCGCCCACGGAGGGACGCCCGTACAAGTTCCTGGTGAATATTATTGAAATCTCACTTGACCAAAGAATTTGCGAGCGACGTGGCCAACCGCGCGATAAAGCGTGGCGCCAGCGCAGCCGATGTGGTAATTCGGGAACGGACCGAATTCTCGGTTGCGGTCCGGGTCGGCGAGGTTGAGAAACTCAAACAGTCGACCGACCAGGGACTTGGGCTCAGAGTGCTGATCGACGGACGACAAGCATCCGTCTCAGGCTCAGACTTCAGCGCCGATGCGGTTTCATCCCTGATTGAGGAAGCCGTTGAGTTGGCGCGTCTCACCTCGCCTGACGACACTGCCGGGCTACCCGATTCCCACGAGCTTGCAACTTCTATTGCTGATCTCGATCTGTACGACGAAGCGATCGTGAATCTCTCGACTGAAGAGCAGATTGAGATGGCGCTTCGAGCCGAGCGGGCCGCGCAGGAGTACAGCGATCAGATCATCAACTTCGATGGAGGCGGGTTTGAGTCGGGGCACGGCCTGGCGATCCTTGCCAACTCGCTTGGCTTTGCCGGCGAGTATCGAGCCACGTCTTGTTCTCTGGCCTCGGTTCCCGTTGCCGCAGAGGACGGAAAGATGCAGCGCGACTACTGGTACGACGTGCGCCGCAAGCTATCGGAGATGGACAGCCCCGAAGAGATCGGTGTCATGGCGGCGAAGCGCACGCTGCGTAAACTCGGCGGCCGGTCAGTGCCGACGCAGGCGGTGCCGGTTGTGTTCGAGCCAAGCATGGCGCGCGACCTGCTCGGCGATATCTTCAATGCCGCGTCCGGAGAATCGATATTCCGGAAAGCGAGCTTCCTGGTTGGACAACTAGGCGAGAAGATCGCAAACGAGCGTTTGACGGTAATCGATGATGGCGCTCTGCCCGGGCGATTGGGCTCGCGTCCTTTTGACGCCGAGGGACTGTCGACTCGACAAACAACGGTGATTCGCAACGGCGTGCTCGAGAGCTATCTGCTGAACACTTACACTGCGCGCAAGCTGGGTCTGCTATCGACTGCCAACGCCGGAAGAGCGCTGACGGGGTCGCCGGGCGTTGAGGCGGGTAACCTCTATATTCAGCCCGGGCCATCCTCGCAGGATGAAATAATCAAGTCAGTCTCAAAGGGAATGTTGATCACCGAGCTTCTCGGCTTTGGGGTGAACATCGTGACCGGCGATTATTCGAGGTCCGCTTCCGGCGTATGGATCGAAAACGGCGAGTTGAGTTTTCCGGTTCAAGGCGTGACCATCGCGGGCAACCTGAAGGAGATGCTCAACTCCATTGAAATGGTCGGCAACGATCTGGATTTCAGAGGCAGCGTCATCTCACCCACGCTGTTGATTGGAAGCATGACTATAGGAGCTTGAGTCGGGGACTTTAGTGCGAGTGGATAAGAGAATCGGCAGCCTGTATGGGCGGAGTGAGTCATGCTCGTATTAACGAGCCGATACGGTGAAGAAACCGCTTTGCGAGCTTTGCGGTACTTTGCGAGCTTTGCGTTCAACGTATCTCTCTTTCTCGAGCGGATTCCTTGCGCAAAGCTCGCAAAGGACCGCAAAGCTCGCGGAGTCGGTCCGTTTCTACGGAGCACCGCCCATACGGGAGCACTCTGTCACTCGAGTCTAACGCAAAATTGAGGAGCGTATGTTTGAGCAATCCGCAGTAAAGACTGAAAAGGACCGTTCGCAAACAATCATGATTCTGAGCGGCGTGGCCGTGCTCGCCGTCATTGTGTTGATCATCATTGTGACTTCTCTTGGAAAGCGGCCGTCGCAGGTGGAAATGTCGCACGCCGGGTCGCCCGAGTTCGATGCTTACGCCGCAAACGTCAAGATCGGCAATATCGACAAGAAGACCGGCGAGAGGCTCAATGTAAAATATGCGCGAATGCTCTGTGTAGTGCAGAACACTGGAGATCAGGTCGTTGTCGGACTCCAACTAAAGGCGAGCGTGATTGGAACCGGCGGCCAGTTAATCCGAGAGAAAATCATTACGACCGTTCCCAACAATAAAGATACGCTGGCGCCGAATCAGTCTATGAATATCGACGTGTCGCTCGAGCCTGTGCCGGATCCCTGGGATATCAGGGACATGGTCATTGAGCTTTACGGGCTGAAGTTGAAGTGACAGTCCGACGAGCTGGCAGCTTGTCGGACCCAACTACTCAGCGCGCTTCAGGGTGACACCGGCCGGAACCGTAAACTGAAACTGGCTCTCTGGAGCAACATAGTTCTCGCGTAAGTTGGATAACAGAAAATCCATCCTCGCCCCGCTCCGTTCAAAGATAACCATCCGCCTGACCTCAAAAGACATTGGGGAAACTTCAACCAGCAATTGCCTGAACTCTTCCGGAGCCCGCTTGGGAAAAAGTCTCAGGACTTGGTTTCCCGCGCCCGCCACCGCTTCGCCTGTGGCAACCTCGATACGTGAAAAATCCCGCCTCAGGTTGCCTCTCCCAAGCAGAAAGAGAAATGGAATCTGCGGATCGACTGTCTCTTTAATAGAAGAGCGCGTGGCGTTCTTCTCGCCGTAGACATAGAAGAAAACGTTCTTGCCATCAGAAACGAAGAGCTTCCGCTCCGGTGACGTGTATTCCCATCGCGCCTTGCCCGGGCGCTTGAGCAACAGGTGACCGGATTCGCGAACAACGCGTCCGTCAGCGCCGCGATAGACCTGGACAAAGTCGGCTTCGAGCCCCTGCATACGCGAGTACTTACGCTGCAGACCCTCGATCAACAAATTCAAATCGGCCGATTGCGCCGAGGTGATAGGGACGCGCGCGGCGGCCCCCGATGCGATAACAGAGAAAAGCACGAGTTGAACAAATAGCGAGTGTGGCCGGGATAACATTGCCGATCGTCCTACTTGTCAGTGCCCGCGAAAAGGTCCTCGAGCGAAACTCGACGGGGGTTGACCGACACCAGGCTACCTGCGCATTCTCGGATCAATGCAAGGGCGTCATCTACTCCGCGGTCGTCACTCAGCACCAGGTGAACGCCGTTGGGAGTCGCGGTCGCGGATTGTAATGAGGCGATTTCGGAAAATCTGCCAAGCGCCGAGGGATTGATTCCGACCGCTACAACTTCGAAGGCTGAGTCATCGCTTCCGGTAAGCTCCTGGACAGTACCGCAGCGATGCAGCTTCCCGCGGCTCAAGATCGCGGCGCGGTCGCATAGCGCTTCAACGTCCGACAGTATGTGCGACGAAAAGAAAACCGTCTTGCCCTGTTCCCTGAGCGAGAGCAGCAAGTCTCGCACTTCGCGTCGTCCGATTGGGTCCAGTCCGGACATAGGCTCATCGAGGAATACTACTTCCGGATCATTGACCAACGCTTGCGCAATCCCGATTCGCTGCAACATGCCTTTTGAATACTTTCTGAGTTGCCGATTTGCGCGCGCGGAATCCAAACCCACGAGGGCCAGGAGTTCCTGCCCTCTCGTCGCGATCACATCGCGCGGCATCCCGAACAACGCAGCGGTGTAATCGAGCAGTTCCCGCCCGGTGAGATAATCATAGAAGTATGGGTTCTCGGGGAGGTAGCCGATTCGTGAATGCGTTTCCACATCGTCAATTGCGCGACCCAGTATTCGCGCGCCGCCGCTTGTTGGATAGATAAGCCGCATAAGCAGCTTCAAGGTCGTCGTCTTCCCGGCGCCATTTGGACCGAGGAAGCCGAATATCTCGCCGCGCCGCACTTCGAGGCTTAGATGGTCGAGCGCTCTGACTCGCTTCTTCCTTAGAAAACCGGTTTCGTAATCCTTAGTGAGCTGGGTGAGTTCAATCACCGAGTCGCAAGGGCTCGATTCATTAGTTGTCATTTAGCCCGTCTCTCGAGACATTTTCCGGCGACGCTGAGAAAGACACGCCGTATTTCCGGGTCGGGGATCTGATCGGCTTGTTCCCGCAAGCCGGCAAGCTGTTTATCGGGGGCGATGAACTTTACTTCTTCCGCGTGCTCCTGTTCGGCAGCGATCAATGAGGGGTTGACGACATATTCAATCGTCGTGACCACCGGAGTGCCGAGCAGTGAGTTCAGTTTGAAAAGCGCCTGGCCGCGCATGCTCATCAACTGAGCGCGCCAGGTCGCATCGGGGACCGCGACTATCAGCGTCTTCCTCTCCAGTCTGATCGGGGCAGTGACCTTGCGAATGGGCCCGCCTACGACTACCACCCAAGCCGCAAACACAGCTTGCTCGCGCGCCTCATCAGAATCGCTCGCGCGGAGAAGCATCTGCGGCACCAGCATTAGCAGGTCGGTTAACATCGACGATCAGTCAAATGTACTCGCTCGTAAATCTCCGCAAGGCTCAACGTGCACTCAATCGAAGCGAGAGTTATTAGTCCGGCGGGATCGATTACTTCGTGAAAGATCCATTCGTCATTCGCTTGCCTGACATACTGCTCGACTCGTGGCCTGCTCACAAAGATGATTTCTCTCACGTTCTTATTCGCTCGGTAGTCTGAGAACTTTTCTCCCCGGTCTCGCGCTTCAGTGGACTTGGAAAGAACTTCTATTACAACTGTAGGATTCAGGAGTATGTCAGACTCCGAATCTTCAAACTGCGGGTCGCCGCATACAACAACCACACCGGGGTAAACATAAGTCGTTGGAGTCGCCCTGACTCGCATATCGTTCGAGTATGTCTCGCAGGGCTTACCCTCGAGTTGATTCCCGAGCCTTCGAGCAATATTTCCGGTTATGAGAATGTGCTCACGAGTCGCCCCCGCCATTGCGACGACTTCACCGGAAAAGTACTCATGCTTCAGTTCGGCGGCGCGTTCAGACGTCAGGTATTCCGCAACTGTGTACAAGCCTTCTTCTGATGAAATTTGTTTCATGCGTGCTCTCGCACGGACTCAGTGTTTGATCTTCGGCCAGTAGACCGCGAAATCGAAGTCCGGGTCGTTGGGCACCTTGTGACACTGCATACAGCCAATAGGCGTCGTCATGAATCCATAACCTTTGGCCGGGTTAGCGGCATGCTCCCGGCCGGGCCCATGACACTCTTCGCATTGCACATTTGCGAACTGCGGCGTCGTGTACAGGGACTGGAAGCCGCCTCGCTGGTAGCCAACCACGTGACAACGAATACATTCATTGTCGAACTGCTCATTCTTTTTCTCCAGAGTAGCCATCGCGTGCGCGTGCCGCGTCGTCGACCATATCTCATGTTCCTTCTGATGACATCCCGCGCAGGTTTCAACTCCGACGTAGGGGGAATCGGTTCCGCCCAGCAAGCCCGCGGGCTTCGGCGCGGCTTCGTGAGCAGTTTGCGCCGCCGTGTTCTGTTCATTCGTAAACTCGGTATGAGCGGCTGTAACTTCCTCGGTCGCGGGGCCGTCGTCAGGAATATTGGAATCCATGGCAACGTAGCGGTTCAGTTGGTTCTCGATGCTGCCGTCGCCTTTGATGTAAACCCGCAGCTCGCCCATGTATTTCGTCTGGCTGAACGCATATGTGATGGTTGAACGATTGAAGTGCTGAGGCTCATCCATAGTGCTGGTCTGACGGGCGCCGATGATGGTGTCTATTTCAGGGTTCTCAGTCGCCAGCCGCTGCACGTCGGCCATCGGCATATACGCGAGCGCGACGACGACGTCCGCCTTCTGCTTCAACTCAGGTATCGCCTTCTTCGCGGCTTCGAACGGATCGTTTACGCGATAGCCCGCGTAGACGTTCTGTTTGTCCGAGGCGCCAACGGGCTTGGCTTCGGTGAGCCCAAGAAAGCCGATCCGCAGCTTCTTCCCTGGAACTCCGCGTTTGAGAGTGATCTCGCGAATGACGTAGGGAACCGGCTTGCGGTGCTGATCGTCGACAGGCTCGACGTTGGCTGATATCAGCCGCTCTATGAACGGATATTGGTCAACTCGTTTGTCGAAGCCGTCCTTCTTTAGCAGTTCTGTCAGATAAGGAAGATCGACCCAACTGATATTCGCAACGTCGTGATGGAAATCGCCGTATCCCTTGACTACCCATTTATTTTTTGTCATAACCTCACCGGGTAGTTGATCCGCGGTGAAGCGATCGTCAGTAAACAAATTGCCTGCATCGACCACGAGCGTTGGTACTTCCAAATTCGATCTGTGCTTGAATGCTTTGATATAGCTGACACGCCGTGCCAGTCCACCCATAGGGTGGCTCGGTCAGCCACACGTTTCGAGGCTCCCGTGCGTGTCGGAGCCATACATGATCGCAAAACTATAGCCGTCGTCTTCACCTAATCGCTCTTTTATCTTCGGGTCGTTCAGATCGAAGGCGATACTGTCATCGCCGGCGTCCGAGTCGAGTCCCGATCGCGAGCACCCGTGATTGACTAGAGCTAACGCGGAAATGAAGCTCGCCATAACCAGCAAAGAAACTTTTCGACGCAAGGGGAACCTCCACATCAAGTAAGATCTTTCAAAGCTAGACTGCAAGTTAAACCCGAATCAGAGAACGTCGAGGCTATCTGATAGGTTACAATGTCCGAGATAGTGTCCAAGATAGTATTAGCTTCCACCTCACCCCGGCGCGCCGAGCTCCTCAAGCAAATCGGAGTTGAGTTTGAGCTTGCATCTGGCAACGTTCAGGAACGGCCTCACCCTGATGAGGCACCGGCGGATTATATCACACGGCTTGCGAGGGCTAAAGTTATCGCGGTTGCTCCAGAATGCGAGACCGGGTTGATAATCGGTGCGGACACAGTGGTTGTGCTTGACGGGCAACTGCTCGGCAAGCCGGCCGACGAAGCTGACGCTGAGCGGATGCTCCGGTCATTATCAGGACGGTGGCACGCTGTTATGACCGGTGTGGCGCTCTATGATGTGGCCACGGAACAAGAAGTAGCTGATTTTGATAAAACCCTGGTACGGTTCGCCCGGCTCAGTAACCAGGAGATCGAATGGTACGTTAAGACTGGCGAGCCGATGGACAAAGCCGGCGCGTACGGAATTCAAGGACTGGGCGGCCTGTTCGTGGATGAAATCGCCGGGAATTACTACAATGTCGTCGGGCTGCCGCTTCCACTTGTTTATCGTTTGGCGCGCCGCCTTGGATATTCGTTTCTGAAATGACTTTCGAATGAGCAACATTGCAGGCAAGACAGCAGTAGTTACCGGAGCAACGCGAGGCATCGGACTGGCGATCGCTCGAGCGCTGCTCGAGCGGGGAGCCCGAGTCCTGATCTGCGCGCGCGACGCTGGAGAAGTTGAGCGCGCGGTCTCGACGCTCAGAGAAGAGTACGGTGAGAATGCTCGAGGACAACGGTGCGATGTGCGAAGCTATGAAGATGTTCGCGGGTTGTTCGACGCCGCCAGGGCCGCGTTCGGCAAGTTGGACGTTCTTATTAATAACGCCGGAATAGGCTCGCGCAACAACGTCGAGGATATGCCGGTTGAAGAGTGGAGTGCGACAATTGACACGAATCTTTCAGGTGTCTTCTATTGTTGTCACGAAGCGCTGCCGCTCATGAAAGAAGCCGGCGGCGGTTACATCATCAATATCGGAAGTCTCGCCGGGAAGTATGCTCACCCGGGCTCCGCGGCGTATTCAGCATCCAAATTCGGGCTGATCGGGTTCTCTGAAGCGCTGATGCAGGAAGTACGATTTGACCATATTCGTGTCAGCTACGTGATGCCCGGCTCGGTCAACACAGGCTTCGGTCGAGGCGGCGGCGTGCAAGATCCGGCTAATACGTGGAAGTTGTTGTCCGAGGACGTAGCCACGGTGGTTATTGGTCTGCTGGAAATGGACCCGCGTGCCTTGCCCAGCCGTGTCGAGCTGAGACCATCGGAACCGAAGAAGTAACCCTGTTCCAGATGCTCACAATAGCGTTCGTCTCAATTTCAGAGATAAGAGCCAATGCTGATTTCCGCGAAAGTTTTCCCACCAGGCTGCGTGAATCTACGCCAGGCTTAAGTGTTTGTGGGAGAAAGTGGCTTTCACGGACGATCTTCTCGCCGCTTCGCGCCGGTACGGGGTTTGCAGTTTTGACAGGTGAAAATCTTCAAAGGAGATAAGTCCGGGCTCGGATGTACTTAGCTTAAAATAGGGTAGTGGGGTATTCGCGTGTTGCCAGCAAGCAGTCACTCTGCGTCCCTTGCGTCCTCCGCGGTTTTTCCTGCTCAGTGGCTCGGAATCAACCGCAGAGGACGCAGAGGACGCAGAGGAGAAACGCGAATGTGAGCGAGCAACACACTATCACCCCACTACCTAAAATACCGTTTCGTTGACACGTGAAATCGGCGCTTGCTAGAATTCGCGTTGGTTGTACTAAGCGATTCGTCCGATCCACCCGGAAGTCAAGTATGGCAACAACTGAAACCGAAGTTGGTCAGAATGTGGAAACTCCGCCTGCGTTAGCCCCGGCTGTCAAAGTCGTTGCCAGGAAGAGCGACTCTATTCTCGACAAGACTCTGCGGCTGCTCAGCTCGGTGCGCTTCGGCATTGTGATGCTAAGCATTCTGCTTATGTGCTGCATGATCGGCATGCTTGTAATGCAGGTGAACGTCGACGGCTTTGATAAGTATTACGCGCACCTGAAGCCGGCACAGGTCAAGATTTTCGGGGCGCTGGGATTCTTCGACATCTATCGTTCTCGAGGCTTCACACTCCTGTTGGCGATCACCGGGCTCAACATCATACTTGCTTCGATCGATCGGTTCCCGGCGGCATGGCAATACATACGCAAGCCGAAGCTTACTGCCTCTCCGAAGTTCATCGCGGCCCAAACGTTTAGTTCCGAGGCCCTCGAGCCAGCGGATGTACAAAGCGTAGCAGAGAAGGTTCGGTCAGCCTGGCGCAAGCATGGCTTCCGAGCTCGCATCAACGAAGAAAACGGCCGAGTCACGGTCTTTGCCCAGCGCAACTCATGGAACCGGCTAGGCGCTTATGCGGTGCACGTGGCATTAATCACCATCTTCACCGGTGGCTTTCTCACGAGTCGATATGGCATTGGCGGCTCGATGGAAATCAAGCCGGGAAGAATATCGAATACGTTCGAGACGAATGAGGTTTCACTGGAGGGCTCTCGTCGAGCGCAGGCTTTTCTTCCGTTCCAAATCGAGTGCACTGACTTGCAGCAGAAGCTAATCAGGCCGGAAGGGAGCCTGGACCAGACAAACACTATCGACTGGTTAAGCTACATCAGGATCGTCGATAAGGAACGCAACTCTCAGCAGGACATGCTGGTTCATCTTAACAACGTCGGCGATTATCGCGGATATCGTTTCTTCCAGAATTCCTTCATGCCTCTCGGCAATGCGCGCCAGATAACAGTCTCCTTCGAACCGGCCAACGGCGGCGGTTCTCCTTCCGCGCCGGTCATTATCAAACGGGACGGTTCGGCTGACGTACCCGGGATTGGCGCCGTCAGATACGTGAACTTCTTCCCGGACTTCGATGTCGATGCGAAGGGACCAACCACCGTATCGCGGGACTACAATAATCCCGCGGCGCAGCTCGAGATCACCGGGCCTGACGGCAAGAGGACGATGGCATTCGCATTCAACCCACAGCTAGCCGAGCAGTATCTGGCTAAGGCCAACGAGAAGGCAGGGAAAGAAGGCGTCGAGAATCCGCTGCTGGTAGGCGGAAACAAGATCATCCTGAAAGACTTCGAGAAGGTTTCGCTCACTCACACGCTGACCATCCAGTACGACCCGGGCCGCACTCCGGTGTACATCGGATTCACCCTGTTGGTGATGGCCTTGTGCAGCGTATTCTTCTTCTCTCATCAGAGAGTCTGGGCCGTGATCGAGCCTAACGGTAAGGGTTCGAAACTTCACTTTGGTGGAAACACAAACCGGAACAAGCCTGCCTTTGAAGGCCGGTTTAATTCGCTGGTGCAGTCGGTTACGGGAGGATCAAGAGATGAGTAGAGTCATGAATCGTGAAGAAGCAATGGTGCCCGAGATCGAGTTGAGCCTGCCTAAGAAGTTGGCGGGACTGATGCCGATAGTGGCCCCGATCGTCATAGCAATTCTGTTCATCCTCATACGCATCCAGGCCGGGCGCCCCGTGGGTTTCATCTACAGCGATGCGCTGGTCATGCTTGCGCTCATCAGCTATATCTGCGCGGCCGTTCTTCTCGTGACGAACATCTTTGTCAAGGAGAACGTCCTGAATCGGCTCGGCTTGATCACCGTCGCAATGGGTTATTGTTTCAACCTGTCGGGCTGGATGATCCGATGGGTCGAAGCCGGCGACAAGGAAGGCTGGAAGACCGGCATCAACGGCGTCTGGAGATATTTCCCGCTCGACAATTTGTATGCGTTGACGCTCGGCTTCTGCGCGGGCGCGGGAATAACAACTCTGGTAGTCATCCGTAAGCCGAAGTATCGCGCGCTCGGCGCGCTCTCGATGCCGATCCTCGTAGTAGTGCTCGCGCTTGGAATGATGCTGGGCAGCGGGATCAGCACATTGCCTCCGATTCTCGATAGCTACTGGCGGCCGATACACGTTTCCATAGCGACGCTCGCATACGGCGTTTGTCTCTTCAGCTTCGGACTTGCGTTCGCCTATTTGCTGAAGGACGGTATTCGCTTTGAGGGCGTGGCGCTATGGACGGCGCTATACGGGCTGCTCACGTTTATGATGTTGGGATTTGGCACCGTCGGCGCGTTCGAGGTCTTCCGCGGCCAATACAGCG
>DATNBZ010000282.1:0-5780 GCA_035607285.1 Blastocatellia bacterium | reverse complement strand
GTGTGGAAGTACGGCAGGGAAGTCCTGGAACTTCTGGCGCCGCGTGAGGGAGAGCGCATCCTGGATCTCGGCTGCGGAACCGGGCATCTGACCAATCAAATCGCGGCGACCGGCGCGACGGTGATCGGCCTGGACAAGTCTCCTGCGATGATCGAGCGGGCGCGAGCGCTTTATCCGGATTTGCGTTTCGAATCCGCCGACGCGACCGGCTTCAGGTTTGATGAACCGTTCGATGCCGTCTTCTCGAACGCCGCCATACATTGGATGAAAGATCAGGACGGCGTCGCTGACTCTGTCCGGCAAGCGCTGAAACCTGGCGGGCGGTTCGTAGCCGAGTTCGGAGGCAAAGGAAACATACAGAAGCTGAGGTCAGCGCTTCGCGAGGTCCTCGACGCCGGTGGCTACACATGGGACCGCGAAGCCACGCGCCGGTACTACGCTTCTATAGGTGAGTACGCAACGCTGCTCGAAGCGCATGGTTTTCGAGTAACGTATGCAACGCACTTCGACCGGCCTACGAAACTCGACGGCGGCGAGAGCGGATTGCAGAAGTGGCTCGAGGTCTTCGCGGATAATGAGCTTGCGGGAGTGCCTGCCGCCGACCGCGAAGAAGTGATTCATCAGGTAGAACAGCGACTGAGGCCTGGCCTTTTCCGAGAGGGCGATTGGTTCCTGGACTATAAGCGGCTTCGGATTGTTGCGATTAAGCAGTGAGGAGGATCCTCGCCTTGGTCGGGTGAGAATTGAGAGAATGTTCGAGGTCGAGAAACACGTCTCATGCCGCTTCAGCCGGGACGGGTTCACTGGGGTGCCTCTTGAGATATTCCATTATGTCGGCGTGCATCTGCTCGATTTCGGCAAGATAGCCGCCGGAATAGAGTCGATACTCTTCAGTCGATCTGGCTTTTAGCCGCATATTCGCCAGTGTGCGGTAAAAGAATGCGATGCGTTCTCCTGTTGCTTGTAGTTCCTGATCGTTAGTAATCATTCTTCAACCTCGTCTCAGTCAACATATCTTGCCAGCGCTTCTGCCCACTTGTCTTGAGCTTTGAGGATTATCTCGATAACCTCGCGAACTGCGCCGCGGCCGCCGGCGCGCTTCGTTACGAAGTGTGAATATTGCTTAGCCTCTTCAACTGCGTCCGCAACCGCAACCGCCAGTCCGGCGCGGCGCAGCAATGGAATGTCTACTACATCGTCTCCCACGTAGCAGACTTCTTCATCGCTGAGACCTTCTTCGGCGAGGACCTTGTCATAAGGCTCGGTCTTCACCCACGCCATCTCGTGCAGATGCGCGACGCCCAGTTCTTTCGCCCGCGCTTGAACTACTGAAGACTTGCGACCCGAAATGATCGCGATCGGAAGGCCGGCCCGCTGAGCCATCACCATCGCGTGACCGTCCTTGACGTCGAACGCTTTGGTCTCGTCGCCGCCGGGCAGCATGATTATCCGGCCGTCAGTGAGAACCCCGTCGCAATCGAGGATCAGCAGTCTTATTCTGCGAGCGCGTTCCGTTATGTCGTCAGCGTGGTTGGTCAACGTTGTTTCCTAGTTGAGAGTCCAGGGTTCAGGGTTCAGAGTTCAGGGTTCAAGGTTCAAGGTTCAGATTTAAACCTTTGGGTTGCTGGATTGAGGGGGCAAACTAAAGCTTGAACTCTGAACCCTGAACTCTGAACCCTGAACGCGCAAGCGGGCAGATGGCGCGACAATGGCTACTAAAGGAACTCCGAGAGCTGATCGAATCTTTCGATCAAAACATCGGGCTCGGTGACGCGCAATTCTTCTGCCGAGCGAAATCCGTAAGAAACCGCGCAGGTATGAGTGCCGGCTCTTTTGCCCGCGATCACGTCGTTTTCGCTGTCGCCAATCATCATCGTCTCGATCGCCAAGCTTCCAAGCTGCTTCATCGCTTCAAGCACGGGGCCGGGGTCGGGCTTGCGCGCGGGAGTCGTGTCCCCGCCGACGATCGCGTCGAAGTACTTCGCAATATCGAAGTGCTCGAGAATGATCTTCGTGAAGCGAACTTCCTTGCTTGTGACAACTGCCTTGCGCTTCTCATCCAACGCTGCGAGCGTTTCGGACACTCGAGGATAAAGCCGAGTCGTCTTCAGCATTTCATTCGCGTAGTGGCTGTGCATCAGCGCGATACCTCTCGAATGAAGCTCGTCGTCGGGTGGTTGCTTATTCGGATCAGTTGCGGTTAGACACCGGCGGACCAGCACTCGCACTCCGTCTCCGACGAATCCGCCAACCGTAGCTTCGCTGAGGGCAGGTCGCCCAAGATCGACGAGCATCAGGTTGATCGAATTAGCCAGATCGGTCTTCGAGTCTATGAGCGTGCCGTCCAGGTCGAAGAGCAGCGACGAAACGGGCGTCCGTGATTCGTGATTCGTGATCCGTGATTCTTGACCAAAAGGATTTCCAATTGATTCACGCTCCATATTGCACCGCCTCTTCGCGCATTTGTTGCCCTCGCTGGTCCGGAATCATCACCAATCACTCCTCCTCTTCCTTCAACTTTGCAAGAACCGCAAAGTCTTCAAGCGTGGTGGTGTCTCCGCGAACCTCGCTGCCCGACGCAATTTCCCGCAGCAAGCGACGCATGATCTTTCCACTTCTAGTCTTGGGCAGCGCGTCGCTAAAGCGAATGTCATCCGGCTTGGCCAGCGCGCCGATCTCTTTCGCAACCCATCGACGCAGCTCTTCTTTCAATTCATCAGAAGGCTCGTTACCCAGCTCGAGCGTTACAAATGCCGAGATTGCCTGGCCCTTCACTTCATCAGGCCGTGCGACTACCGCGGCCTCGGCCACCCTGGGATGGGCCACCAGAGCCGATTCCACCTCCATCGTCGAAAGCCGGTGGCCGGACACGTTGATCACATCGTCAACGCGGCCCATGATCCAGAAGTAACCATCCGCGTCTTTCCTTGCTCCATCGCCCGCGAAATAAACACCGGGTATCTCAGACCAGTACTGGCTCACGTATCGATCGGGATCGTTGAAAATAGTCCGAAGCATGGAAGGCCAAGGGCGCTTGATGACGAGAAAACCGCCCGAGCCGGCGGCGACGGGTTCGCCCTGCCGCGTCACGACATCGACTATCACTCCCGGAAATGGTTTGGTCGCAGAACCGGGCTTCGTAGCTATCGCGCCAGGCACGGGGGTGATCATTATCATTCCCGTTTCGGTCTGCCACCATGTATCCACGATGGGACACCTCTCACGGCCGATCACCTCGCGATACCACATCCAGGCTTCAGGGTTGATGGGTTCGCCGACGGTTCCCAGCAGTCTCAGGCTCTTCATCTCATAGCGGCGCGGCCAGCGCTCGCCCCATTTCATGAAAGCGCGAATCGCCGTGGGCGCGGTGTAGAAAATGTTTACCTTGTGCCGCTCGATCATTCGCCAGAAGCGATCGGGCTCGGGATGATTGGGCGCGCCTTCGTACATTACGGTTGTTGCGCCGTTCTGTAGCGGTCCATACACGATGTAGCTGTGCCCGGTGACCCATCCGATATCGGCGGTGCACCAGTAAACATCTTCGTCCTTCAGATCGAACACCCACTTAGCGGTAATGTAAGTCCCCACCGAGTAGCCGCCGGTCGTGTGCACGACGCCTTTCGGTTTACCCGTGCTGCCCGAGGTGTAGAGGATGTAGAGCGGATGCTCCGAGTCGAGAGGCTCGGCTTCGCAGTGATCCGAAACGTCGGCCATCAATTCGTGCCACCAGTGATCGCGGCCGGATTCCATTTTCACTTCAGAGCCGGTTCGCTTATAGACAACCACCGACTTGACTGAAGGGCACGACGGCAGCGCTTCATCGACCGTGGCTTTTAGAAGGACTTCCGCGCCGCGGCGGTAAGATCCGTCTTGAGTGATTACGGCTTTGCACTGGGCATCGTTGATGCGGTCGACCAGCGCGTTTGCCGAGAAGCCCCCGAATATGACTGAGTGAGCGGCGCCGATTCGCGCGCAGGCGAGCATCGCGATGGGAAGCTCGGGAGTCATCCCCATGTAGATCGCTACGGTGTCGCCTTTCGCGACGCCGAGCGACTTCAGCGCGTTTGCGAACTTCGAAACTTCGATGAGCAGTTGTTGATAGGTCAGCGTGCGGACTTCGCCGGGTTCGGACTCCCAGATGATTGCAGCCTTGTTTCTGCGCCAGGTTGCGACGTGCCGGTCGAGACAGTTGTATGAGAGATTGATCTCACCGCCGACGAACCATTTTGCCCACGGGGCTTCCCACTCGAGGACCTTGTCCCACTTGCGAAACCAGTGAAGCTGGCCGGCTATTTCACCCCAAAACTTCTCGGGGTTCTCTTCGGCTTCGCGATAGAGTTGCTCGTATTGATCGAGCGATTTGATATGAGCCGCCTGGCTGAACTCCGGGGACGGTTGAAAGACTCTGGTTTCTTTTAAGATCGAATCAATGGACTGCGACATTGAAACTGTTCTCCGTGTGGATTGTGAATAACGACCATCAAACTATCACACCGCCGAGTGGCGTCTCAATTTACTTTGCGGATGGTGATGGCGTCATAGCGTGCCGGTCGCTCGCATCGGGTTGCTCCTCTGCGTCCCCGGCGTCCTCTGCGGTTTTCTTGATCCGTGCTGGGAATCAACCGCAGAGGACGCCGGAGCCGCAGAGGGCTGCCTTAACGGCAACACAATTAACCTGCTGAACTCGCCAAAGGCAACACCTTGACGCGTTAGTTGGCTTGGTATAGAAAATCACCGTCGCAGTCCTTTCGAGATATGTCTTACGGAGGAAAAACATGACAAAGCAAACCGCACCAGTCGCTACCAAGATAATGCTCATCCGCCATGCCGAGAAGCCTCCCAGCAATCCGCCGCCCCACGGAGTAAACATCAAAGGCGATCACGACAAGGAGTCACTCATCGTTCAGGGCTGGCAACGAGCAGGCGCATTAACAGTCTACCTCGCGCCTTCAGTCGGGCCGTTTCAGAACTCGCAAATCGCGACGCCGAAATTCATTTATGCTTCCGAGGTCGCGAAAGGAAGCTCGAGCGAGCGACCCCAGGAAACCGTCACACCATTGATCCAGAAACTTGGTAACAACGTGACGGTGAACTTCAACATCCCGAAAGGCCAGGAGCAAAGCGTTGCGAACTCGGCGATGGCGTGCAAAGGAATCGTGCTGATCTGCTGGGAGCATCAGAACATCCCGCTGATCACGAAGTGGTTTCCGATAGCGGCGAACCCACCGAACCCGGTACCGACCGCGTGGCCGGAAGGGCCTAAAGGGGAAGGGCGCTACGACGTTGTGTGGGTGTTCAATCTACAATCATCGAGCACCGGCTACTGGTTCTATCCGGAGCCTCAGCTTCTGCTTGCGGGTGACCAGCCATATAGCGGGTGAGGGCCGTGATTATGTGTGGACTCCGCAACCTGAACAATTCACCGCTGATTCTCGCTGCCTACGGTGCGCAGATGCTCGCTGATCTGCGAGAATCAGCGGACCGAAGGCAACGTAGATCAGCGGTGAATTTCCCAAGTCCCGCCTCTAACTACCCCCGAGATAATGTAAGTTGGAACTCTTTAGTCGAAGATCTCTTTGACTGAACAGCGAAAGCCAGGCAGCAACGGACACATCGCGAACGCCGAGTGTCGCAGTGAGCTTGAACCTGGCCGTGCGAAAGATCTGAACCGTCTGTCGCTGGGGCTCAAGAATCCAATATTCTTTTACACCGTACTTTTTGTAGAGCTGGCGCTTTGCGTGCTCGTCGCGGCGGCGATTCTCGGTACCCGGAGAAAGAAT
>DATNBZ010000276.1:0-46756 GCA_035607285.1 Blastocatellia bacterium | reverse complement strand
GTCCCCCATTCTTTGTTGTACGATTGCTCATTGTAGGTTGAGATGCTACTGACTACTGACTACGGACGGACTACGGACTACGGACTACGGACTACGGACTACGGACTACGGACTACGGACTACGGACTACGGACTACGGACTACGGACTACTGACTACTGACTACCGACTACCGAGTAATCACTGACGACGGACTTGTCGCCGAGCACCGAGCCGTTTCCGATTTCAACGGCCCGCCCGATGTGACAACCCTTACCAATTACCGCGCCCCTGACAATCGAGTCTGCGCCGATGCGAGTGCCGCCGCGCACGACTGAATTCTCGATTCGCGCGCGCTCTTCGATGTAGCAATTCCGGCTCACCACTGAGTTGACTATCTGAACGCCCGGCTTCAAGGTGCAGCTCGGATCGACCGCCGAAGGAGGTTCGATCTCGGCCGTCGCGTCGAACTTCTCGCCGTGTTCGCTCGCCAGAGGCGCGAGCAAATTCACACGGCCTGCGATTACGTCGAGATTCGCCGCCAGATAACTCGACGACGTTCCAATGTCTTTCCAGTAGCCCTGCCAGGTGTATGCGAAGAACGGCTCTTCTCGCTCGAGCAACCGAGGGAAGACACCGTACTCGAACATGAATGGTTCGCCTTCGGGAATGTAGTCCAGCACCCGCGGTTCCAGGATGTAGATGCCCGCATTGATCGTATCGCACGTTACTTCTTCCGGTTTTGGTTTCTCCAGGAATCGGCGCACTCGACCGTCTTTCTGATCCGTTTCTACCAGGCCATAGGCGGTGGGGTTCGGCACGGGCGTCAGCACGATAGTAGCCGCAGCCTTACGTTGGCGATGAAAACGAATGACCTCATTCATATCTATGTCGGTCAGAACGTCGCCGTTGAATACCACCGTTGTTTCGGTTATGAGGCCGGCGGCGTTTTTGTAAGCCCCGGCCGTGCCGAGAGGCGATGCTTCAACAGCATAGCTTATCCGAACGCCGTAGTCGGTTCCGTCGCCCATCTTGTCTTCGATCTTCTGCGGTTGATATGAAAGCGACAGAATTACATTTCGAACGTCGGCTCGTTTAAGCAGCTCGAGCTGGTAGAGCAGGAAAGGTTGATTGGCAATTGGAACGATGGGTTTGGGCGTGTGCATCGTCAGCGGGCGAAGCCGAGTGCCATTGCCGCCCGCCAGTATTAATCCCTGCATTTGTAGCCGCTGCTCCTAACTAGAATTTGGTCAGTTTGGCGAATCCAATTAATAGTGTCAGGCGTCTGCTGAGTGTTGGGAGTCTAGCACCGCGCCGTTTGATCTGACAAACTTTGGTAGTGTTCCGATTCCGCGTTGAATAACCTCCGCGTGCTTTGCGGTCCTTTGCGTCTTTGCGTTGAGTATTCGGTCTTACTACTTCAATACTCAACGCAAAGTCGCAAAGGACCGCAAAGCACGCGAAGGTTGTGATAAAATCACATCACTGCTGGAAACAAGCACACCCTTGTGAAAGGAATCATATGACAGACGTATTCATACTTTCCGGCGCAAGGACGCCGGTGGGAAAGCTCCTTGGGGCGCTCAAGGATTTCAGCGCGGTTGATCTGGGAGTGGTCGCCGCTCGCGCCGCAATCGAACGGGCCGGCATCGATGCCGCCGCCGTCGATGAAGTCATAATGGGCAACGTCGTTCAGGCGGGCAACGGGCAAAATCCGGCCAGGCAAGTGGCGTTGCGAGCAGGTGCTCCTGACAGTGTGGCCGCGCTTACAATCAACAAAGTTTGCGGCTCCGGTTTGAAAGCGGTGATGCTCGCCGCCAACGGCATAAAAGTCGGCGAGATTGACATCGCCGTAGCCGGCGGAATGGAGTCGATGACCAACGCGCCTTACCTGCTGAAGGGAGCGCGGCAAGGCTACAGGCTCGGCAACGGTGAGTTGATCGACTCGATGATCCAGGACGGCTTGTGGTGCGCGTTCGACAACTGGCATATGGGCTGCACCGGAGAGGTGGTCGCGGACCGGTATCACATCGGCCGAGAGGAACAGGATGAATACGCGGTCAACTCTCATCGCAAGGCTCTGGCCGCGATTAAAGAAGGTCGCTTCGATCGCGAGGTCGTCCCGATCCAGATCCCGCAAAAGAAAGGCGCGGCGATGATCGTCGAAACGGACGAGGGGCCTCGCGAGGACACATCGATTGAATCTCTGGCGAGACTAAAGCCGGCTTTCAAGAAGGACGGAACGGTTACGGCGGGAAACGCGCCCGGGGTGAACGACGGCGCCGCGGCGCTTGTGGTTGCCTCTGCCGAAACGGCGCGTAAACTTGGACGCAAACCTATGGCTCGCATTGTCGCCCAGGCTACAAGTGGGGTCGAACCAAAACTCGTAATGATGGCTCCAGTGACTGCGATTCAAAAGACCCTGGAACGAGCCGGCTGGGACCTTGCTGACGTCGACCTTATAGAACTGAACGAAGCGTTCTCGGTCCAGGCCGTCGCTGTTTCGCGTGAACTGGGAATCGATCCCGCGAAGCTCAATGTCAACGGCGGCGCGGTAGCACTCGGGCATCCGATTGGCGCGAGCGGCGCGCGAATACTTGTGACGCTGCTTCATGAGATGGAACGGCGCGACGTTAAGCGCGGGCTGGCGGCGTTATGTCTCGGAGGCGGCAACGCGGTGGCGATGGCCGTCGAGCGGTAAAATATCCGTGTTCAATCCGTCAGACCTGTAAGGGCGGTCCTCCGTGGCCGCCCTTACAGGTCTGACGGATTAAACGCGGATAAAGGCGCCCCTCTAAAAACAATGCACGCAACCCGTCAAAGGCGCTTCTTGACCGGAGTGCTCGTTACATTTTCCATACTGATGAGCGCCGCGATAACCGCGCCTTTCTTCTATTCGAACCGCACTCAACCCCCACAGCTCGAAATCAGGCAAACCAAGGACATGGGAATCCATCTGGCGGTGATGGAGCAGTTCGACAAGGTGCTCCGGTCGGGCGCTTTGTATCCTCGATGGCTGCCGGAAACTAATTATGGATATGGGAATGCCTGGCCGAACTTCTACCAGCCGGGTTTCTATTATTTGACATCTCTGGTCTACGCCGTAACGGATAACTGGGTCGACACGCTGTTTGTCATAACGGCTCTCGGTCTGTTCGCGTCGGGATTGGCCTTCTACGTTCTGGCGCGTCTCTTCTTCGGCAAGCCCGCAAGCGCGATCGCGGCGGCGGTGTACATGTTGCTGCCGTATCACCTTCTCGATGTTTTTGTTCGCGGCGCGATCCCCGAGTACCTGAGCTTCGTGTTATTGCCGCTGATTCTGTGCTTCTTCTACAGACTCGGCAATGAAGGCCGCGCGCGTTATTACGCAGGACTCGGCGTGTGCTACGGCGCGTGTCTGATGATCCATATTCCAATCGCTTATTTGCTTTCATTTATTATCGTCATCTACGCGCTGGTGTGGTCAGCCGCGCAACGAGATTGGAGAATCGCTCTTAGGATCGGTTTAGGAATGACGGTTGGCGTCTTGCTGAGCGCGATCTACTGGGTTCCTGCCGTTAGCGAAATCAAGTATGCAGTCGAGACCGTAACAACACTGTTCCAATACGATCAGAACTACATCAGTCTGCTATACGCAGATTCATACGGGGAAGTGTTGGGAGAAACATTTGCGATCCAGGCATCGGCGCTCCTCATTGTGATTGCCGCTGTGCTTTGGTTGAAGCTCAGTGAATCGCGTCGTCTCAAGTCGTCCCTGCCGCCGCTGAGAGCGGGAACGGCGAGCGCGTTCTTTCATGAGAGTGTCTGGATCGGCATGGGCGTGTTTTCCTTATTCATGAATCTGCCGGTTTCTTATTATGTTGCCCGATTGATTCCGAGAATAAATGTAGTTGCGTTCCCATACCGATGGCTGGTCTTCGTATGTCTTTTTACGGCGCTCGTGACCGCAGCACTGATCGATCGATTGCACGGCCGCATTCGCGAGGCGGGAAAACCAGGTTTGGCAAGACTCGGCACGCCCGATCGAATGGCGCTGGCCTCAGCCGTCGCGATTCTGGCTTTGAAGGTTTGGTTTTCAGCTTACGGTGTTGTCATCGCGTCGCTTTCAAGTCCGATGATCACGCGTGAAATGAACTTCCTTTGTGATACGTATTGCCCGGCTGGCGCTCCGGCCGCGGGGAAGTTGCCTCTGACCGAGCGGATAGTACTCGAGTCCAGTAGTGGACGCAGCGATATACTCGAATGGTCGCCCCTGTTTCGAAAAGCCGTCATCACCACCGATGAGCCGACCACCGCAAGATTCAAGACCTTCAAGTTCCCGGGCTGGACTGCTCGCGTTGATGGGGCGGATGTTGAAATACTCAGCGACCCAATCGAAGCGCAGGTGATCAACGTGCCGCAGGGTGAGCATACGGTCGAGATCACCTACGGCAGCACACCTGCGCGTAATCTTGGCGCGGCGATTTCAGTTTCAGGCTTGTTTCTTGTATTCATATTAATGCTGAGCGACGGTCTGCGGCTTTGGAAGCGGCGACAAAGTCCGTAAGCGAATGGACGGCCTTTGCGTGCTTTGCGGTCCTTTGCGTCTTTGCGTTGAGTATTCCCTGCAACATTGGGAATACTCAACGCAAAGACGCAAAGGACCGCAAAGCACGCAAAGAAGTCGGATTCGACGGAGACAAGAACGACTGAACAGGAGAAACGAAATGCACGCACGAAGACTCACAGGCGTAGTTCAAATCCTTTTGATGGTCCTATTGGTTGCGCTGCCCGGCGCATCCGGCAAAACCTCAAAGGGTGTTCCACCGCCGCCAGTGTCGTCCGGACCCTTCCCGGTGGGCGTGATGACTACCGTGTTCGTCGACAAGAGCCGTACCGACAGCTTCACCAAACAGCCGCGCACGCTTGTGACTGAGATATGGTATCCGGCTACCGACGATGCTCGGCGCATGCCTGCGAACAGGTACTCGGATTTTATTCCGGGCGGCGTTACTCCTGAGATCGATCAACTGATCAAGAAGACCTACAAGATGAGCGCGGCGGAAATCGACAAGATCTACTGGAATGAATCGCACCGCAACGCGCCGGTGCGCAAAGGGCGATTCCCGCTGGTGGTCTTCTCACACGGCAACGGAGGCTCGAGAAATCAAAACACTTTCTGGTGCGACTATCTTGCGAGCCACGGTTATGTGATCGTTTCAGCGGATCACACGGGCAACGCGAGTTTGACGATCATTGACGGCAAACCGATTTCGTTTCAAGGCGGCGAGCGTGCCAACTCCGCTAAGGATCGGCCGCTCGATGTGAGCTTCCTGCTCGACCAGATGATCAAGTGGGACAGGGGCGCGGACAAGCGATTCGCGGGCCGGATCGACACCGATCACGCGGCGATCACCGGCATGTCCTTCGGGTCTTACACGGCGCATTGGGCGTCGGATCACGATTCGCGATTCAAGGCAGTGATAGCCATGTCGGGCGCTCCGCCTTCTCACACGAATCTGACGGTGCCTTCGCTGCGGATGCTTGGGACTGAGGATCGAACGATCGGCGTTGCGGGCAACAAAGCGATACGCGAGAACCATGCGATGCATACCGGCCCGTCGTATTTGCTCGAGTTGAAGAACGGCGGACACTATTCGTTCACCGACATGTTCAAGATCAACAAGACGTTTGGCGACGGCGTAGGGGCAGGGAAGAGACGAGAAACAAGCGAGCCGTTTGAGTTCACCTCGATGGAGACGACTTACAAGATCGTTGACTCCTACAGCGTGGCGTTTCTGGGTTACTACTTGAAGGGTGAGCCTTCTTATCTGAGTTTCTTGAATGAAAACCACTGGCCGGAAGTGATGAAGTGGGAAGTGACGGGCACGGGCCCCCGAGAAGTTCACGAAAGATGATTGCCCCATTGTCCGACAAACTTCAGTTTGTCGTTTTGGTCTGCACCTTTCTAACCGGCATTAGTGCAGACAAAGTGGCCGAATAACAGGTTGGGAAGAGGGACTTGTCCCCGCTCCGTTGTACTAAAGTAGTGAACAACATTGGCGGGGACAAGTCCCTCTTCCCAACCTGTTAATCCTTTGATGTCACCGGGCGGATCAATGTGTTGGTTCGTCAGTGTCATATTCATAGTTGATTGCCTCAACCCCTGAGTTGTGATAATTACCTCGCGGCTTCATCAGGTGTGAGATGTCCGACATAAAAGTAATGATCAGCAGCACAGCTCGCGACTTGCCTGAACATCGCAAGGAAGTGATGGATGCCTGTCAGCGGCAGGGAATGGTCCCCGCGATGATGGAGCATTTGCCCGCCGCCGACGCCGATGCGATTGAAGAATCACTAAGACTGGTTGATGAAGCGAATATCTATCTGGGAGTGTTTGCTCATCGGTATGGCTACGTGCCCAAGGGCTACGATATTTCGATAACCGAAATGGAATACGACCGAGCCGTCGAACGAGGCATCCCGCGCCTGATATTCGTGATGCACGATGACCATCCGGTCAAAGCGTCAGATGTTGAAACAGGCGAAGGTGCGATCAAGTTGAAGAACTTCAAAGAGCGAGTGACGACTGACCGGGTTGTGAACTTCTTCAAATCGCCGGCGGAGTTGCGCGCCAATGTCATCGACAGCCTCTCGCACTATCGCGAACGCAAAGTGACTGAGTTTCACTACGTCAGCGATATTCCCAAGCCGCCTGAGATCTACATCGCGCATCCTTATACGCTCTTGCAGACGCGCGATCTGATCGGAAGGCAAGAAGAATTGAACCTACTGACCGATTGGGTAGCCAAGCCGGGCTCGCAGGTTTATCAAGCGCGCATCTTCAACGTCGTTGCGATCGGCGGCATGGGCAAGAGTGCGCTTACGTGGAAGTGGTTCAACGACATCGCTCCGAATGAAATGAAACCGTTGGCCGGGCGCATGTGGTGGAGCTTCTACGAAAGCGACGCCACATTTGAAAACTTCGTCATCCGCGGGCTGGCTTACGTGAGCGGCCGCGCCAGAGAAGACATCGAGAAGAACACAAAGCCAGGCGAGCGCGAAGACTTGTTGCTGACGGCGCTTGACCGCGAACCGTTCTTGTTAGTGCTGGATGGGCTCGAGCGAATCTTGATTGCTTATGCGCGAATGGACGCGAACCGGCTTGCCGATGACGATCTCGATCAGCAGACCGCTAATGTTGTAGCAGGGGTAATGGG
This sequence comes from Blastocatellia bacterium, assembly GCA_035607285.1. Classification (GTDB taxonomy): domain Bacteria; phylum Acidobacteriota; class Blastocatellia; order UBA7656; family UBA7656; genus Onstottus_A. The sequence goes on along the minus strand of DATNBZ010000276.1, from coordinate 39,579 downwards.
GCTACCCGAAAGCGCGGCGCAGTCTTTCATTGGGCAGCACCGTTTGCGCAAGACTGCCGACCCGCGCGCGGGCAACTTCCTGCGCAAGCTGGCGCGCGTTCGAGCCTCGCGGGTATTGGTCAGCACTCGGCTTTACCCTGCGGACTTGCAGATCGTGACGGGCATGCCTTTGCCGGGAAGCTTCGCATACTTCATTGAAGGACTCGGCGACGATGACGCGCTGAATCTGTGGCGCTCATTCGGAGTCAGCGGCTCGCGAGAAGAGTTGCTGCGTTTGTTTCATAGCGTTGGCAGTCATCCGCTGCTGATTCAGGCATTGGCCGGCGAGATCGCTCAGTATCATCGCGCGCCCGGCGACTTCAACGTTTGGCAAAGCAATCATCCTGATTTCAATCCATTCAACTTGTCACTAGTGCCGGCCAGATCGCATATCCTGGAATTCGCCTTGCGCGGGTTGAAACAGTCTACGCTGAAGTTGCTGCACACCGTTGCGGCTTTTCGCATGCCTGCGACGTATGACACGCTGGCCGCATTGCTGATAGGGGAAGACAAGGTTTTCTCGAATGAAAATGAGTTAGACGTTACGCTGATGGAATTGGAAGATCGGGGTCTGTTGGGATGGGACAAGCGTGGCAATCGTTACGACCTGCACCCGATTGTGCGCGGCGTTGTATGGGCCGGATTGACCGAGGATATGCGGCGCGGTGTTTACGCAGCCTTGCACGCGCACTTTGAGGCAATGCCCAAGATTGAGGAGTCTGAAGTGGAGAGCCTTGAAGATCTGACGCCCGCAATCGAGCTATACAACACGCTGATCGGCCTGGGCCGCTACAATGGTGCCTTTGTTGTATTTCGAGATCGTATAAGCGATGCGATCCTTTATCGTCTAAGCGCCAGCCGCCAACGGGTTGAACTCTTGGAGATGCTTTTTCCCGATAAGTTGGATCAACTGCCGCACTTGAGCAATCCATCACACCAAAGCTATACGCTCAGTGGGCTGGCAGTGGGATACCATTTGAGTGGGAGGCCGGGAGTTGCTGTGCCGCTATTCCGCCGAAGTATTGTCATAATTGACAAAGGGGTTGCTGGGACAGAGGGCAGCCAGGAGAGTATGCGCAACGACTTGATGAATCTATCGATGGCGTATCGCTTGTCTGGTTCGTTGAACGAATCTCAGCATGTGGCAATCCAGTCCTTAGCTATCGAGCGCAAAGGGTTTGATCTTGGGGGGGACGCAATGGCTCTACGCGAGGTTGGACTGACGCTAGCTGCGCTAGGGCTAATCGGCCAAGCAAACACGACTCTTCAAAGGGCATTGCACATACTCTCGGCACAGAAGCAAAGACAACTGGAAGGATTCGTCAATGCCGTTATGGCCCAATTGAGCGTTTGGCAAGCAGACCATCGCGCCGCTTCTCAGTTGGCAAACCGTGCCTGGGACCTGGCTGGTGTTAAGCGATACGAATGGGATTTCATTCGGGCGGCGCGTCTCCAAGGAGCGGCGTCTCTGGGATTGAATGATCTGGCAACCGCGGACGAGCGCCTGCATCACGCGCTTACTCGTGCGCGGGCAGTCAATCTTGTTGAAGAAGAACTCCCCGCGCTTGTCGCGCTCGCGGAGTTGCGGCGAAGGCAGGGAGACTTACCTGCAGCCCGAGAATTGCTCGACGATGTCTGGGAAGCTGCTGAGCGTGGGCCGTATCCGCTTTATCACGCCGATGCGCTGAACGTGCTGGCCCAAATTGAGCGCGACGCAGGCAATACCGCCGCGGCGATTGAAGCGGCCACCCAAGCGTATCGTAAAGCATGGTGCGACGGGCCGCCTTTCGCTTATCACTGGGGATTGGAGGCCGCCCGCGCTCACCTCAAGGCATTGGCTGCGCCTGAGCCGTCAGACCTCCCGCCTTACGATGAGTCTAAGCACGAGCCGATGCCTGACGTCGAAATCGATCCGCTTGATTTGCCCGTAGAATCAAACTCAATAGAAGAATAGCCGGCTCTCGTCTCAAGGAAGCAGAATTTGGAGTGCGCCGCCAAAGCTGAGCCATGCGGCCCGAAGTTTCAGAGGCGGCGCTTTGGCTTAACGTGCGTCGAAGAAGAAACGCGATTCCATGTTGCGATTCTGCCCAAAACCAACAGAATCCAAAGCGCCGCCTCGAAGACTTAGGGTCTCACGTCTAAGCGTCGGCGGCGCACTCCATATTGAAGATGATGCTCTTGCAGGTGACGCCGCCTTCGGCTTTTTGAAACTCTGAAACGTCTATCGCTTTTACGATGAAGCCTCGAGCTTCGAGCAGAGCGATCGTTTGCGGGAACGCAAGCGGAACAATCACGACATCTTCAATCATTAGAGCATTCGAGGCGTTGGGTTCCGATGCAGGAACGTCGATCAACTCAAATTCCGCGAGCCGCGTTACGTCTATCATCTCGCGGTTCACGAGAATCGAATCCCTGCCGATATAAGAACACCCGCTCTTGAGATGAAGACATAGGCGGACATCCACTGCGATCACTTCGTAATCGAACGGCGAGAGAAAGGCGCGTAGTTGGGCAATGCCTTCGGCGTTGGTGCGACTCGACGCGCCGACAAAGAGTCTTCGTCCGATGCGCATAACGTCTCCGCCATCGAGAGTGGCTGGTGGCTGCATGAAATGTAACTGACGGTAGGCAGAAAGTGTTCCGGCGAGACTCTTGGTTTCGGGTCGCCTGCTAGCGGCTCCCATGATTGGAATCACTGCTACTTCGTCGACGACGATGGCTGCGTCTTCTACGAACACTGCGTCGGGTAAGTCGGGCTCGGGTGGAAGCGAAATAACTCGAAGGCCGAGTTGACGGAGGCATTCTTCGTAAGCTTCGTGTTGACGGATCGCTTTGGTTAGGTCTATTGGCGTCTTGGCGTGGAATGTCAGTTCGCAGTGGTTGATGCTGGGACTGACTTGACGGGTTATAGCAGTTAGCATGAGTAATGTAGAAAACGTTTAGCGCAAAGCTCGCAAAGGACCGCAAAGCACGCTAAGAACTGCAAAGCTCGCGGAGAGGCTACTTCTTACAAGCCGCCGAATCGGGAGTCTTTCCGTCGAGTAGCGCCGCCGCTACGCAGGCCCACCGAGGCGCGAGCTGCGAGCTTGCCGAGTTCGTCTCGTGATAATGATCGGGAGAGCCCGCCTTCTTACAGGGATCCTGAGCCTGACGAAGCCCCCGCGCCGGGTCGGGCGACGGCGCCAGGAAATCATAACCCGGCACGATGTAGCCGAACTCGTCCGGGCACAGCCCAAATACAAACTTGTACTTCTTCGTCATTCGATCGCGTACCCCGGGTTCGGCCGGTCGTTTCGTGTCCGCGTCGGCGCAGTCGCGGCGCCGATTCTTCTCGACACCATAAAAGACCTCCGGAAATAATTCTCCGGGCGTAGTGATGATCTGAGCGTCTCCAATCGTGATGGCGTAGACCGTCGATTCAAGCTCGAGCTGTTCGCCTTCGCGAGGCGCCGGCATCGTATCGAGCACACCCTTGCTGGCCAGGAACGCGTAGCCCGCGTTGTCCATCGGCGCCCGCAACGTGGCTTTCTTCAGGTCCATTCCAAGCGCGCCGCTCCATTCCGCGCCGTCGATAGCTGTGAATGCCGCTTTGGCCACGTCGCGGCCAATTGCTTCAGTACGCTCAAAGGTGTAGTCGGGCCGCTTATTGTTGGGCTTCATTGGATATTCTTTGCCGTCGAAGTTGACGCGATCAGTCGGCTTGATGTTCGAGTCGCCGATGATCTCGACCGCGCCGATGTCGCCGCTGATGTAAATAGCCGTCCCGCCGTACTTCTTCTCGACCGCTTCTCGAACGGCGTTTGGAAAGTCCGAAGTGATTATTGTGTTTCCGCTCTCCATCGATTCAGGGTGAGTGTTCCAGTTGATGAGGGTGGCGATCACTCGATCGAGCCGTGTGCCCGAACCATCCCAGAACTGCATGACGCGCATCTCTGGATCGAAGAAATCCGGAGGCCGCCCGTGTGTTCGGGTCTGCATTCCGGCGATCGACGGAGACGCCTGAGGGTCGGTGCGCCCAAGCTTCATCACCGCCCGCACGGTTGAAGCCGCGGCGTTGTTGATGGCTTTAGCGATCTGGCGATCGACGAATCGAAGGTATTTGGGATACTTACCGTCGCTGAGCGGATTCGGTCCCCACGCTCCGATGGTATCGGGGCCTTCGTGATTGTGGGTGCTTGCGATCAGGATTTCGCTGACACCGAGCTTCGGGTCTATGAGTTTTCTGATTTCACCAAGACCGTAGTAGTTTGCCTTCGAGTAATAGCCTATGACGTCGATTGCGACTATTGCGATCCTCGTCTCGTTGGATTCAAGTATAAGCGCTCTCGCCCAGAGGTCGTCGTGCTTGCCGGTCGCCGGGCGGTTGTTTCCGAAGCCCGCCAGATATATCCCGTCGTATTTGCCCTTCGAGCTTGCGTCAATAGCATCATTGCCGGGGTCGTCGGCAAATGGTTCGCCCGGGTCCCAGCGCCCGTTGTGATTTACATCGGTGAACTTCTCGCCCCACACGCCGGATTCGGTGATCGTTCCGTCCCAATCGGCGTTCGGTCCGAAGGGTGTGATTGGGACCGCGGCAACTCCGACTTTCAGTCCGCGCTTCGGGGTTCGCTGGGCAGGCTCGAGAGCGCCAACTTCTGTGAGCAGGAACACCAATGTAAGCGCCGAGATAACGGATTTCCTCATCCTTTCCTCCGTGCGGCTCCACGACTGATTGATCAGGTGATCCGATCATAGCCCTGGCGATGTGTGCGCTCAAGGACGGTCCACGTAGTAACGAGTTTATTCGTCGGGATTCTCAGCAACGAATAAATTCGTTACTACGTGGCGCTGTCCGTTGCAAGTCCCGCTCTTAATCACACCCCGCGGAACAATGGGCGGTGGGATGGGCCGAATCGTGGGTCGCACGAACGCCCGCCGGGGCGGTTGCCGTGCAAAATCAACTTGACAATCGGACGCGAAAAAATAATCATATGCGCGTCTACGGGCTTCCTAGCTTTAAATTAATAGTATCGGTCATAACGTAAACGAGTGCGTTGTAGAAGCGCTTCATATGATTACGGTCGTACCCGGCCTTATGCGCGCAACCGACCTCGGGCAACTGGAATACGCCTTTCCCGTGCGTCCATACGCCGAGTCAGGTTGGAACTTTAGCTCGCTCCGCCTACTGAGCGGAGCTGGAATTGAACTTGAAACCACCCGCTCACAGGAATTGAAAGGAGACAAGCATGCACACAAAGTTTAAACTCTTGCTGCTGGCGATTGCACTAATTACGCTGGCGGCAAGGACCGCCCTCCCCGTTATGGCGCAAAATCCGACGGGCTCTATTCGCGGAATCGTGACTGATCAACACGGCGCCGTGATTCAGAACGCAACCGTCACCGTGACCAACAAAGCAACCGGAGATACCAGAAAAATCAACGCCGGCAGCGACGGCATCTACGCCGTTGAGAATCTTCTGCCTGGCTCATACGACGTGAAAGTCGAAGCCCAGGGCTTCGCCACGCAAAACATTACGTCACTCGTAGTGCAAACCGGCAGCACCAGCACGGGTGACGCGACGCTTCGCGCTGGAGCAGTAGGCGAGGTGGTCGACGTAGTGGCCGAAGCTCCGATCATCGACAAGCAAAACTTCAAGATTGACGGCGTAGTCACTCGCCAGAAGATAGACGCGCTGCCGCTCAATGGGCGGAACTTCTTGCAGCTTGCGTTGTTGGAACCTGGAGTTGGAGTTTCGGTTTCAGCGCCTGGAAACGCCAACAGTCTCTTTAACGTGTCGATCGGAGGCGCTGATTCAGCGCTGACGAGGATCACCGTCGATGGCGGCAGCGTGCTCGATCCGGTAACCGGCGGAGCAGCGCAAAACTTCTCGACTGAGTCGATCCAGGAATTCCAGATATCGACGTTTAACTTTGACCTTTCGACCGGCGTAACTTCGGTCGGCGCGGTCAACATCATCACGCGAACCGGGACCAATGCCTATCACGGAAACGGATTCATCTTCTTCCGAGACAAATCTTTCGCCGCGCTCCCGACCTTCTTCCGTCCAGCCGGCGTCTTCGATCCCGACTTCCGGCGATACCAGTCGGGGGGATCGTTCGGCGGCCCGATAAAGAAAGACCGGGCGTTCTTCTTCGCCAATTTCGAGAAGCTGAATCAGACTTCGGCGATCTCGACCTTTATCACTGGAGCGCCGGCGCTTGCGGCGTTCAACACCAGCTTCACTTCACCGTATACCGGATACTTGTTTAACGTCCGGGGCGACATCAAGATCAGCGACAAGAACAACATGTTTGCGCGCTTTAGCCGTGACAAAAATGATGCCTTCTCGCCCAACGGCAGCAGCTCGGGTCTGATGCCCTCGATTTGGAGAGCGAACAGAAATCGCGACAACAACATCCAGGCCGGGTTGACCACCGTGTTCACGCAGAATCTTGTGAACGATGTTCGGTTCAACTATCAACGAATAAACAACACAAGCGACATACCGTCTGACTCAGACTGCCCGCCCTCCAACCCGGCTTGCATTGGTCTGCGCGGACCGCAGATTTCGATAAACAACAGCAACTTCCTGATCGGTAATGAGACTAACGCTCCTCAGAACCGATTATTGGATCGCTACCAGACGCGCGACGATATGAACTGGCAGAAAGGCTCGCACCGAATTCGATACGGCGCCGAGTGGGAGCACAACTATGGCGTGGGAAGCTGGGACTTCTTCGATCCGGCGCTGATCGTGTTGCACGATCCGCGTGACGTCGAAGCGACCAATGTGGGGTTGATAGCAGCCACCGCCGCTGTTCCCGAACCTTTCAGAACGGCGATCCGAACCAACCTTTTCATACCGGTGCCGGCTTCTTTGGCAACGGGCTCGACCACGCGGCCTACATTGGCTGACATCCTGCAACTTCCGTTCATCGCGGGCGTCGCCGGAATCGGCGATAAGGTACAACCGCCTTCGTTCCACACCGACATCGCCCGTCAGGGCAACCGCTATCGCTTCTACGGACAGGATTCGTGGCTGGCGAAGCCGGGCTTCACTTTCTCGTTTGGAGCCTCGTATCAATACGAGACCAATCTTGGGAATCACGATCTGAATCACCCCGCGCTGCTTGCGGCGCTGATCGGGGATCTCGGAAAGTCGAAGAAGGACAAGAACAACATCGCTCCTTCGGCCGGATTCGCCTGGGACGTCAAGAATAATGGCAAGACGGTCGTTCGCGGCGGCGCCGGAATCTACTACGACACGATTCTGTTCGTCACCAGGCTGCTCGAGCGACCGCTGCTTGGACCGGCCGGGGACGGACGGTTGTCGATACCGACTGCGTTCTTCAAGAACACGATCGCTTTCCCGCGGCTAGCCCCGCTGCCCGGCGCGCTGGCGGCGTTCAACGCGTACAGCAACGCTATCAACCCGGCAGTTGGTCAGGGATTGGACATTCAACGTAACCTGATCGGGCTCTCTGCTATTCCGAGCACTCTGCCGAGCAAGCTTACCGCGCAGAATTTTCTCGACATGCTTGCCGTACAAGGACCTGCAACTCAGGCGCTGCTCAATGCGGGCGCTGCGGCGGGCTTCGACAGTCTGCAGTTCATAAAGGCGTCTCAACTTCCAGGCACTCTGCTGGATCCGAATCTCGAGGTTCCATACTCGGAGCAGTTCACGATCGGAGTCCAGCACCAGTTGCCGCATAACATGGCCATCTCGGTTGACTTCGTCGAACGTAATCGATTCCACAATACGCAGGGTCTGGCGGCGGCGATCGATTACAATCACTTCAACCGAAGCGCGGCGCGCGGTGGTCCGGTGCTTCCGAAGTGCACCGCGGCCCAGGCAGTCGATCCGAACGCAATCTGCGCAAACGGACCGATCTTCATCATCAACAGCGTTGATCGCAACCACTACAAAGCGCTTCTCGTAAAAGTGGACAAGCGCTTCTCGAATCGTTACCAGTTCACCGCTTCCTATGCGTTGTCGAACCTGACGGGTTTCTTCACCAAGGGCGGAACACCGGAAGATGCCGACAAGTGGTTCGGGAGCAGCGGACCCTTATCCTCGGATGCGAAGCATCGATTCACCTTCAGCGGAGTCGTGAGCCTGCCCGTAGGGATCCAGGCATCGCTGATAACTGTTCTTTCGAGCAGGGCCCCGTTCAACGCTCGCGTCGGCGGCACCGTCGATCTGAACGGAGACGGGCAAGGCGGCGATACTCTTCCGGATCTGAAGGTCAACGATCTTGGACGCGGCACCAGCAAGGCGGACTTGTTCAAGCTCGTCGGGCTTTACAACCAGAATGTAGTCAAGCCGACCTGCAACGCTACATTCACCACCTGCACGCTCAATCCGGTGGTGCTTCCTCCGACTTTCGAGTTCGGCGACATATTCCAGTCTGAAGACGTCAGAGTCTCGAAGGTCTTCAAGTTCAAGGAGCGCTACTCCATTGAAGCGATCGCCGAGGTCTTCAACATCTTCAACATCGCAAACCTGACCGGATATTCGTCGACGCTCGACTCCTCGAAGTTCGACACTGCCGGTAACGTCCTTCCGAAAGCCAGCTACGCCTTTGGACAACCGAGCCAGAGACTTGGGCTGGGCGGATTCGGTACTGGCGCGCCGCGAGCGCTTCAGCTCGCTGCTCGCTTCTCCTTCTAACCTGATACTCACGAGCGTGCGAGAGAGCAACTCTCTCGCACGCTCGCTTCTTGCCTTTCAAATCTAACAACAGGATCTAACTGCTATGTTCATCGAGCGGGAATTCCATCGCCGTGTCCTTTGGCTTTCGCTGCTGCTGATTCTTTTGTGCGGCTCGCTCAGTGTCGCCGCTTCGGGTCAGGCGGCTTCCTCAACTACGCCGCAGCCGGCTCAGAGTTCGAAACAACTCGAGCTGATGGTTCCAATGCGAGACGGTGTGAAGCTTGCGACGGGCATTTACCTCCCCGAGGGCAACGGCCGCTGGTCTGCAGTGCTGATTCGAACACCGTACGGGAAGAACACACAGTCGACCAGCAACGCTCTGTGGACCGCTCGCGGGTTTGTGCTTGTGGTGCAGGACTGCAGAGGCAAATTCAAAAGCGAAGGCGAGTATCGGCCGTTCGTTGATGACGGAACCGACGGTTACGACACCGTGGAATGGATCGCCAAACAATCCTGGTCAAACGGCAAAGTCGGAATGTTCGGCGCGTCTGCGATGGGCATCACCGCGAACCTTGCGGCGATGATGGATCCGCCTCACCTTGCAGCTAACTTTGTAATGGTGGCGCGGTCGAGCATCTACTCTCAGTCGGCGTTCATGGGAGGAGCTTATCGCAAGGAGTTGAACGACCGCTGGCTAAAATCACAGAACGCCGAATCGGTGATCACCGAAACGCTGAAGCATAACGTCTACGATGGATTCTACGACTCTAACGAGATGTCCAAACACTGGCACACAATTCGAATACCGGTCTACAACTGGGGTGGCTGGTACGACATTTTCAATCAGGGCAACATCGATAACTTCGTCGGCTTGCAGCAAACCGGCGGCGGGCTGGCCGCGGGCAATCAGAAACTCATAATGGGACCGTGGGGACACGGCCAGATCGATGAAGTGAAATACCCTGAGAATTCGGGAAGCGTGTTTGGAAAATCGTCCGTCGAAACCGCGATGCGTTGGTTCGATTACTGGCTGCAGGGAAAAGACGACGGGATCATGGATGAACCGCCGGTTCGGTACTACGTGATGGGTGATGTGACCGACCCGAAGGCGCCGGGCAACGAGTGGCGTACGGCGTGGGCCTGGCCGGTGCCGGCGCGAACGACCTCTTACTTTCTTACGGCCGGAGGCGCGCTCAATGAGAAGCTGCCCGCCGAACAAGAGAGTGTTGACGGTTACACGTATGATCCAAAGAACCCGGTGCCGACCGTCGGCGGCGGGAATCTCTTCACCAGGAAGGGCCCGATGGATCAGCGCGCGATCGGAGACCGAAAAGACGTCCTGAAATTTCAGACGCCGGTGCTCGCGGCGCCTGTCGAAGTCACCGGCCGCGTGAGCGTCGAGGTGTGGGCTGAGAGCGATGCGCCGGACACCGACTTCATGGCGAAGCTCGTCGACGTGTATCCCGATGGCAGTGAGAGGCTGGTTCTCGACTCGGCAATACGCGCCAGGTTTCGTGACGGGCTCGATCGCGAGGTCTTCATGAAGAAAGGCGAAGTATACCGGTTCTCGATCGACCTGTGGTCCACAAGCATTATCTTCAACAAAGGTCATCGCATCGCGGTTCACATCACCAGCTCAAATGATCCGCGGTTCGATCCCAATCCTAATACCGGCAAACCGCTGAGAGCCGACAACGAAACCCGAGTAGCCAAAAACACGATTCATCATGATCGAGCGCACCCGTCGCGAGTGCTGCTCCCGGTTGTGTCTTCGTATAACGCCAAGCGTCCGTGAGTCGCGGAACGAGTTGGTCGGCTCGTGTTCTGCCCTTTTGCGAGCTTTGCGGTCCTTTGCGAGCTTTGCGTTAACGTATTTCCTCTTCCAATAACTTTCAGCGCAAAGCTCGCAAAGGACCGCAAGGCTCGCAAAGTCTGACGGTCTCCGGACAAAAAAGGCGGGCCGTCAGACCCGCCTTAATGTTGATTCACGAAGAAGCTTCCTTCCTTGAATCGCTACCACCTGAATCGCACTGACAACTGAACGGTTCTCGTTATGTCAGTGTTCGCGGGGTCGCCCAGGCCCTGCCCGCCGGCGCTCGCGAAGATCCCGTTCTGGATGTCCCGGCTGACTCTTCCGTTTTGCAAATCCTGAATCTTCAGTACGCGGCCATCCATTCCGATGTAGCGGCCGGTGAACGCATTGAGGCATCCGCGGCAATTCGGATCGGTGGATGGAGCCATCAGACTCAGAACGTCGTTTGTGTTGAACAAAAGGAAGAGCGGGTGATTGAAGATGTTGAAGATGTCGGCCTTGAACTCGAGCCGCATCTTCTCGTGAATCGGGAACGCCTTGATGAACGACATATCAAAGCGATAGTACGGATCGCCGTGACCCGCGTTACGAACCAGATCGCCGTTCACGAATTGGAAATCAACCAGTTGGCCGGTGAACGTGTCGATCGAGCCCAACGGATTCGCGTCCGCCGGGGCAAGAAACGTAGTCTGCGGGCAATGACAGACCGCGTGACCCGCCTGGCTCACGTTCAGATTGGTACCGAACGCAGACGCAATATTCGTCCCGATGAGCGTGCCGTCCGCAAGCACATTCGGGCGCTGTTGAGTCTCGTTGCCAGCGCCGAAGAACGCCGACGTGCCGAATGGAACATCTCCTGTAGAAACCGGGTAAGGCCGGCCGGATTGAAGCTGTCCGATGACACCGACCGTCCAGTCATTGACGATGTGCCTCGCAAACGAATGCTCGACCAGGTGCTCGGTATCGAAGGTGAGGCCGAAGTTACCCTGGTGCCTCGTGTCGCTTTGCGCAAGCGCTCGCTCGGCCTTGATGTTGTTTACATCACCGGGTTCCGACAAACCGAAGAAGTCCTCCGAAGATGAGAGCTGCTTCGAATACGCGTATCCGGCATGCAACTGGAAATGATGCGACAACCTTTTCGTCGCGCCTATCAACAGCCCGTGATACGCGGACGTCCGGGTGTTTTCATTTGTTCGCACCGCGTCAAGCCGTGCTTCCGGCCGGTCCCCGAAATAGAAGAAGCCCGGATGCGCGGGATCGGCTTTGATGATCGGGAAGTTTGTATCGCGCTCGCCGAACAGCCCGTATCCAAGCACTCCCACATAACCTACGTCCAGCACAAAGGAGTTGCCGAACTGGCGGCTGACGGACGCGTTGAAGTGACGAACCTCAGGGTTGTGCAAGTCGTTCGAGATCGGCCGCACGCGGCCAAACGAACCAGGCGCCCGCAGCGCGGACAGGAAACTGTCGGGCGGACGGTTCGGGAAGAACGCAAGCACCGACGGCTGCGTGAAGGTCGTTGTGAAAAGATTGATGCCGTCGAAGTTCAGCGAATCGAGAGAGACGTTCAGATATGCAAGCTGCGTGACTTCGGCGAATGAAGCACGGATTACAGAGCGCTCGGGATCGCCGAACAGCGTATGCATAAAACCGCTGTTGAAGTGCGGACTCCATGCGAAGCCCACGCGCGGTTGAAAGTTGTTGTGGTCGGATGAGCATGCCGGCACGATGCCGTTGCCCTGCAGGCATCCGCCCTTCACGTCTGCCTTGATCGTTCCGCCTTTGAACGCGCCGTCTTCGACGTCGTAACGAACGCCGTAGTTCAGAGTGAAGTTGGGCTTCAGCTTCCAGGTGTCCTGAACATAGGCGCCGTAGATGTTGTCGCTCGCGTTGACTTCCGCGGGTCCGATTCCGACCTGGAACTGCGTCGGCAGTCCGGGATTCGGCGCCGGGCGCGGAAAGCCCCTGTAGAGGCCAAAACGAAATTGCGTGAACAAGGAAAAATACGGGAAGTGGCTTATGTTGATCCCGGCCTTCACCGTGTGCGCTCCCGTAGTCCACGCGAGGTTGTCGATGTATTGATAGCGATTCTGATCGGCGCCTTGCGGGCAGCAGAACGCGGCGCCCGTGTAAAAGTTCGCGCCCAGTTGTCCCGGCTGCTCGGTCTTTGTCGGAGTTTGGCTCAGAAAGCGGTGCCAAAAAAATCGACCTTCGTTGACCATGTTCGGAGTGGGTGTCGATGTAAGCGAAACGTTGAGCGTGTGGTCGTGAATAACCGCGGCTACAAGCGATTCCGGAGCGGCAAAATTCGCGATCTGAACGAGCAGATTGTCCGTCAGGTCCCGTTGCACGTTGAAGCGCGCCGATATGCTGTTGTTGGTGGAAAGCTTATGATCGATTTTGGCGGACCACAGGATTTCCTTTGTCGGCTGCGTCAAGTTGATGGAGCCTCCCGGAGGAGTCAATTGCAACGGGGTCGCCTGTCGCGTTTGCTCGAAGCTGGTGAACCAGAAAGTCCGATCCTTGATCAGCGGGCCACCCGCCGTGAAGCCGCCTTCGTATTTGTGAAACGGAGCGCGTCGAAAGTTGGCGGCGTCACTTGTGTTGTAAAAGAAGTTCGAAGCCGTCAGATTTCGCCCTCGCGTATAGTAATGCCCGTCACCATGAAACCCGTTCGTTCCCGATTTGGTGATGACGTTGAGCACTACTCCGCCCGATTGTCCGTATTCGGCGTTGTAGCTGTTTGTCAGGACCTGAAACTCTTTTACTTCTTCAACTGAAGCGCCAAGCGAGTCGCGAGCGGAAACGACCTGGTCGGAGATCGTGCCGCCGTCGACGTTCACCTGCACGCCTCGATTGTTTACCGCGCCGGGCCCGATCAAATCACTCGATACGGTCGTGAGGTCATACTTCACGCCCGGCGCGATCGTCGCCAGACCGGCATAATCGTTAGCGACTCCCCCGATGCCGTTGAAGCTGGTCGTAGTGGGAAGGGTCGCCACCTGCTTGCTGTCGACTACGCTTGATACGTCGGTCTTGGTTGTCTCGATCAAGGGCTCCGCTGTGGTTATGTTCACGGTTGCGCTCGTCCCTGTTACAACCAAATTGAAGTTTAAGTCACGTTGCTCGCCAACCTGCAGCTTCACGGATTTGGCCTCGCCTTTCGCAAAGCCCTGCGCCTCGACGCTTACGTCGTAAACTCCAGGAGGTAAGTTATCGAACCTGTACAATCCCTCCGAAGTGGATCTCGTCGTTCGAGAAATGCCGGTGTCGACATTTTTGGCCACGAGGGTTGAGCCCGGCACCACCGCGCCCTGCGGATCGATGACCGTGCCCACGATTGTGGCTGTAGCGGTTTGCGCAAGCGCGGAGCCTGGCAGACAGAAGCACGATAGAAACATCACCGATGTCATCAAGCAAGTGACTAGCTTTCTAACTCTGTACACTTTCATCTCAATCCTCCTAAAGCTCGGATCGTCTGAAAAGTTTGGCACGGGGGAGAGGGCGTTAGAACCTCAGGGTCCTGACCGGCAGTGGTTGTCATTACGGAAGCGCCGGCCGATGTCTTAATTTGGACTGCGGCGGCAAGGTACTCCGCGACGCCGCTTTCACTCCAATCGATTCAATCCCCAGCCAAAGCGGCGTCGCGGAGTACCTTGCCGCCGCACTCCAAATCAAGACACCGCTAAGACGGGCGAAGTTGCGCGGGGAGAGATCGATTGGTTCGCACGCTCGAGAGATGGCTTCCAGTTTATCCACGACCGTTTGCAATCCTCACCGACTTGGATCCGGCCGCCTCTCTGCAAGTGCAGGACATCCTGTATGAACAGGCACTGCGCGTGTGTGCAAGCAATATTCCAACGGTCGATCACGTTGCTCTGTAACGCAAATCGTCCGGTGTCGCAGTACTTATGAGGGGTTCGTTCAAATGTTTGGCAATCAAAGAATTGAATTTGACGAGATTTTGGATTTTTCTTCCGAAGATTTGTAGACACGATGCGTGACTCGTAACGTGTGGTCAGTCCTCGCGTGCTTTGCGGTCCTTTGCGCCTTTGCGTTGAGTATTGGATATTGAAGGAGCAAAAAACAATACTCAACGCGAGGCGCAAAGGACCGCAAAGCACGCAAAGGCTTTTAAGCAACGCAGCATCCGAAACCACCTTAGTTGAAGAATCCAACCCCGCCACGTATATTGAATCTCGGCTTTTAGGAGCTTCTTTCGAGCCTCCTATCAGCCTGTTGCAAGCATGCTATGAGCAATAAACTCCTGGTCATCGGTCTGGATGGAGCTTCCTTTAACGTACTCGATCCGCTAATTGAGAAGTCTCAGCTTCCTAACATCGCCCGACTCATCAAGGGCGGCGCGCGGGCCGAACTCGAGACGACTTTTCCTCCAATCACCGCCGTAGCCTGGTCCTCTTTCATGACCGGCAAGAATCCCGGCAAGCACGGAATCTTTGAATTCGTGAGGCGAGATCAGCGTTCAAATCGCGAGCTGGCGGTCAACGCTTCTTTCAGACAGGGCCGAGCGATCTGGGATCTGCTGGGCGACGCCGGCAAGCGAGTTATCGTTCACAATTTTCCGTGTACTTATCCGCCGCACGAAGTCAACGGCTTGATGATCGCCGACTTCATGACGCCGAAAGGCAAACGAGATTTCTCATACCCATTATCGTTGCTCAAGGAGATTGAAGATAAGTTCGGAAGTTATCGGCTGCATCTCTCTCAAACTTACGCGGAAGGCAACGTCGAAGCGGTGCTCGACGAATTGTTCGACGAGCTCGAGTACAAGGCACAGGTCACCGAGTACCTGATGACGCACTACGATTGGGATGCGTTCTTTCAATACTTCTGGGGCACCGATCGCATTCAACACGAACTCTGGCACATCATCGACGAATCTCATCCGCGACATGACAAAGATGAATCGCGCCTGTATCGCGATCGAGTGTATGCGTACTTCAGACGCGTCGACGAGATAATCGGGCGTTTGATCGAGCTGGCCGGCGGCAATGAAGGAGAGCGCCCGCTTGTGTTGATTTCTTCGGATCACGGATTCGGGCCCGTGCACAAGTACTGCTCGCTAAACATCTGGCTTCTTCAGCAGGGCTTCTTGAAACTCAAGCGCGATGTGATGACTCGCGCAAAGCGGCTGATGTTCTCGATGGGTGTGACTCCTGAGTTGGCGTTCAAGGTTGTAAAGAAATTGCCTCTTGGAAAGCTTCGTCCGTCGCGCGGGGTGAGCTCGCAGCCGGGCGCCTCGAAGCTTCTCGGCAAGGTGTTCTTGTCTTTCAACGACGTTGATTGGAATCGCTCGGTGGCGTTCTCGAAAGGGAACTACGGTCAGATCTATGTGAATCTCGCGGGCCGCGAACCAAACGGCGTTGTGAGCAAGGATGATTACGACCGGGTGTGCGAACAGATCGTCGCAGGGCTTCGCGAGATCGAGGACCCGCTTACGGGCAAAGCGTGGATCGGCGATGTATTTCGCAGGGAGGAGATTTACAACGGTCCGCTCGTCGGAGATGCGCCGGACATAGCTTTCTTGCCAGCGGACATGCGCCATCTGCCGTTGGGGAACGCGGACTTCACGTCGAACCGGTTTATGGTCGACGCGTTCGGGATATCCGGTTGTCATAGGATGAATGGAGTGATGATTGCCAACGGAGACCCGATCAAGCGCGACTCGAAGATTGAAGCGCAGATCTACGATATCGCGCCGACGCTTCTTTATCTTTTGAGCCAGGGCGTTCCCGAAGATATGGATGGTCACGTGCTGAGCGATGCGATCTCTGAAGATTTTCTTAACGCCCACCCGATCAGATTTACATCGGCGGATGAAAGCACCGAATCACGCGAACTGGAATTCTCGCCGGAGGAGAACGCCGACGTGCTCGAGAGGTTGAAACAGTTGGGTTACATTGGTTGAAGGAACCGCTGGCGTGGCAACGGAGAACGTTTTCCGTAGCCCAGGCGTTTACGCCTGGGCTTATGAGCGGCGACGGTTTTCGAGCCCCGTTAACGGGGCTTGAGGAAGCGCTTTCGCTGCTTTCGATCCGTCGAAAGCCCGATAAATCGGGCTCGAAGATGAGATCAATCGCAGTCAGCCCAGGCGTAAAACGCCTGGGCTAATACAAAGGGAGCCGGCAGTGGTTTCTAGGGAGGACCGCCCCACATCCGTTCCGAGTCAGTGTTGCGGGCAACTGGAATGAGTTCGATGAGAATATTGAAAGAGGCGGTGCGGTTCCCCGTGGAATCTGTGCTAAGGGTCTATCTTGATGGCCTTTCTGAAACCGAGTTTGAACCAAAAAACGTTGAGCGTATTCTCGTCTTCGCCTATCACGGATTGGGCAACTTCATAATGTACACGCCCGCTTTGCGGCTCCTGCGCGAGCGGTACCCAAACGCGCGGATCGATCTTCAAGTAGGAAACAATACCGGCTGCGAAGATGTGCTCGAAGGAGCCGGCTTGTTTGACAATATCTACAACCTGCCTTATTCAGCCGGCCTGCGCGCGTGGCTCAATCGAGCGCGTGTGATTCGCGATACTCACTATGACCTCACGATAAACGAGTTTCACAGCCACTCGTGGCCGCTGACTTTGTTGATAGCTGCGAGCGGCGCGCGCTTCAGGGCTGGACACGTGACCAGCCCCGGCTGGTCACGGCGGTTTAGCCGTTACAGTTTCGCGTTCAACCTTCCAGTCGCCATGCGAGAGGACGAGCACGAGATCGATCGATACATGGACCTCGTTGCGGCGGTTGGAGCTCAAACGATCGCGGCTCGTGACGCAGAGCTGTTTATTTACCTTGGCGATGACGACCGAGCGTTCGCGCGGCGCTTTCTCGAGAATGGAGCCGGCGCCGGAACTGCCGCTGGAACGACTATTGGTTTTCAACCGGGAACGTCACCGGCCATGCGATGGAAGCAATGGCCTATTGAACGATATCGCGAAGTGATCCGAAGAGTGACGTCGGAATATCCGGATTCGCATATTGTCTTGTTCGGGTCGCCTATCGAGGAAAGTATGATCCAGGAAATGGCGCTCGGGCTGAACGGCCGGATCTCGCTGGCCGCAGGCAAGACGTCGGTGAAGCAAGTAGCTGCGTTGATCGAACAATGCGATTTGCTCGTCTGCAACGACAGCGGCTTGATGCACACCGCGGTTGCGGTTGGAACGCCAGTCGTCGCGATCTACGGCCCGACCGACATTCGACGCACCGCGCCGCTCGGTGAGCGGAACGTAGTGATTCGGCATGAGCTTCCGTGCAGCCCTTGTTTTAAGCTGGAAGGCGACGACCAGGTGCACGCCTGTCCTCATCACGACTGCTTGATGACGATCACACCGGACGAAGTGTTCCACTCGATATCTCAGGCGGCATCTGGAAGCGCCAGCGCGCGCATCGACGACGCGCCGGTGGTGCTGCACGCCGCGAAGGATTATTCTGAACGTCAAGGACCCAGCAAAGTGCGATAGTCGCGTATTAGCGTGTTGGCCGGCAAGGCAGTCCTCAGCGTCCTCCGCGCCCTCTGCGGTTTTCTTAATCAATGCTGGGATTTAACCGCAGAGGACGCCGAGGACGCTGAGGAGCAGCGCGATTATGAACGACCAACACAATAAGACCCACTCCATAACTTGCTCCGCGCTTGCTCGGCGCTTTTGGAGCCCTGTAGAATGACGAACTTTTGACCAGCTCTTCCAACAAAATGAAACA
Source organism: Blastocatellia bacterium (assembly GCA_035607285.1). Classification (GTDB taxonomy): domain Bacteria; phylum Acidobacteriota; class Blastocatellia; order UBA7656; family UBA7656; genus Onstottus_A. Next base: position 21,379 of record DATNBZ010000276.1, on the reverse strand, counting down.
CTCTTCAACTATCGCGATAATACTGATTCTGCTTGTTGTGTCCGCCGGTTGTTCAGCCTCGAGAAATACTCAGGCGGCAAAACCGGAAATGACTCGTTGCCAGGAAGAACTCAACGCAATTCCGGAAGTGGCCGCCTCACTGCGAGGGCGAACAAAGCAGCCTGGTGACGAAGCCTCTTTGAAGGACGCTCTTAACGGCATGGAGATCGCGTTGACGATAGACCTGATGGTGCGCAGCAAAGCAGACCCCGATCGGGACCTTGATGACTGGTGCTACACCGAAAACTCGCGCGACAACTTCGACAAGCTGATCACCGCTCTCAAACAAAACTCGATCCCGCCAACGGTAGACTTCTTGTCGGGAGATTCGCTGGATCAGCAAGTGCAGGAGGACTGGCTTCGTAGCGGCAATCTCATTGGAACAATGACCTTCGCGGGATTGAGCGTTAAGAAGAGGACCGCGCAGGAATTTATCGACGCGCTCGACAAGAACGAACGAGCGCTGGCGCCTTTGTGGACCAGATTCGAAAGGAAGCAGAAGTACTTTCGCTATCCTGCTCTGAAGCTCGGAATGGATGCGCAACGGCCGCGCGAAGTGCGAGCCTACCTCAAGCAGAACGGCTACGTTGAGGTCCCAGCGACTATCGTTTCGCGCGCTGATTATTTCAGCCAGCCGTATTGCGCCGCGCTTGCTCGCGGAGACTCTGTCTGCGCGAACTTCATATCGGCCACGTTCAAGTCCCTGCTGCTGGACAAGACGACGAAGGCGCGCGCCGCAGCCCGGACGATTGCCGGTCGCGATGTCAAACAGATATGGTCAATTGGGGCGAGCCAGCTTACTTGCGATCTGCTGGGCGGCCTGCTGAATTGGTACAAGGCGATGGGTGTCAAATTCATATCGCTTGACGAAGCTCTCAGTGACCCGTTTTACGCTGCGGAAGACGTGACCAACACCGCGAATCAGATAATTTGGGAGACTAGACGTGCCCAGTCGGGCCTGGAGTAGGCAGCCAATTCCGCGCAAGCCAAAAGATGAGAAACAATCCTGGAATCAGCATATTCTTTCCTGCTTATAACGATGCCGGCACCATAGCCAGCCTGGTTGTGCTGGCGGACCGGACACTTAGAAAATTGACTGACGACTACGAAGTAATCGTGGTCAACGACGGCAGCGGCGATCATACCCCGCTCGTGCTTTCCGAGCTGCAGTCCGTCTATCCGAAGCTTAGAGTAATTCATCATCCTGTGAACCGCGGGTACGGCAGCGCGCTGCGGACCGGATTCGACGCCGCTTCCAAGGACTGGATCTTTTATACGGATGGTGACGCGCAGTACGACGTGCGCGAGTTGGAAAAACTGGTTCCGCTGATGACCGCCGACGTGGACTTTGTGAACGGATACAAGATCAGCCGCTCCGATCCATTTCATCGAATCGTAGTCGGGCGGATCTATTGCTGGCTGGTGCGGCTGGCGTTCCGGATAAAGATCAGGGACGTGGACTGTGACTTCAGGTTGGTGCGTAGGGCTAGTTACAATCGAGTGCGGCTCTGTTCGACCAGTGGAACCATCTGCGTCGAGATGATCAAGAGCTTTCAGGACGCCGGGCTTAGATTCGCCGAGGCGCCGGTCAACCACTATCATCGAGCATACGGGAAGTCGCAGTTCTTCAACTTCAAACGGCTGCTTAAGACGTTTCGAGACCTGAGCAGTCTTTGGTGGCGGCTGGTGATAATGCGCCGCACGCAGATTGTGCATCCCGCGGATCAGCCGTCCATTTCCGTGTCAGAAGAAGCCCGGAAAGAATAGATCGGCCCTGGGAGCGCAGGCATCCTGCCTGCGGCTGCGTTCCTGCTATCCTTTGACAATCCTGCAAGGCAGGATGCCTGCGCCCCCAGGGACAAATCATATGCGAGACGAAGAGTACCGCGCGATGTTCGATCTGGAGGAGCGCCTCTGGTGGTACGACGGAATGCGCGGAATCACGGCTTCACTTCTGGCGCCCGCTCTCGGAGAAAAGAACAACCATCGCTTATTAGACCTGGGCTGTGGGACCGGATACTCGCTGGTTTGGTTACGCGAGCGCTTCAAGTTCGCGGAAGGCTATGGCGTTGATCTCTCGCCGAACGCTGCGGTGCTCTGGCGTGAGCGAGACCTCGACATCGTCGCGTTGGCGACCGCCGACAAGCTGCCCTTCCCGGACAACTCATTCGATCTCGTGACGTGCTTCGATGTGATCTATCAACTCAACGATGAGCGAGCCAGCGCCGCCGTTGCCGAGATGTATCGCGTGCTCGAGCCAGGAGGCTTGCTGTTCATCCGCGAGCCGGCTTATCAGTGGATGCGCGGAGGTCACGATGTTGCGGTTGGCACTCATCGGCGCTACACCGTAACGGACTTGCGCCGGTTGCTGCGCGCGCGCGGCTTCAAAACGCTGCGCGCCACTTACGCAAACACGCTGTTATTCTGGGCGGCCGCTCCTCACCGTCTGTTGTCCAAACTGAGAGGCAGCACCGAATCGGATGTGAAGCCGGTGCCGCTTTGGTTAAACACGCTGCTCGGCGCGGCTCTAAGACTCGAAGCCCGGATGCTTCGCAGGATCGCGTTCCCGTTTGGGCTCTCGGTGATTACCGTGGCCAGGAAATAAGCGCGTGTGGTCAGCCCTCCGCGTGCTTTGCGGTCCTTTGCGTCTTTGCGCTGAGTATCGTGTATTGAAGGAGCAATACACAATACTCAGCGCAAAGACGCAAAGGACCGCAAAGCACGCGGAGGTGATTAAGCAATGCAGAATCTGAACACTACCGAAATAGGCAGAGAAAAAAAGCATAGATGAGAGGCCTAAAATCAAATTTAGATTTCGCGCTGGTCACCGTTCTCATTGGTGGATTCGCAGCCGTTGCGGCACAGCGCCTGGGCACAGTGCCGGTTCCAGAAGGCGACGAGGCATTCACGCTTCAGGTCCCTTACGAGATGCTTGTGCGCGGAAAGCTCGCGCTGCCGATGCTTCGATATCTTGGCGGCAACATCGAAAATGTATGGCACTCGTTTACGCCGGTTTGCTTTTTGTTGCTCGGCGGGTTTCTAAAGTTGTTCGGGCTCGGTCTTGTTCAGGGACGCGCGTTCAATCTGATTACCGCGGCGACGACGCTGCTGATGGTCTATTTGATTGGCCGCAAGCTGTTTGATTGGCGAGCCGGCCTCGTAGCCGTGGTGATGCTGATCGGGGACCAGACCTTTCTGGAGCGAAGCCGCTTGTTGAGGAACGACTACGCAGCCGCCACCTTCGCGTTGCTTGCTTTTTTTCTATACGAGATGTCGGAGCGGCGAAGGAGCTCGCGCTTGCTGGCGGCATCAGGGCTCGCTGCCGGAGCCGGTGTGATGTGCCACACGAACATCCTCTACATGGTTGCTGCGATAGGGCTGCTGATCGTACTGCGAGAGGGGTGGCGCGCATTTCGTTCGAAGAAGCTGTACGTGTTTGCGGGCAGCGCGTTCGTGGTGATGGCCTACGAAATCATATACGACGTGATCGACTACAAAAACTTTCTGCTTCAGAACCGGGGAGACGACCTGCATTTCCGCGTTCTCGGATACGCGGGGTTCTGGCAAAACGTTCTGGAAGAAAAGACTCGCTACGCAAAGTGGTACACCGGCGGCTTGATGTTCCCCGGGCTTTCTCAAGTCACGCTGCGTGTCTTTCAGGCGCTGACCGTACTGGCGATCATCTATTTGATCGTCGAGTGCGCGAAGCGTCTTAAGCGCGGCGGTGTTCTTTCTGAACCGAGGGTGCGCGTCTTCATCGTGACGTTAGTTGTGATCTTGTTTCACGCGGTGATCGTCAGTCACAAAAGGATCTACTATTTCGCGCATCTCGCGCCGTGGTTCGCGCTGTGTGTCGGCATTCTTGCGCGAGACGGACTCGATTGGATTGCGAGCTTACGACGCAAGACCGTGCCGCGCGCGAGGCTTGCGCACCGATTGGCGATCGCGCTTGTAGCGGTTGCCGTTACCGGCTTCGGTCTTCAACTCGCCAGGCAGTACCGCGACTATTCGATCGATGTTCGTAATCCTGATCTCGCTTCTTTCGAAGAATTCACCAGCGTGATTCGAAGCCTCGTGCCGGATGGGTTGTGCCCTGTAGCCGTCAAGAACCCGGGCGTGTGGCTGGCATTCCCCGAAGCGGATCGATGCTTTGCGACGATCGAAGGGCGAATGAAAGAGGACCTGGATATCGACGGCAAAGATTATGCGCTTGTGACTCGGCCCAATTTCTCGCTCGACCGCGACGCGAAACGCGAGGGCGAAGACTCCTTGCGTGATTATCATCTCATCGGAGAAATGAGAGAGACACCTTACGGCAGTTTGCTGATCTACTACACAGGCAAGGACCCACGCTATCTTGCGCTGGAGCCGACGCGCTATCAGTTCTTCGGTGACTGGCGAGGACACGCCCTTATACAGTGAACGCTGAGAGTGTGAATGCCGAACGAGACACAGATCGACGACACAACTAAAGAGAATGAGCCCGGGCTTTCGCGCCGGTTCTGGCTTTCGAGATTTGGAAGCAAGCCCGCGCTTCTAGTCCTGGTGTTCGTTTTTGCCGCAACCGTCATGCTGATGTACCGGCCGTTCAGTCAAATGGAAGGCGGCGATGATGCGATCTGGGATTACATTTCTCAGTCAATCGTACGGGGACAAGTTCCTTACCGAGACGTGATTGAGAACAAGGCCCCGGGAGCCGGTTACCTCAGCGCGCTGATGATCGAGGTTGGGAAGCTCGCTGGAGTGCGAGATGTGCCGGCTATCCGGGCAGGTTATGTTTGTCTCGCGGGTCTGCTCTGCGTACTAACTTATCTCGTGGCGGAAGCTTATTTCCACAGCCGGCTCGCCGCGATACTCGCTTTCCTGGTACCGCTGTTGTCTACAGACTTCGCGGTTATGCTGATCAGCGGTACGCGCCCAAAACTCCCGATGATTGTTTTTGGATTGTGCGCGTTATTACTCATCGCGAAGGACAAACCATTTTGGGCAGGCTTCTGCTCGATGCTGTCGTGCTTGTGCTGGCAGCCGGGGCTTCTTTTCACCGGCACGGCCGTCTTGATCTTTTCGAAGTACCTGCTGAGTTGGCGCGACGGTCGCGCGTTGAAGGTATTAGCGGGCGCCTCGGTTCCTTTGATAGTCACCGTTGCATATTTTTATTGGGTCGGAGCTTTGGGCGAGTTATGGAAGGCTACGATCGATTACAACGTCAAGGTCTACATGCCGGAGGGGAATCTGGGAGCGGCCGTCGCGGTCGCCCGGCTGTGGCATTTGATGAAAGAAGTGATGGGGACCAGCATTATCTGGGTGAAACTAAGCGCTCTTGGTTTCCTGGTGTTTGGTATCAAGCAAGTCTGGTCGAAACTTAGAGGCGTGGATGCTTTTGCTGCGCCGGAGTTGTTCAAAGACGCTCTCTTGATTCCGCCAATTGTGTATCTTGTCTTCCACGTGATCAGCTATCCCGGCGAAGACGATCTAATTCCATTGTTTCCATTCATCGGCCTCTTCGCCGCTTTCCTCTTTCTCGAGGCCGCTCGATTCATTGCAGCGGTCGAAGTCGTCAGAAGGAAGTTTCCGGTGGTTCGTTTCGCCGAGTGTCTGTTGGTGGTTCTTATCGTTGTTGCTAGCGTGCCGGTGCTCCGTCGCGCCGCCGCCTATAGACTCGAGGAAGGCAGGACGCTTGCGGGCCAGCAGAGGGCCTTCGAAGCGATATCAAACGTGCTCGGCCCCAATGACAAGATTTACGTGCATGGAACGCTCGAGATCCTGGTGTTACTGAATAGACCGAATCTGAATCCCTACATCTTGCTCTCGAGGGGCACTGACGAGTATGTGTCAAGGAAGCTGCCCGGAGGCTTCGCAGACCTGCTGCGCGAGATGGAAGCCGAGGCGCCGAAGGTCATCTCTCTTTCTCGACTGCAGCAAGTTTTGCACAAAGACGAGTTACTCCAATGGGCGGCTGAACGCTACGATAAGCTGCCGCTCGAGTTCGCTCATGATTCGGTATACGTTCGAAGGGTCGAATAGATGAGGCCTTCTTCGCGTTCTTTGCGGTCCTTTGCGCCTTTGCGCAGAGAATTCCTGACGCCCTGAGAATTCCTGACGCCCTGAGAATTCCTGACGCAAAGACGCAAAGGACCGCAAAGCGCGCTAAGTGTAAAAGGTAAAGATCGTGACTTTCTATTAACGATGAACACGCTCAGACGCTATTTTCATTGGCCGATACTCGCCCTGGTCATCGGCGGATTCGTATTCGTCGCCGCTCAGCGGCTGAGCACCGTGCCCGTGCCGGAAGGTGATGAGTCGTACATGCTTCAGGTGTCTTATGAAATGCTCTATCGGAATAAAGTGGCGGTTCCGATGATGCGCTATCTCGGAGGGAACATCGAAAACGCGTGGCATTCCCGGACGCCTATCTACTTTCTCATAATGAGGGCATATCACAAGCTCTTGGGCTACGGGCTGCTCGAGGGCCGCATATTCAATCTTCTGAGCGCTGCCGCGACTCTGGCGATGTTGTATCTGGCCGCGAGGCGCCGGTTTGATTGGCGCGTCGCTTTGATTGGAGTGCTGGCGCTCATGTCGGACGTGAGCTTCCTCGAGCGAAGTCGATTGCTGCGCAACGATTTCACCGGAGCGTTCTTCGCGGTGCTGGCTTACTATCTTTATGAACTCGCCGAAGACAAGAAATCCTCGCGTCTTTATCTTGCTTCCGGGCTTGCAGCCGGAGCCGGTGTGATGTGCCACACAACCATCCTGTATATGTTTTGCGCTCTGGGGTTGTTGATTCTGTTGAGAAACGGCCGGCGCGCGTTCACCACGAACCGGTTGTATCTGTACGCAGGCAGCGCCCTGGCCGTGATGTCGTATGAGATCATTTACGCGCTTGTTGACTATCAGAACTTTCGCCTTCAGAACAGCGGCGACAAGGCGCACTTTACGGCGCTCTCATTATCAGGGCTGTGGGACAATTTCACTCACGAGCCCGCGCGTTATCAAAGCTGGTTTATCGGCGGCGAAGCCTATCCGATTTCCAACGTTCCCGTGACTCTGCTCCATCTGTTTCAGTTGCTGACAATCATCGCCGTGGTCTATCTGATCGGCCTCGCGGTCTGGCGAGCCAGGCAAGGCAAGGCGCTTGATGACCCGCGCGTTCGCCTGCTGATTGTAACCGTCATCGCAGTGCTGTTCTTTGCATTCATAACCGCGCCCCGCCGCAAGAGCCTGTTGTACATGATGCATCTGTCAACATGGTTCGCGCTGTGCGTAGGCGTCCTGGCGAGCGACGGGTTGGACTATCTAACTCGCTTGCGTGTTGATGCGCGGCAGCGGTCTCGTTTGATCTACAAAGCCGCGGTGATAACTCTCGCGCTTGGGAGTCTGGCTTACATGACGCTGCTCGTCAGGCAGGACGTGATATTCGTTCGTCAGGTGCGCAATCCTGATCTCGCCGGCTTCGACGATTTCGCGAAAGTGCTTCGCGGAATCGTCCCCGAAGGCGTTTGTCCCGTTTCAATCACGCGCCCCGCGATCTGGCTTGTCTTTCCCGAGCAGGATCGCTGCTATGCGACGATCGAGGGGCGGATGCAGTATCTCGACGATATAGTGAATAAGGACTACGCGTTGATCGTGCCTTCTCGCAAGGCGGACGTTTGGCTCGGCGGTCCGGCGGGCAACTATCACCAGCTTGGCTCGATGGAAGACACGCCCTACGGTGACATCGAGATTTACTATATGGGGACCGATCCGCGGTATCGGACGCTTGCGCCAAAGCACTATCGGTTCTTTGGTGTGCGGCGGGGGTTCGTCAGTCAGGATTAGCAGAGGATGTGATTAAGAGCCGGACTTCCCACGTAGTAACGAATTTATTCGTTTCTGAAAATCCCAACGAATGAATTCGTTACTACGTGGGCGTTCTCCGTTGCAAGTCCCGCTTTTAATCACCCATTAGCAGATGACACGATGGACGAGAAGAAGCTACACGCGGGAATCAAGCTGATGCCTGAGCAAGCGCGTCAAAGAGAACGGGGCTTTCTTTCAAACATAAGATTGCGAGCCGAAGGTGTGTGGGTTCACGTTACTCGCACGGGCGATGCGCGCGTTGTGTCGGTCGAAGTTTTCTTTATCAGCATCGCGGTGATGCTGGCGTGGCGTCTGCTTGATCAGGCTGAAGGAGGAGATTCGGCGATATGGGATTATGTTGCTCAGTCGATTCTCCGCGGCCAGATTCCTTATCGAGATGTAGTCGAAATTAAAGGGCCGCTCAGTGCATACGTGAGCGCAATCGCAATGTGGCTGGGCAAGAGCGCCGGCTTGCGCGATGTGCTCGCCGTCCGCTTCATGCAGGTGGCGCTTGCAGGTCTGCTGTCCTCCGTGACGTTCCTGGTGACTGAGGCCTATCTGCGCCAGCGCGTGACCGCGTTGATAGCTTCGCTGTGGGCGCTCATGTCGTTTCATTTCGTGAGCTGGACCGAAGGAGGAACGCAGCCGAAGCTGACGATGATCCTGTTCGGAATGCTGTCGCTGTTATTGATCGCGAAAGACAAGCCTTTCTGGGCCGGATGCTGCTCGATGTTATCCTGCCTGTGCTGGCAGCCCGGACTGTTATTCACCGGCATCGCGGTTCTTGTTTTTTCACGCTACCTGACCAGTTGGCGCGACCTCCGCGCGCTTAAGGCGCTGGCCGGTGCAGCGCTTCCTCTCGCCGTTACGGTTTTGTATTTCTATGGCGTTGGGTCGCTGAAGGACTTCTGGATTTGGACCGTCGCATACAACTTTGAAGTCTACGCGAGAGTCGGGCTGAGAGACGCGGGCGATACGTTCGCGCATATTTGGGTTGTTCTGGATCGAGTCTTCAGGATCGATGTCGTTTGGTTAGCGCTGGGCGCAATCGGGTTGCTGATGTTCGGCGCGCGACAGTTGCGCGTGAGGCTGACGAGAACGGGTCTTGTATCGCGCGATCTCTTCAGAGACGCCATCCTGATCGCGCCGGTAGTTTATGTTGCATTTTGCTTGATCAACCTTCAATCCGGGCCGGACCTCATACCACTGTTTCCGTTTATCGGAATGTTTGCCGGATGGTTGATTACAGAAGTCTCCGGCCGCTTAGCGTCGGTTCGTGTCGTAACGACGAAGCCGGCATTGCGCCGAAGCGTTCAGCTTCTTCCTGCGCTTGCGCTCTTGTTGGTTTGTACGGTTGCCGTCGTTCGAGCAGCGCGCTCGAAGCTGGATGGCGCGACGCTCGAGTACCAGGACCAGCAATTGAGAACGGTCACCGGCCTCATTGGCCTCGATGACAAGATCTACGTTCACGGCTCCGTAGAGTTACTGCTGTTTCTGAATCGGCCGAATCTGAATCCGTACATAATGTGGGACCACGGGAAGGCCTCGTACTTAGTGGCGAAGAAGTACGGCGGCTCCGTTGATTCGATGATAGATGCCATTGAAACAGAGGCGCCGAAGCTGGTCGCCCTCTCCCGGCTTAAGCATATTCCCGAAGGAGCCGCGTTGGAGCGCTGGGTAGACGATCATTATGATCGAGTGCCGCTAAGCGGCTACGAGATATATCTGCGAAAGCAATAGTCGCTTGTAACAAGCAATTCGCTAGCGACTAAGGGCCTCCTGTATGGGCGGTCCTCCGTGGCCGCCCCTTAGTGGAGGAAGCGCTTCCTCGAAGGAGGGGCGGCCACGGAGGACCGCCCATACAGGGCTAGCGAATTCTCTGGTACACTCCACCAATCAAATGAAAACTGCCCGCGCGGCAATCGCGCAAGTTAGCTCATCGGTCGTGGCTCGACTTGGAATGGTGCGGACCCTCGCAATAATCGCCTTTCTGGTCAGCACGCTTGTAATGTTGTCGCATCGTCCTCTTCGGCAGGGCGAACTAGGCGACACGGCATTCTACGACTACGTCGCTCAATCGATCGTTCGAGGTCAGTTGCCTTATCGGGACGTCGTAGACATCAAGTGGCCGGGAGCAGCTCACCTGAGCGCGCTGGCGATCGTGATCGGCAAACCTCTCGGCATAAGAGATGTGATAGCTATTCGCCTGCTCAACATTTTTCTTGTCGGCGCGTTATCGGCGATCATATTTCTTGTTGCCGAGGCGTATTTTCGTAATCGCAACGCGGCGGTTATCGCTTTTCTGTTGCCGTTGATGGAGCCCCGATTCATCGACTGGATGGTTGTGGGCACCGAACCCAAATTGCCGCTTATGGTTTTCGGCATGCTGTCGCTGCTGTTGATCATCAAAGATCGTCCCTTCTGGGCCGGCGTCTGCTCGATGCTCGCGTGCCTGTGCTGGCAGCCGGGGTTGATGTTCACCGGAGTGGCGGTCCTGATGTTCTCGAGATACCTGACGACGTGGCGCGATCTGCGAGCGATTAAGGCAATCATCGGAGCGATTCTTCCACTCGCCCTGACACTGGTTTACTTCTACGTTCGAGGCGCATTTGGCGATTTGTGGGCGTGGACGATTACTTACAACTACGGTGTGTTTGGTCCGGAAGCGAAGCAGAGTGTAGCCGGTGCGCTCGCTCATATATGGAAGGTGGTGAATCGGATCTTGAACGCCGATGTCTGGCTCGTGATCCTTAGTGTAGCCGGATTGTTGTTGTTCGGAGCCGAACGCATTCGGGCGAGGATCAACGGAGAATCGTTGAGGTCGCGTGAATTGTTCAGAGACGCGATCGTATTTCCCCCGATTGTGTATTTCGCCTTCTGCCTGGTTAATTTTCAGGCCGGCCCTGATTTGATTCCATTCATCCCGTTCATCGGGCTGTTAGCCGCGAAGTTTTTCCTTGAAGCCGGAAGATTGGCGCGCTCGAGAATCAAATGGTTCAATACGAGGCCCGATCTACAACTTGCTAGAGTCGCGATACTGGCAATTCTGTTTGTCACATTTGTTCGCGCCGCGCTTTATAGATTGGAAGGCCCTACTCTCAAACAACAGGATGAAGCTTTCAAAACATTGTCACAGTTGATTGGCCCGAACGACACAATCTACGTGCATGGGATGACAGAGATACTGGTGCTGCTGAATCGTCCTAATTTGAATCCGTACGTTTTTTTGGACTGGGGAGCGGACGACTTTGCCGGCTTTCGAAGAGGGGAACCGTTCCAAGCCATCCTGGAGGAGATGGAAGCTCAGGCTCCGAGGATTGTAGCGCTGTCCCGATTGAAGGTGGTGGCCCATCGAGATGAATTCAAGCGATGGGCCGAGGAACATTACGATAAGCTCGAACTTCCTTTAGCCGGCTACGACGGAGTCTACGTGCGCAAGCCGTGAGCGGCGAGCGTTCAATAACCTCCGCGTGCTTTGCGCTCCTTTGCGCCTTTGCGTTGAGAATTGTGTCTTGCTACTTCAATACCTAATACTCAACGCAAAGGCGCAAAGGACCGCAAAGCCCGCAAAGGAAATCGAACACTACACTCGTCACAAATTGGCCGGCGACGCGCTCAATACATAAACCCGCTCGCGGTCACCGGCTATCGGGAAGGATTGAACTACTCGCGACCGATAAGCAGAGAAAAAATCTGCGAGGCTCGTTTCGTTGAATCGAAGCGACTGCTCGCCACTGCCGGGATTGGTGAACATTCGACCGAGTAACGAGAGCAGACCCGAGTTGCTGGTCGTCAGGTTGCGAATGGGTTCGGCGATGATGACCTGCTTTCGCGCGGCTTTGAGCATTCGATTCACGATCGGCGAGGCTTCCGGCAGAAAGTGGTAAAGACTCGCCTGCATGATCACGTAGTCAGCCGCGGGCAAGGGTTCGTCGTTTCTCAGGTCCCACACCTGGCCGCCGCCGCCTCGCCTGATCAGGCGAGTAATGAAGTTCGCATTGATGTCCAGACCTGTGTATTTGACGCTCTTCGGTCGCAGGTAACGATGATACAAAAGCGCCGGGCCGCAGCACAGATCAAGCACGCTGGACCCCTCAGGAATCAATTCTGCAATTGCGCGGTAGCGGGAAGCATAGTGACGGCCGTACAGCAACAGCATTGCGAGCTCATAAACAAAACTGCTCTTGTAGATGAAACTCTTTGACATCGAGACTCGCTCGGCGCTGCGCTCTATATTCCTCACAACGACATGTAGGGGCGGCCCTCCGTGGCCGCCCCAGACTCGTCTAAGGAGCTATCAATCTCACACTGGGGCGTTGAAGGCCGCCCTATACGCAGCCATTCAATCGCTACACCCCACGAGAGCGGGTTGACCCCGAAACGATTCGAGAGCCGTCATTGAGCACTTCGCGAATCGCCGCTTGCGGCTTGTTGTTGACCCTAAGAAAAGTTCGCCCCGTGTACTCTCCCAATATTCCGAAGAACAACATCTGAACGCCGCTCAAGACCAACAGAGCTACCATCAGGGACGCCCATCCTACGGCATTCGGTGAGAAGTGTTGCGGAAACAGGAGCCGGTACAGGATCACGACTACTGCCAGCAGCAGCCCCAACGCGGCGAATGCGAACCCGCACCAGCTCACGAGCCGCATTGGCCGCGCTGAAAACGAAAAAGCGAGGCGCGCCCATACCCGAAGCGACTTCCAGAATGTGTATGTGCTGGCGCCGGCGTAGCGCTGATGATGGTCAACCGGAATCTGATCGACTCGTGCAGTAATTTGAAACACCAGGCCGTCGATATACGGATCGGGGCCTTCATAGTTGCAGATCATCTCTACAACTTCTCTGCGAATTATCTTGTAAGGCGAGAGGTAGATGTTTTTCGGTTTGTTGATGACCCACTCGGCTACTCGCCCGTTAAACCAACTGCCGAGGTTCTTCCACAAACGTTGCTTCTTTTCTCCAAATTGAGCGTAGACGACGTCGGCGCCTTCTTCGATCTTGCTGAGGAGGGCGGGGAGGTCGCGCGGATGATGTTGAAGATCATCATCCATAATCGCTACGAATCTTCCTCGCGCCAGGCGAAGCCCGGTGATGATGGCGTTGTCCTGCCCGAAGTTTCGCCGCAGGTCTACGCCAACAACATTCGCATTATTCCGGCAAAGTGTTTCGATAACCGCCCACGAGTTATCCGGCGAGCCGTCATTGATCAACACGACTTCGTAGTCGCGTCCGGTTGGATCGAGGGCCTCGGCTATCGCGGCGATCAATGCCGGCAGACAGTCTTCGCTCCGATAAACCGGAACGACGACCGAGAGGTCGAGTTGAAATGCCTGATCGCGACTCTGCATCGAGTTGATCATAGATAGAGCTTCTGTGGTTGTCGACCATCCGACCTCTGCGCCCTCGGCGTCCTCTGCGGTTTATCTCCGACGGTGGTAAGAGAACCGCTGAGGACGCCGAGGGCGCGGAGGACTACTAACCGGACGCTCGCTCACTGGCACGCTCGAAGAACTCGGAGAGATATCTTACGACGCGCGATTGCTCCCCTTCGGTGATCTCCGGGAAGAAAGGAAGCCGCAGAAGGCGCGCGCTCAACTCTTCGGTGAGTGGAAGATCGCCTTCCGAATAACCAAATCTCTTTCCCATCACCGAGGAGTGCAACGGAATGTAGTGAAAGACAGCACTGATCCCGTTCCTCTTCAGGTGCGCCATCACGCCGTCTCGCGTTTTCCCGTCGCCGAGCAACACGTAGAACATATGGTAGTTGCTCTCACAGCCGCTGGGCGGTTGTGGAATGGTGAGCCATCCGCGCTCTTCAAGCGGCGAGAGGCTCTGGCGATAAAACTGGTAAACATCGCGCCGGCGAGCGGTGATCACGTCCATCGCTTCCAATTGGGCGAGCAGAAAGGCGCATACTATCTCGGCCGGAATGTAGGAGGAGCCGACGTCCACCCAGGTGTACTTATCTACTTCGCCGCGAAAGAACTGGCTCCGATTTGTGCCCTTTTCGCGAATGATCTCCGCGCGCTCGATGAACTCCGGCGAGTTTATGCAAAGCGCTCCGCCTTCGCCGCTGACGTAGTTCTTTGTGTCGTGAAAGCTGTAAGCTCCCAGGTGACCGAGTGCACCAAGCGGCCTGCCGTTGTAGCGGGCGTTGACTCCCTGGGCCGCGTCCTCGACTACGATCAGCCTATGCCTTTCGGCGATTTGCATGATGCGATCCATGTCGCATGAGACTCCAGCGTAATGCACGGGGAAAATTGCCTTCGTCTTCTCCGTGACGCTTGCGTCAATCAGCGTTTCGTCGATGTTCAAAGTATCAGCCCGGATATCGACGAAGACCGGCTTCGCTCCGGCGCGCACGACTGCATTTGCCGTCGAAACGAATGTGAACGACGGCATGATGACTTCATCGCCGGCCTTGAGATCACAAAGCATCGCCGCCAATTCCAGAGCCGAAGTGCACGATGGAGTCATCAAGACGCTTGGGATGGCAAAGCGATCTTCAAGAAACCTCGCGCAGCCTCGCGTAAAGAAACCATCAGCGGCGATGTTCCCGCTGCTAATGGCGGCGGTGATGTATTCGATTTCCTTTCCAGTCACGAAAGGTTTATTGAAGGGGATCTTAGGCTGCACGCTCGACCTCGATTATTGATTGGGCTTATACGAAACTGAAGCGGCCTGCTGAGTACTAGTGCAAGAGCATTCTACAGCAGCGGTTTTGAGTTTCCAAAGAGGGGCGGATGAACAGGAGCCGGGAAATGACGCGGTCGATTTCGTCCTCAAGAGCGAATGAGTTTAATCATACCAATGGGCGCCCCACATACTTCCGGAATCCCCAACCTTCCGGTTGACGGACTGCAAAGCGGCCGCCGCAGGCTTGCTGGATACCACTTGCCGCGAAGACACTGGGGCTGGCAAAGACTATCAGGCGGCGGGAGGTGGCCCCACATTCCCGAATTTTGAAAACCGACTAATCGTGTACCCCGAACGGGTTGGCCGTCGAAGGACCCCGTCAACATGATTATTGACAAGCCAACAGGGCCGCTCATAATGGTGCCACTGGAAGGCTGTTCCAGCGTCGTGATTGTGGCCTCGCGACATCAGGCTTTCGGGGAATTACGAGTGAGCACTGTAGCAATACCAACTAACTCCGCGTCGCACGCGGCGCCGCCCGACTTCACACCAGCGCAGATAAGGGACTACTTGTCGGATCTCGAAGTCGTGCTTAGACGCGTCGATTCGGGAAGAACTTATTACCAGATCCTCGGTGTAGACCGTACGGACGATCAGGAGACGCTGCGCTCGGCATATCAGCGGACGCTCGATCTGTTTTACCCGGGGAATGCTATTGGCAATGCGGTGCCCGCAGACGTCGCCTCACGAGTCGAACGGGCATTCGCGAAACTCTCGACGGCCTTCGGTGTGCTCGCCAGCGTCACACGCCGAAAGGAATATGATAGCGCCCTGGTTTCGGTGGCTCGAAACCGGACCGCTCAAGCTGTAGCTGCTGATCAACACTCGACGCCGAAGCCTGAGCCGTCCAGAGGCAGCGCAAGCCAGGGCCCCAGGCAAAACATGCAGCGTTCCGGCGGTTCCGCGGCCGTACCGATGAACGAAGATCCCCAAGCGCATACCATTTCCGCGGGTGGCCAGGTATTCAGCGAGTCTTCAAAAGCAAACTCGGACAATAATCGACGGCGCTGCGGGAGAATGAAGCTGGCGATACCCGTGCGCGTCGCGGGTCACGATCAATCCAACGGCAAATGGTCTGAGATGGGCGAGACAATTGATGTGAGCCGCACCGGGGCGAGGTTGCACCTGCGGAAGCGAGTCAGGCAGGGAACTGTGCTTTTCCTCACTCTCCCGTTGCCGACGAAGTTGCGCGCTCATGGTTTTTCCGAGCAGGGCTACAACGTTTATGCGTTGATTCGAACAGTTGATCCTCCCAGGAAAGGCATGCGAGCGGTAGGCGTTGAATTCTTAGGCGAGCGGCCTCCCGCCGGATTTTTAGAAAAACCCTGGGCCGTCTACCGCGCTAAGCGAGGAAGCGCGGTCGAGCGACGAAGACATCGCCGTGAAGAGCGAGCCGAGGCCGTTAGTGTCGAGTATCTCGACGAGAACGGGCAGTCTATTGGGCGAGACGAGGCGAGGTCAGAAAACGTAGGGAGTTTTGGCGTTCGAGTTGTCGGAACCACCGCGCCGGCGGAGTTCGATTCTATCTCACTGCGCTGTCCAAGCCTCAAGTTCGAGGCGGCCGCTGTGCTCCGAGACAGATTTCGCGGGAAGGACGGCTTAGAACGACTCTGTCTTCAGCTCGTCGACAAGGCCTGGCCGTCGCTTTGAAGCGCCGAACGGGTTAACGGGCAGGATTGAACCACAAAGGCACAAAGACACTAAGAGCAACCAGATCCGGCGGACGCAGCTTCCATGTATTTACCTTTGTGACTTTCTGCCTTGGTGGTGGAGTTTGTAGATGATACCGCTGACTCTCGCCTTCCACCTATTTGCGGATCATCATCTTGTCGTACAAGTCCAGCTTCTCATAATGCTGATCGAGCCATCGCTCAAAATCAGCGCGGTGGTTTACCTTACGCAAGCGCGAGATCGAAACAAGCTTCGGCGCCTGCGCTTCCATACGGTCGATGATCTTTTCGAAAGTCGTTGACTCGCGCTGAGCCGCAAAGTCGTCGGCGCCCCAATCCAGAAAAACGTACGGGTTGAGATTCGGCCGGTTTAATAGAACCAGTATCTCGGCCGATCCGTGAACGTAAATCTGGTCCTCCGGGCCCAGTAGCTGTGCCACGGGCGCAATGGCGGTGTACTGTTCCTGCAGCGTGCGTTCGCCCGCTCGATAGGTCATAGCGCGAGAGAATACGACCACGAAGATTGCAGCCACGGCAATCGCGGGCAGCAAGGCATCCAAACGAACTCCTCGACGAACATCGGGCAAGCTCCGGCGCGACTGGATCGAAGCAAGCAGGCGCGCGAACCTGACGATGGCCCAGCCGGCGAAGATGCCAATGAACGGGAAGAACGGAATGGAGTCGGGCCCGCCTTGAAAGTTGATCAAAGAAAAAGCAAGGTACACCAGCGGCGGGAACACCACCGCATCCCTGAACAGGTCAGGTGAGGTTAGCCAGGCCTGCTGCTTGAACTTGTCGACAACTCGCTCAGTAAGAAACTCCAGCAGCCCGATTGCGGCGAGAATCACCAGTACGCTGTCTCGCTCAAACGTTCGGCGGGTAACTAGCCACAAGTGGCTAAACGCGGCTGGGATGCTCTGCTCCGCCTCGGGTCCAAACACGCTGTAGTTATAGGTGATAGCCCAGGCCCAAAGATCCGAGAGTGCGCCTCTGAAATAAAAGTACGACACCACCGCGGCCAGCGGGATAATCGCCCCCAGGACTACTTTGAACACGCGGAGGTCTCGCCAACCGGTCAGGTATCTCGAGAATATTAAAAATGCCGCGCCGGCGAACATCAATCCCGGTTGCCAGCACAGACATGAAAGCATCGAGCACACGCCCGCCCAGAACGGCTTGTCACGGGCAATCATCACCAACGCAAGCAAACCAAACACGATCATCGGCAGCTTCGGCTGAGTTCCCTCCATCATGAACTCGAGAAACTGAGATCGCATGAGTGGAACCATGAATGCAATCAATCCGGCCGCCCTGCTCCGCAAGTAGAGCTGCGCTACCAGAAAAGTCAGCGACGAAAGCAGGCCAACCAGGACGACATTCAGCGCCCTGACCGCAAGCACGTCTCGCACGCCGATGACCTTGCCGGTGAACATTGCGGCAGCGCTCAAATAGGGCGCGCCCGGACCTTTGATATCGACGACATCTTTGTAGGGAACCTGTCCGCGGAGAATCGACTGCGCGATGTAGTCGTAGATCGCCGGGTCTCCGTTTTCCGGTTTGCTGAATGGCCGGTGAATCAGTATGACCGCTGAGCCGATGAAGAAGGCCGCAAGTGTAAGGTTGCGGACATTGGCCCAACGATCCAGTGCTGACAAAGCGGTGTGAAGAGCGTTCTTTCGCGGCCGGGGAATGCTCATAGGGGATTGCTCGAGGAGCGGGGCAAAATACTAGCAGTCCGGCTCGCCGAATGTCGAGCTTGACACATTTCATCGAGCAACATAACAATCAGCCGCTTATGATGCAGGGCTCATCGGGTGAGGACGCTGATCTGCAAACGCAAGAGGCATTCGAGCCTCGGACGGCGCGATCGATCTATGTTGGCAAGCACTCGTTCGGTTTCGATTTGCTTCCCCTCGCGGGCGTAGTTTTGCTTGCGACCATCGTCATTCTACCGGTGTTCGTGAAGGGCTTTCCCTCCGGATTCGACGCGGTCAGGCATTATCGCTGGACAACACAATTCATCGACGCTATGCGTGACGGTGCGATCTACCCGCGATGGTTGCCGAGTGCGAATGATAGCCAGGGAAGCCCGGTCCCGCTTTACTATCCGCCCATATCTTTCTATGTTGCCGCCGCGTTTTCGACTGTTTCCGGAAACACACTGCGCGCGATCGAGCTCAGTTGCTGGCTTGCGTTAGCATTGTCCGGGCTGACGATGTATGCGCTCAGCCGGTCGGTCTTATCTGCCGCGCTCAGTTTCGTGGCGGCGGCGCTCTACATGCTGGCGCCCTACCATCTCCTCGATCTTTACCAGGGGGCGAGCCCATCCGAATTCTGGGCGTTCGTCTGGCCGCCGCTCTTGCTCCTCGCTATCAATCGGGTTCATCGCGGAGCCGGAGTGAGCGGCGTAGGGTTCCTCGCTGTTAGCTATGCTCTGATGATTCTTACTCACGTGCCGGTAGCATTCCTTACGACTCTTGCGCTTGCAGTGTATTCTCTGTCGCTCACGCGCAAGCCCGCGACGCTTATTCGAATAGCGCTTGGCGGTGCGCTGGGAGCGGGGCTGGCCGCGATCTTTCTGATCCCGGTTCTGTTCGAGACTCGTTACATCTTGCTGTTCTTCAAATTTGACTACCGGGATTATTTCCTGTTCGAGCACCTTCGCGGCGCATTTACCTCAACTCGATTCCCGGTCGATTCCTCCGTCAGCAGCTATCTGCTCGATACGGATTTCGTTGCCGTTGCGGCCCTCGTTCTTTTTCTGTGCGGCTCGTTGCTGATTTGGATAAACCGCCGCGGGGGCAGGTCCTTCAAACAAGACTCGAAATGGAGTGTTGTGGTTCTGGCGATCTGGGTCGTCACCGTCTTTAGTCTGTTGATGACAACGCGGCTCAGTGCCCCGATTTGGCGCATCGTCCCGGGGCTGTCTTTTTTGTTTTATCCGTGGCGGTGGCTTGTAATCGCATCGCTGGGCGCGGCTTTGGTCCCGGTGTTCGGGCTGAGCAGGCTCAAGGGTGATCTGAAGTGGCGTGCGCTCAGAATCGGGGCGCTGGCCGTCGCAGTTATCTTCAACCTGGCGATCAGTGTGCTGATGATCTGGCGCGCACCGCACGATCCAAAGGGACTCGAGGAAGGCCTCTTGCGCCGAGACACTCGCGAGTATCGGCCAATGTGGTGGGATGGACAGTTGCGCAGCGAACTCTGGCGGACGCCCGCTCGAGTCGACAGCGGAGATTGCAACGTGGTAGCGGTCGACGACGGCGGCATAAAGCAAAACTACTCTGTGACTACAACTACGGAATCCGTAATCACACTTCGGCCCCTGTATTTTCCTGGCTGGGTTGCCGCGGTGGATGGCAAGCCGGTGACTATTAGACCAAGCGAAGAAGGTAATATTCAGCTCACGGTTGAACCCGGCACGCATGCTTTAACGCTTGCTTTTGAGGATACGTGGCCGCGCTCGCTGAGTAAGGCCGTCTCAGCGATCAGTTGCCTGATCCTGATCTGCGTTCTGTACCTTGGACGCCGCAGCGACTAAAAGGCAGTCCTGTATGGGCGGTCCTCCGTGGCCGCCGCTCTTTCGATGAAGCGGTTCCTCATTAAGGGGCGGCCACGGAGGACCGCACATACAGGACTGCCGATTTCTTCGAGCCACTCTACCAATTGATCGTCATTAACGCGCAGAAGATCTCGATACCATCCCAAAGGTTCTGAAGCCGCAGGTTCTCATCTGAGCTGTGCTGGTTGTTATCGTGATTTACGATCGGCACTCCTACCTGCGGGGCTGCGGTTGCGGTATCAATAGCCCACAGCGGTCCACTTCCTCCCATTGTCGGCAGCATAACCGGCTTTTGTCCGATTGCCTGTTGGACTGCCGCGATGACCTTCTTCACAATCGGAAGGTTCATCGGAGTTCGAACCGCTGGATAACCGTCTTCACTGACGACGCGCGCGATAAAAGAATGCTTTAGTCGCGTTGCGGCGTCGGGTTCTTCGTTCACCACGAAGTAACCCTGCTTCTTTATGTGTGCGATCAGGCGTTCAACCTGCTGCCGAGGTTCGATGCCTTTGACCAGGCGCAAATCCAGCGTTGCCGTCGCTTCAGCAGGAATGATCGTTCTCGACTGGCGGCCAACATCCTCGCTTCGCAAACCGTCGATGTTGAGTGAAGGCTCGTTGATCAACTCCCCGAGCGATTTGCCCGAGCCGTCGGTTCCCGCAAGCCCGTACTCACGCATCAAGTCCGGGTCCGTAGCAGGCATCTCTTTCAACGCTCTCATCTCATCATCGCCCAGCGGCACGGCGCCATCGTAGAAGCCCTCGATCAACACGCGTCCTCGGTCATCCTTCATGCTCGCCAGCAGCTTCGCCAATCGCATCGCCGGATTCGGCGACCAGTTGCCGTAGTGCCCGCTATGCAGCGAGCGGTTCGCGCCGTAAACGGTGATGTCGACTTTCACGACGCCTCGCACGCCGAAGTAAAGCTGCTGTCTTCGAGATTGATGGACCGGGCCGTCCGCACACAGCCACACGTCGGCGCCAAGCAGCGATTTGTTCCGCGTAGCGATATCTCCGAGATGAGGCGAGCCCGCCTCTTCTTCGCCGTCAAACAGAAACTTTAGATTCGCAGTCGGTTTCGCGTTTGCCGCCTTCAGCGCATCGAGCGCCACAAGCATCGCGATGATGGGCGCTTTGTCATCCGATGCGGAGCGCGCGTAGAGCCGCGATTCAGGATCGAACTTCTCACCTCGCTTTGGAAAGTCGATCACGTGCCCGCCGGCTTCCAGCGGCTTGTCACGCAAGACCGGCTTGAACGGATCGGTTGCCCACCTGGTTTCGTCGACGGGCTGTCCGTCGTAGTGCGCATAGAAACCAACCGTGCGAGTGGCGCCAGGCGACTTCAACTCTCCCAAGATCGCAGGCGGGCCATTGCCTTCAAGCAGTCGTGCGTCGATGCCGCGCCGCCCCATCATCTCGATTACACGCGCGGCGTTGCGCCTCATGTTCCCAATATCAGAGGCAACGTTAGGAATTGAAAGCAAGCCGGCGAACTCATTGATGATTTCAAGCTCGTGCGCCCGGCGGTATTCACGCACACGGGAAACATCCTGAGGCCGAGCGATTGCAGACAC
>DATNBZ010000238.1:0-43975 GCA_035607285.1 Blastocatellia bacterium | reverse complement strand
TGCGCCCCCGCTGCGTAGTGCGCTGATAGTGTGTTGCTCGCTCGCATTCACGTTTCTCCTCTGCGTCCTCGGCGCCCTCTGCGGTTGATTCTCAAGCAACGATCCGGGATAAACCGCGGAGGACGCAGAGGACAGCTTGCTGGCAACACGCTGATACCCCACTACCTGATCGAGTGCTCGATTGACACTTCGTCAGCGCGATGGATAGCCTTCGGTTGTGAGCGATCTGGTCACCCAAATCAAACACGCGGCGAGAGAGCTTGGCTTTAACGTAACGGGGATTACGTCGGTTGAGCCGCTTGCGCGCGATGATGAGGCTTATCAGGGTTGGCGCGAAGTGGGTTTCGCAGCGGGGATGGGATATATGACTCGACGTCCCGAACTACACGCTCAACCTCGCGCGCTCGTGCCCTATGCGCTGTCGTTGATAACGCTCGCGGTTGATTACTACGCCGACGCGCCTGTGTTTCAACACGAGCACCGCTACGGGAGAGTCGCCCGTTATGCCTGGGGCCTGGACTATCACGACGTGGTGAAGCCAAAGCTGCAAGCGCTTGTCCGTAATATCGAACACATCGCTGCTCGGCCGATTCATGCGCGATGTTTCGTCGATGCGGTACCGCTGCTCGAGCGGGCGGCTGCCGCGCGCGCGGGGATCGGCTTTTTCGGCAAGAACACCAACCTGCTTCAGCCACGAAGCGGCTCGTGGTTTTTTCTGTCTGAGATCCTGCTTGATCTCGAGCTTCCCGCCGACGACCACGAAATCAAGATTAGCTGCGGCTCATGCCATCGCTGCATTGACGCATGCCCGACGGACGCGTTCGCCGGTCCGTATCGATTGGACTCGAGGCGGTGCATTTCCTATTTGACGATTGAAAACAGCGGAGCGATCCCCAGCGAACTTCGGCCGGGATTGGGAGATTGGATATTCGGCTGCGACATCTGCCAGGACGTGTGCCCGTTTAATCGCTTCGCGTCACAGACCGAATGGCCCGAGTTTCATCCTGACGCCGGCGTAGGCCCGCGTCTTGATCTGGTCGAGGTCCTTTCAATAACAACCGATGATGAGTTTCGCGCGCGGTTCCGGGGGACCGCGCTTACGAGACCGAAGCGCCGGGGGCTCCTTCGCAATGCCGCAATCGTCGCCGCCAATGTTCAGGCTACTTCGGCGGTGCCTTCGCTGGTCGCTCTCGTAGAAACCGATCCGGAGCCGCTGATTCGGAGTCACTCTCTTTGGGCGCTGGCTCAACTGGATTTCTCGCGCGCCGCTTTGATGGCCGAGCGCGCAATGAAGACCGAATCCCATCCCTCAGTCCGCGAAGAAGCGGAAACTATTCTCCGTCGCTGACTCGAGCGCTGACTCGAGTATTCGTCGATCATGTGACGGGCGACACTGACAACAATCTTGCCACTGGCCGATACTTTATTCCCGAGCCTGGGATGCTTGTTGCCAGGAAGCGCCGCCGTTGTCGGCATTTTTCGATGTACTTTTGAAGCACTGGGGCTGGCATAGAAGGTGCTCTCTTGTGGGACTGGATTTCCGATCCTCGTTTCTAATCCCCGTGTCGCAGGTTGGCTGTCAATATGCGCCTGACAACTATGCGGGTTACGCGAATCTGGGGAATCAACCGCAGAGGACGCTGAGGACGCCGAGGAGCACCGAAGGTGAGGTCCGACAAGCTGCCCGCTTGTCGAGGTCCCCCGAATACGACCTGTGGCGGAGCATCGACAAGCTGGCTGCTTGTCGTACCTCCGGTTGACGATAACCAGTGCTGGGTTTCCGGCCCGCATTCATGCGAGGTGTCCTGGTGAAGAGTTCATTAAGATCGTTGCGCGACATTAATGCTGCGCCTGAAATTGCTGTAAGAATTTCAATAAGAATTGCAATAATTCTAATGGCCGTCGCCGCATTCCCGTTAGGTTCGGGGGCTATGCTTCGACAAGTTCCAATAGTGACTGCTCAAACCGTGACGGCCGCAGGCGAGCTTCGAGAGCTCGCCATTGACGACGGAGTCGCCGAATGCACGCTCGGCCCAGACCCGGCGCTCCAGGGTAAACCGGGGTTCGGTTGGGTGAACAAGCTAACTCCACCGAGTTACCCCGCGACTCTTCGCGCGGTCACAATCGGCTTTGAGCGCCGACTGGTCGTCACCGGCGTCAAACCGGATTCGCTCTATCGCATTGTTGTTTACCTGGATCCCGAGAGCGATGGGCCCGGCAATCAGCAGCGCCCGGACGCGACATTCATAGGGCGCGCTCGAGGCACCGATGAAATAATGACGTTCAATCTGACGACACCGCTGACCATTCAGGGAGGCAGCCTTGTCGTCGGGGCGATGGATGAGTTCGGGATCGCGAACCTGCCCGCGCTGTTTGATTCTCCGGGTAAGTCCACACCTCCCGGGTCGGAATCGTTTTTCACTCAGAACGGAGGAGCAACGTGGCGGGCGCTTACGGGCGCGCTTCCGCCGGCGGCGCATTGCTCAACCGGCAGTTGGATGATTCGCGCGAGTGTCGAGCTGGGCACGGTTGACCCCCTGGCGGTCTTGACAGTCAAGGACCCCGCCGCGGTCGAACCGTGGGGCGTAGGGTCACTCGGATCAGAGATCGTTGTTACAAATCTGGTCTCGGATAATCTGACAATCATCAACACGACAACCAATGCCTCCAGGTCGCTCGATATTGTCGATCCGCGCGCGTGCTTGACGTGCGGGCCGCCGTTCGGGCCTTACGGAGTTGCAAGCGTGCCGTCGCGGAATAAGGTTTACATCACTCTGTCGGGCTCGACTACGATTCCGTCAAAGGAGTTTCCGATCGACTATCACACTGTGCTGCCCGGCAGGGTGGTTGTGCTGTCTGGTCAGCCGGGTGGTCTTCATCAGACGGGGTTCATCGATGTAGGAATAGGTCCGAAGTTTCCCGCGGTCGCGGCAGGGAAGCTGTATGTTCCCTGTGGCGGCGCGAATCGCGTCGACGTCATCAACACGGCGACCGACTTGAAGATCGGAGAGATCGCGGTTGGAAAGGATCCTTCGAGCTGCGCCGCTTCATTGGATGAAGCGAAGATCTACGTTACCAACTTCGGCGACGGAACGATCTCGATCATTGATACGAAGTCCGACAAGAAGATCAAAGACATTCCCGCTCCGCCGATTCAGTTTCCTCTCAGGATCGGCGCAACGCCCCCGTCGCTGCCTCGCCCGGCTATCGCGCAGAACCCCTGGAACAGCGCCGTCTCGCCCAGCAATGGAAATCTGTATGTCACCTACTGGTCGAGCACCGATGGAGATGTCACGCCAAACGGGGCGCTGGTCGAGTTTGATACCTGCACGGACGAATTCGTTCGCGCGCTGATCGACGACACAACCTTCGGAACGCCGAGCGGAAGCTCCGGCGCATCCGGCATTCCTGCTCCAACTGCGCCGCTCACGCGCGATCCGGAAACAGGCAAGACATTGCAAGCAGGCGGAGGCGGAGGCGGGCCTTTCGGCATATCGGCTACCCCGGCCAACGCGTTGGATGTCCAGCCATCGACGATGCTGTTCACTAATGATGGATTGGGCCTGGCGGGTGTAATCGACGCTCGAATAGATCAGGTGGTATCGGCTCCGCCAATCGCTATCGCGTCGTGTCCCAAGCCTCGCGGTGTAGCTTGCGTCACCATCAATGTTGCGCAACCGGGATCGGGAGGACCGCCGCGTCCAACTCACTTTGCTTACGTAGCGTGCGCCAGCCGGAGAATGCGGTGCTTGTCTTTCGAGTGCCCGACCTTCCAGAAAACATCGCCGACATACCGGTAGTCCAGTCGGTCGAGATAGGGGACGTGTTTCGCTTGATCGGAACCGGCTTCGCGAAATTCGATATGCGATTCGACGTCGAGAGAGCGGGCTTGTGCCTGACGTTCAGGAAGCCGGCAAAAACCAAACAAGGCACGACCGTTGTGCTTCAGAAGGGTCCGCTCGGGGATGGCTCACGCCTAACCGACAGCATAAATCAGAACGCGGTCATTCGTTTGGTTCACCCGGATCGCACGGTTCGCGTGATACGGCATTGAGGATCTTCGTGGTACGCCATGTAGGGGCGGCCGCGGAGTAACCGAACTCGTCTCAACGAGCCGATACTGTGAAGAAACCGCTTTGCGAGCTTTGCGGTCCTTTGCGAGCTTTGCGTTCAACGTATCTTTGCTTCTCGAGCGAATTCCTTGCGCAAAGCTCGCCAAGAACCGCAAAGCTCGCGGCGTCGGGTGGTTTCTGACGAGGGCAGCCCGTACATGGTTTGACAACTCGAGCGCCCCGATGAATCAATGAGTTGATGCTTCGCTCATATCAGTTTCGCATCGAACAGCAGGATGTCCGGCGAAGGTTGGATGAGTTCCTGGCGTCACGCTTCGGAAACCTTAGCCGAATGCGTATCGCGAACCTGATTCAGGCCGGCGCGTGTTTTGTGAATGGCGCTGTGGGAAGAGCGGGCTATCGCATCGCGGAGGGTGACGCCGTAGACCTGTCCTTTGACGAAGGCGCTCCCACCTCAATGCTCCCCGAAGCGATTCCTTTGGAGGTCGTCCACGAAGACGATCAGTTGGTCGTGGTCGTCAAGCCCGCCGGCATGCTGGTGCATCCTACGATGAGCGTCAAGAGCGGCACACTCGCCAACGCGCTTGCTTATCATATGAACCAATCGAGCATCGACGCTCTGCCTTTTATCCTCAACCCTCGATCCGTCACCAGGCCCGGACTCGTGCACCGGCTGGACCGAGCTACGTCCGGGCTGATGGTCGTTGCGAAGACGCCTCGCGCGCTGACGATTCTCTCACGGCATTTTAGAAAGCGTTTGATAGAGAAGAGATATGTGGCTCTGGTGCGTGAAACGGTCGATCAAGATTCAGGCTCGATCGACGCTCGCATCGGACGAGACGCCGATCAGCTTCCTCACTGGCGAGTGATGGAAGATGGGAGACCTGCAGAAACGCGCTTCAATGTCCTCGAACGGCTCGAGCGCGCTACGCTTCTGGAACTGGAGCCGGTGACCGGGCGCACAAACCAGCTTCGAATACATTGCGCGCACATCGGTCATCCGATCGTCGGCGATGAGATGTACAGGGATTTCGAAATTCGAATTGCGAATTGCGAAATGAAAGGCGTCGCTCGAGATGAGCAATCCGCAATTCGAAATTCGCAATTCGCAATCCGCCTCTGCCTGCACGCGTCGAAGCTCGCGTTTCATCACCCGGCGAACGGCGATTGGATCAGTTTCTCTTCGCCGCCGCCGCGGGATATCACCGAGATCATTCATCGCTATCGTGCACAAAACTGATAAGGGCGGGATAATTTAACTGACCTATGCCGCTGTCAAAACAACCTTCCATATTCACCGAGGGCCAATCACCCGAAGAGGCTGCACGAGCGTTTCTGGCGGTCGCTAAGCAATTTCAACTCGAAACTCTTCCGACTGAGCAACGTCATCCAAAGACAACTTCTTTATCTGAACTCTCAAAGAATGATCTTCCCAAGGCGATCTCTATCTTGAAGGGGATCGACGTTGAAGCATTGGGCGTCCTCGAACGTCAGATGGATAGAATCCTTCAACTACGGCGCGCCATAACCGACACCGTCTCCTCCGGACGGCGAGTGTTCTTGTGTGGCTGCGGAGCGACTGGCCGCCTGTCTCTGACACTGGAGGTATTGTGGAGGCAACGCGCCTCACCACAACTTAGCGATTCCGTCGTCGGCTTTATGGCGGGCGGCGACGTGGCGCTCATAAGCGCCGTCGAGAGCTTTGAAGACGCGCCGCAGTTTGCAGTCCGGCAATTGAAGGACCTGGGTTTTCAGAAAGGCGACTTGCTGATCTGTTCCTCAGAGGGGGGTGAGACTCCGTTTGTAATCGGAGCGGTCGAGCATGCCGCAGCTTACTCAACATGGAGAAGGCCGTTCTTCCTGTATTGTAATCCTGATAGCGCATTAAGAAATCGCGTCGAGCGATCGAAACGAGTCCTTGACGACGGCCGCATAGAGAAGATCAATCTCTCCGTAGGACCGATGGCGATCTCAGGCAGCACCAGAATGCAGGCAAGCACGGTTCTGCTTGGAGCGATCGGTATCGCGCTTCTATTCGATGATCCGGACGCAGCGCGGCGCGAGATCATCGAACTCGCCGGTGATTCAGATTTCCAGTTTCTCGCGAAGTATATCGAGACGGAGAGTTCGATCTACGACAACTCAGGGCTTGTTTATTACGACACGTCGGAAACGCTCGGGATCTCGGTGCTCACCGACACGACTGAACGGTCACCGACTTTTAGCCTTGCTCCATTTGATAATTCAAACGATCCGAATCCGCAGCCATCGTTGGCGTATCTCCTGTTTTCCAACGCCGATTCATCGGAGAGCGCCTGGTCGAAATTGCTCTTACGCCAACCACGCGCATTGGATTGGAGGGCGCATCTTGAAAAGGCCGGCTTGACGCGCCTGCTCGGGTTTGATTTTAGCAGGGGCATCATAGAGCGCAGGCAAAAGCGTTTTCCGAATCTTTCTCAACACATCTTCAGAATCGTTGATGAGGGTGATTCATTGTTCTTTTCATTGGGCAATCTGGATCACAGATCGAGATGGGAGGGCGCTTCACCGCTGGCTCGGCATATTCTCTTGAAGCTGCTCCTGAATATTCACTCTACGCTTGTGATGGGGCGGTTGGGGCGCTACGAGGGGAACGTGATGACCTGGGTTCGAGCGAGCAATTTGAAATTAATAGATCGCGCCATCAGATACGCGACTACGATTCTCGAGGACCGTGGAATAACCCGCTTCACATATGCCGATGTGGCCTTTGAGCTTTTTCGCCAAATGAAGAGAATAGGCCCTACTGAATCGATCGTTCTTTCTACGGTCAACAGTCTCAAAGCGGCGGCGGATAATCCCATCCCTTCGGACTCTTGATAACCTCCGCGTGCTTTGCGGTCCTTTGCGCCTTTGCGTTGAGTATTGGGTCTTGCTCCTTCAAAACCCAATACTCAACGCAAAGACGCAAAGGACCGCAAAGCACGCGAAGGACTGAGCACACGTCACAAGTCGGCAACTCAATTAACCGGACTCTACGCGTTGGATCGAAGTCAGAGAGATCAAAATCATAACAAAATTGAAGGACATATTACCGCATTTGCGTCTATACTAGGTGCCGATCAACATCCTGGCTTCTCGACATTCCGACACCGGAAGGAGCGCGATGGCCGCGAACATCAAAAGTTTTGTCACTCTGATCATCAAGAACCGCTCCGTTCGATGTTCCGTGAAATTCGGGGTCAATGGCTGAATTCCAACCGAGGACAGCATAAAGGCCTCGAAGCGGAGGATATGAATATGGACCATTACGACGCGATCGTGATTGGCACTGGTTTCGGCGGCACCGTAGCAGCTACCCGACTCGCCGCAAAGCATAAGAAGGTTCTGCTCCTCGAACGAGGCACGTGGTGGTTTAGTCCGGACAAGCTTGGCAAGCCGCCGGTCTCGGCGAAGCCTCCGTTCATTGACTGGGCGGCGCAGCACAACATGCCGGTGCAGTACTGGCCTCGACCCGACCACCGAAATGGATTGCTGGACTTCGTCGCCGCACTTCGCAGTAGCGCTAATAAGGATGGCCTCTACCAGTATTCCATGTTTCATCAGGCGGATGTTCTTACCGCTAGCGGAGTCGGTGGCGGCTCATTGATTTATTCGAACGTTACGATCAAACCAAGGGACGAGGCGTTGACAAGAATCGGCCTCAACCTGACCGGCGCGGACTTTGTGGCTGCGCGTCACTGGATGGAAGGCGACCCGGGCAACCGGCCGAAAGCGAATCGCGGCTGGTTAAATCAGGTTGTCACGAAAGTCCCGCTTCCCGGCCGCGATGTATCCAATCTCTCTACCGACGATTACTTGTACCTTGACCGCAGCCGTGTGCTGAGGGACGCCGCCAAAGACGTGTCAACGACACTCGGCGTCCCAATGGATTGGGCGCCTCTGGACCTTGCGGTTACGGAATACGACCCTAATAGAGGCGTCGATAGCGACGCAAATCGCTTCCACACCTTCTGCGAACGGCAGGGCCGCTGCATGCTTGGGTGCTTGCCCGGCGCACGGCACACTCTCAACAAAACGTTGTTCAATCAGATACTCACCGATCCTTCTCAGGACGTGACGCTGATGCCGAAGGCGAAGGTGCTCTTCCTCAAGAAAGTTGCCCTGGGCTACGAAGTGACATTCGAGGATCGTATGAATCACGGCGACACCAAGACGGTGACCGCATCGACGGTGTTTCTAGGCGCGGGCGTACTCGGCACGACTGAGATTCTGCTCCGGTCGCTGAAGAAAGGCCTGCCGCTGAACCCGGATTCGCTAGGCTCGAAGTTCTCGACGAACGGTGACTTCGGCGCCTTCTGCTACAAGACGAAGAACCCGGTCTACAGCACCCGCGGCCCAATCAACACTTCTCACGTTCAACTGAACTTTGACGGCAAGTTCATCAAGATTGAAGATTGCGCCATTCCAGCGATGTTCGCCGACTTTATCAGCAAGGGATTGGAGGTAATGGACAATCTCGGAGGCAGCGCCTCGTTCTTCAACCTGATCAGCTCACTGTGGAATTCGAACCTTACCGAGCGTTTGTTTGAAACGCCTGACACCTACAACCCCAATAAATCTCAAACCGAAAATGAGATGGTTTCCAACATCTTCTTCTTCAACTGCATGGGTCAGGACGATGCAACCGGCAAACTGGAACTGGGAGGAATCGACCACGATCAGTTGGATCTTGGGTGGACGCAGCCGGTCGCCCAGCAACCGTTATGGCAGACCGTCGAAGGCTTGCTGAAGCACTTCTGCGATTCGATGGGCGGTCATTACCTGCCGCTGCCGGGGTGGCAAGGGTTGCTCGGACCCAAGAAACTCGTCATCACCCATCCGCTGGGAGGTTGTCCCATCGGAGATACGCACGAAACCGGCGTCGTCAACGAGTTTGGCCAGGTGTTCGACGCCGGCAAGCCCGCTGCTTCCAAGCAAGTGCTCGATGGCTTGTACGTTGTGGATGGCGCAGCGATTCCCGGAGCGCTCGCCGCTAACCCGACAATGACTATCGCGGCTCAGGCGCTGAAGGCAGTCACAAACGCGCTTCCGTAAGCGCGCTCCCAGACAAAGGAGACTGTGTGAGAGCAATGTTCGTAGTTCGGCCTTCAGGCGGAAGTTCGTAGTTCATGGTAAGTGCAAGCTACAAACTTCCGAACTACGAACCTCGCACAGTCTCAAAGAGGTGAAAAATGGACGGCACAGGAAATCTGATTCTCGACTTTTTTGATGTCTACGGAGAGAGACCCGGTGACCGTGTTGATGTCCTGCTCAAGCATCAGGTGTTAAGCCAGAGCGTGCACGAAGCGAATCACCCGACAACAAAGTCGCTGCGGATCGAGGAGTTGGACAGCACCCAGGGGGGAATATTCAATCTCCAGGTTTTTCCCCTTCGTCGAAGGCCGGTGAGCAAATTCCTCCGCGTGCTTGAAGACAAGACCGTGCGACACGCCGTCGTCCTGCCCATCGACGCCGGTAGAGTTACCGGAATCGACGCTCCGCCTTTCGATTCGCTTGGCGACGACTTGAAGGCGGTCCTCGAAGCTTCGATCGTGGAGGGCTTCGAGGACAAACGCGGCGCGGCGCTCTATGATGCTGTCGGCGACGTCGCAAAGGCGGGCATGCTTAACATCTATGCCAAGATGAAGGTGACCAGGTTTTCCGACACCCGGGATTGTTTCTCCTACGTGACTGCGTTCACTCGGTTAAGGGGCGACAGATTCTTCGCGAAGGTGGCAAAAGAGCTGCGGGATGCTGTGAAAAACAGCATCCCCACTCACGTTTTCAACGAGGCTTCGGACCAGCTCCATACTCCGCCGCCGGGTTTCGAGAAGGTCGATAGTTTCAAGACGCCGGACCTGTACGGCAATCTTCAACTGACCTTTTTCAGTAATCCGACGACGCTCGAGTTTCTTAGCGATACCGACATCGACGATGCTCAGGGCGTGGAACACATCTTCCAGGTCTTGCGGCCTGTGTTTACCGGGAAGAACACGAACCCGTACGACGTTCACGAGATTCTGCTCGAATATCAGAAGGTCGACCCGGCTATAAGCTTCTGGTCTAAGCCGCCGATAATCGAGTTTTGATTGCTTCGAAAAACATCAGGGGCCCCCAATGAGTCAGTGCAAGCTGTTCCTCGCCACCGGACTTCTCATCGTTGCAGGATGCAGCACGCGTCCGGTTACCTATGTAACGGTGCGCGAAGCAAAATTCCGCACCGAGGTGAATAGTCGTGATCGGCTCAAACTCCCTCTCAGCGTTGAAGCTCGAGAGCGTCTGTTGCGCTTCTTCAAGGCAGGTGGGGACACCGACCGCATAGGAAGAGAGATAGCCGATCCCGACGCCGAGAGGCGCTATGCAGCGCTTCTGGACAAGCTCAGCGATCCGGTGAACCTTTCTCTTGAAGATCTGACGGAGAAACAAACTTTCAAGAACTGGTTTTCGAAACCGCCGATCAGGCAAGTTGTCGATGCCCGCGAGGAGGCCCCGCCCGCCATCGACCCGGTTGCCGTGACTGACGACAAGTATTGGTGGATTTTCTACCATCACCAGAAGAAGCTGGTGGAGCTTCTCGTAGTCAAGGCTATTCCACCTCGGATGAAAAGATAGGAGTGCCGACGATGCATGATCGCCTTCTTGCAACGCTTCAGTCTGTCGCGAGAGTGAGACTTGTTGCCTCGCTCCGGGACGAAAGACTTGGTTTTGCAGACGCAAAGGACATGCGGATTTTCATCCCCGACATTCATCTCATCAGCGAGAGACGTCGGGTTCAGGGCGCATTCAGATATGCGACTAACCATACAGACCTCCTCACGAGCGTCATCCTTGCCTTGAATCAATTGAGGTCCGGCGCCGGGGATGACGAGATCGTCGAGCTTTACCAGCTTGGCGACTTTCTTGATCTTTGGCGCGAAGCGGATGGGGCACACGATCAGGTTGACGTTGCGTCACCCATCAAAGATGACCACGAAGACCTGGTTACCGCTCTCATGGACCGAAAACTCCGCACGCGTTTCCTGCTCGGCAACCATGACTTCGATCTTTATCGCTGGCCGGATTATACGGCGTGGGAACGGCGCTACTATCTTCCCGACAACGGCAATGCCGCTCCCAGCGTAGTGCTCCTGCACGGCGACATCTTCGATTGGGTCGAGTCGCTCCCCGATGCTGTTCAGAATGTGTTTGTGTATCTGTTTGCTCCCAATGTGACGGCTGTTGATCATCGGCTTGGGGAAATGATAACTCTCATCCGCCAATCACACGGCGGCCGAAAGTATCGCCAATACATCCAGGCCCAGCAGCCGGCAACCATCGGACGTGCACAGGAAGACGTTTTGGACGAAGTACCGGCGCGCTGGAACGTTCAAACACCGGGCGCCTCCCCGAAGCAGAATCTTCTATATCTTGAATCGGCCTACGAGTGCTGCAAGCGAGCGAACGCACAGTACCAAATGAACCTGAAAGTAGCGGTGATCGGGCATACCCATCACGCTCGCATCGCCGTACGAGAAGGTGCCGATGGAGGCTTCTTCGCGCTGATCGATTGCGGGGCATGGATTGAGGACTGTATCGCCGACGGCGACGATGGTCCCGCCCCGAACGCGCAGATCGGAGCGCTGTCGGGCAACGAGGCACGCATATACCAACTGGCGCCGTTGTGATCGCAGTTGTTGGCTATAAGCTCGCCTTAGCTGATCCGACGTATCGCGGCTCCGGTATCTCGAATCCACGTGCCTGAGAGACAGCGGAATCCTGAACTATCCCACCAGCTACCGTCGGTGAAATAAGCCGTGGGAGTTGACCGGCCTTTCTGTTGGTCAGGGAGAGGAGAATACCGATGCGCACGAGTCTGGTTTTTGAGGCAGCAGCAAGTCGGCTATCTGGAGCGTGGTGGATCATCGCGTTACTAGTGGCGCTCGCGCCCGCGGCCCGCAGCCAAACATTGAAGAAGATCGACGCGTTTGATCTGCCGGGTCCGCCGGGCAAGCGGTTCGATTACTTGACGATTGACTACAAGCATGGCTACTTGCTCTCGGCTCATCTCGCGGCAGGCCTTCTCTACGTCATCGACCTCAAGACCAACAAGCTGGTGAAGGCCATTCCCGATGTGCCGGGTGTCGAGGGGGTCGAGTACGCCCCAGACGTGAATAAGGTCTACACGTCCGATTGGCTGGAAA
This sequence comes from Blastocatellia bacterium, assembly GCA_035607285.1. Taxonomy (GTDB): domain Bacteria; phylum Acidobacteriota; class Blastocatellia; order UBA7656; family UBA7656; genus Onstottus_A. Next base: position 31,701 of record DATNBZ010000238.1, on the reverse strand, counting down.
ACAAGATCGGTGTAATCGATCTCGACAAGATGCGCGTAGTGAAAAAGCTTCCGACTTTAGCTAAGCCGGACGGCAGCGCGTACGCTGAGCCTTTTCACAAGCTGTACGTTTCAGACGAGCGCGGGCGCGCAGTGGCGGTCGTGGATGTTACAGAAGACAAGATTGTAAACACCATTCACTTTGCGAGCGAGACCGGAATGCCCCAATACGATCCCGTCGCGCGGAAGGTCTACGTCAATCTTCAGGATCAAAACCTTTTAGCTGTGATCGATCCATCCACCGACAAAGTTGTTGGGCGTTACCCGGTAGGAGAGTGCAAAGGCAATCACGGAATGGCGCTCGATCCCGAAAATCATCGCGCGTTTCTCCAGTGCGAAGGGAACAACATGATGACCGTGGTCGATCTTGATGCTCATAAGCCGATTGCGCATTTGCCCACAGCGGCTGGAGGTGACGTCGTCAAATTCGATCCGGGCCTGAACCGCATCTACGTCGCTTGTTCCAGCGGCGCAATTTCTGTGTTCCAGGAAGACGACGCAAATCATTTTCGTAAGCTTGAAGATTTTCCCGTTCAGAGAAAGGTACATAGTCTTGCTGTGGACGTTAGAACACATCGCGTGTACACGCCAGAAGAACAGGAAGACGGCCATCCAGTGTCGCGCATGATTGTCTACGACGCCGTAGTCAAATAGCACTGCCAACGGCCCTGCGATTTAAGGGGCGCTGCGGAATGCGCCAAAGTAAGCGTCAACTGAAACCGCAAGGAGAACGGCGATGAAGTGGATTACTCGAGAACGGGTGAAAGTCGATCGCGTTGCATGCCCGTGGCTGATCAAAAAGTTCGTCGACCCCGACGCCGAATTCTTGTTCGTTCCGCCTGAGCAAGTCATGGAAGTGTCGCAACGCGAAGGCGCGATACCCTTCGATGTGACTGGAGTGGAGCTCGGGCATCACGCAGGCAAGTGCAGCTTCGAGACAATCGTCGATAAGTACGAGATCGATGATCCCGCCATTAAGCTTCTTTCCAGGATCGTGCATGGCGCAGACGTAAGCACCGACCTTTATGTCGAGCCGGAGGCGGCGGGGCTGAAGGCGATCGCGGAGGGCTTCAGACATCTTGGGTTGAAAGACGATCACGAGGTACTGGAAAAACAGTTCGTAGTGTACGACGCCCTGTACGCGTATTGCCGGCAAAGAGTCGCGCCAGTCGAATAGTGTCAAGCTACGTTGCCGATCGTTCGTAAGCTATCGAATCAAATGGAAGAAGCAAATCTGGAAGAAGCGAATCTGGAAGAAGCGAATCTGGAAGAAGCGAATCGCAATGCACCCCCGCAGACCGGCGAACATATGCCGAAATGGCGCGAGGTCTTTCTCTACTTTCTCATGCTTGGCTTTATTAACATCGGCGGACCCGTCGCCCAGATAACCATGATGTTCAATCACATGGTTGAGCGTCGAGCGTGGCTATCGAAGGAACGCTTCGTAAGCATCATGGGCTTCTGCCATATGCTTCCCGGTCCCGAAGCGCTACAGCTCGCTATCTATGTCGGGTATATCAAGCGAGGGGTCTTGGCCGGCATCGCGGCCGGCGTTACGTTCATCGTTCCGGGCGCGCTGGTGATGATCGTTCTCAGTTGGCTGTACCTCGCGTATGGCAGCCTTCCGCAAGTCAATGACGCGCTCTATGTGCTCAAGCCCGCAGTTCTGGGAATCATCGGGGCGGGAATCATCAAGCTTGGAACGGCAACAATCAAGAGCGCAATGCTCGGAATACTGCTAGTCGGCGCTTTCCTGGCGATGTTCTTTGCCGGAGTCAATTTCCTGCTAATCCTCCTGTTGGCTGGCGCTCTGAATCTGCTGTTCGTAACCGCTCGACCCCGACTGCGATTTGCGTCATTGGCGCTTCCTCCAATCATCGGACTCGGGAACATCGGCTTGTTTGATAGCAAGTTGTTCCAGTTGGCCTGGCTCTTCCTGAAGACTGGTCTTTTCAGCTTCGGCGGGGCTTACGCCTCACTGGTATTTCTCCAACAGGGCGCCGTCGAGAATCATCACTGGGTAACATCGGGCCAGTTGCTGGACGGCGTCGCGATCAGCGTCGCGACTCCCGGTCCGTTCATGTTGTTCGCGACTTTCGTTGGCTACATTGCTGCGGGCATTCCGGGTGCGGTCGTTGCCACCATATTCGTCTTTCTCCCATCGTTCGTGTTCGTGCTCCTGGGAGCGCGGTATGTTGAACAGCTTCGCAACAATCGCCTGGTTCAGGCGTTTCTCTCAGGCGTCAGCGCCGCCGTCGTCGGCGTGATTGTGGTTGTATCGATAGATCTCGCGCGCGAAGCCATCGTTGGCGTTCCCAGTCTTATGATGGCTGCTATTGCTTTCGTCTCCATCGTGTTCCTTAAGATCGATGTAGCGAAGATTGCGGCCAGCGCAATAGTGTGCGGAATTCTCTATGCCGGGGTCAAAGCGTTGCTGCACTGATCAACTGCGGTTCATCGGTCAGCCAGTACCACATTCGAACCAAGACATCCGATGAAAAAAGTCAGGAAGTTGACATTCGATCGACGGGCATCGTACCTACCGCCGGTGCGGGCAGCGATCTTCCTGACCTCGCTCCTAATCGTCTATGTTTTTGATGGTTTCGGCACAGGTTTGGCGGCCACGCTAGTCGGATCGGGAGAGACCCGAGCAACGGTCGCGCGAGCAAAGTCACGAATAATTATTGATGGGCGCCTCAACGAGCCGGACTGGCTCGAAGCCGTTACGGTCGGGGACATACTTCAACGCGATCCGCATCCAGGCGAGCAAGCAACGGAAAAGACTGATCTAAAGCTGCTATACGATGATGAGAACCTCTATATCGGAGTCACCTGCTACGACTCCGAACCCAAGAGGATCATCGGTACTCAGATGGAACGCGATGCCGATCTTTCGGCAGACGACCGGATCGAGCTGCTGATCGACAGCTTTCACGACAGGCGCAACGCTTTCTACTTTTCGACTAACCCGCTGGGCGCTCTGGTGGACGGACTGATCATAGAGAACGGCCAGCTCAACAGGAACTGGAACGCGATATGGTACGTCCGCACTCATAAATCCGAAGCTGGCTGGACCGCCGAGTTCGCAATTCCATTCAAGAGCATTGGCTTCAAGAGCGGCGAACAGGTGTGGGGCTTCAACTTTTCGCGGACCATCAAGCGCAAGCTGGAAGAGGACCGATGGGCATCGCCGAAGTTGGATTTGAAGTTCTTTCAGGTCTCCGAAGCAGGCGAGATAAGCGGCTTGAACAGCATTCATCAGGGTCGCGGGCTCGATGTTCGTCCATTCGTCTCGGCGAAAGCGTTGCACAACATTGATACTGGAAACGATACCAGCGCCAAGGCCGGACTTGATGTCTTTTACAACATCACCCCTAGCCTGAAGTCGACGACAACGATCAACACCGACTTTGGCGAGACTGAAGTTGACAGTCGCCAAATAAACCTGACTCGCTTCGAATTGTTCTTTCCTGAGAAGCGCTCGTTCTTCCTTGAGAACGCCGGCGTGTTCAGCGTTGGCCCGGACAGCGACGACGAAGCCGACGTTATCCCATTTTTTAGTCGACGTATCGGACTGCTGAACGGTCAGGAGGTGCCGATACTGGCCGGGACAAAGCTGACCGGAAAGGAGGGTCCATACACAATCGGCGTGATTGCCGTGCGGACTCGCGAAACGGATTTCACAGACGCGAAGAACTTCTTTGTCGCACGAGTAAAGCGCGATTTCTTGAAGCAGTCTTACGTCGGAGGCATCTACACTGAAGGCAATCCCGAACGATCTTCATCGAGCCGCACGTTTGGCGGTGACGTGCGCCTGTTCACTTCGAAGTTTCTTGGTAACGACCGCAACTTCGGCGTCGATGGTTTTGTGTTGAAAACGATGAATCAAGGTCTGCGTGGCAAGGACTACTCATATGGATTGGGCGTGACTTGTCCGAATGACTTATGGAGCGCGTCAGCGTCGTGGAAGCGCATAGGCGAGAACTTTCTGCCGGCTCTCGGGTTCGTGCCTAGATCTGGTGTGGACAAGCTGAGCCTCGGTTTCGAGTTTGACCCTCGGCCGAAAGACTTCCTGAACGTCAAGCAGATGTTTCACGAATTCTTCTTCAACCATTTCAGGCGAATTGACAAGGGCAGGACCGAAAGCTGGCGGCTTTTCACCGCGCCGATCAACTACAATCTGAATTCGGGCGAACACGTCGAGTTCAACTACGCGCCGCAGTTCGAAAGACTCTTCGAACCGTTTGAGATTGCCAAAGGCGTTGTGTTGCCGCCAGGCGATTACCGGTTCACGCGATGGCGCTTCGAGGTCAACACTGCTTCGAAGCGGCGATGGAAGTTCGACAACGCGTGGTGGTTCGGCAGCTACTGGTCAGGCAATGCGAATCAGTTCTCGACTTCGTTTCAGTACAAGATCGCACCGCACCTGCTTATGAGCGCGGGATGGGATCAGACATTTGCGCGGCTCAAAGAGGGAAACTTCGTGGCGCGAGTCTTCACCGTCAGGGCGAATTACTCAGTGAGTCCGTACCTGACCTTCTTCAACCTCATCCAGTTCGACAATGAGTCGAGAAACATGGGCTGGCAGAGTCGGGTGCGCTGGATTCTCAGACCAGGCAACGAGGTGTTCCTGGTGTTCAATCAAGGCTGGCTTCAAGATCAACGCGGCGGGTTGAGCTTTCGCGCCGTCGAGACAAAGTTTTCAGGGAAGTTTCAATATACCTTTCGATTCTGAGATGACTCTTGACCTGGCCGAACACTATCGATTGGTTCCGGGCGTTTTCCATGCAACGCTTGCGATTGAGCCCGAGAGGAGCGCCGATTCTCACGCTGGATCGGTTTCTCCAATCGTTTACTTGGTTCTGATTCTACTTTCTGTTATTCGTTTTCATCTATTAGTCAGTCTTACGGGTTCAGGGTTCAACCTTCAGGTTGCCGCACGCCGAGGATTGAACCTTAGAACGCTGGGCTTTTTACTCTTTGACGGAGTGTTGAGTGGGATTCTCTGCGATCGATTACTTTGTGCTGGTCGCCTATCTTGTAGGCATAACCGTTTTCGGAACGCTGTTCCGCCGGTCTCAGCGAACCGTGAAAGACTACTTCATTGGTTCGAAGAACACTCCGTGGATAGTCATAAGCCTCTCGATCGTCGCGACAGAAACCAGCACGTTGACGTTGATCGGCGTGCCGGCGCTGGCGTATTCGACCTTCGCGCGTCCCGAGCAGGGCGGGAGCCTGACTTATTTGCAGGTGGTCATCGGCTACATCGTCGCGAGGATCATCATCAGCCTGCTGTTCATTCCCGCTTATTTTCAGGGCGAGCTGCTGACGGCGTATGAGCTTCTGAAGCGTCGATTCGGGGTTCGTACAAAAAACTTCGCGGCCTCGCTGTTTTTGATAATGCGAGCGCTCGCCGAAGGCGTTCGAGTCTTCGCGGCGTCGCTGGTGTTGAGCGCCGTGCTCACCGCAAGCATTCCCGGGCTGCCTCATCTGTGGTTCTGGTCGATCTTAATTGTAGGGATGCTCACGCTGATATATACGTTCGAAGGCGGAATCGCCGCGGTCATCTGGACAGACTTGATTCAGCTTGTGATCTACATCGGGGGCTCGCTGCTGGCGGCTTATATGTTGATGAAGTTGATCCCGGGCGGATGGTCCACCGTCGCCGAAACCGGACAGGCGGCAAACAAATTTCAAATCATTTCTTTCTCGTGGGACTTTCGTCTGCCGCTGACGTTTTGGGCCGGATTGCTGGGCGGCACGTTCCTCACCATGGCGTCACACGGCACGGACCAGTTGCTTGTGCAGAGACTGCTTACCTGCCGTAATCAGCGAGACAGCCAGAAGGCGATCATCGTGAGCGGGTTCGTGGTGCTGTTTCAATTCGGGCTGTTCCTGATCATCGGCGTGATGCTGTTCGCATACGCCAGGTTCTATCCCATCAACACACAATCTCCAAACAACGATGATGTTTTTCCGCTCTTCATAGTCGAGCGGCTGCCGCATGTGGCGAAGGGACTCGTGATTGCGGCGATCTTCGCGGCGGCAATGTCGAATCTGAGCGGCTCTTTAAATTCGCTTGCATCGACTACCGTGCTGGATTTGTACAAGCCGCTCGCCCGCCGTGATAAGAGCGACGAGAGTTTGTTGAAGCTGTCGCGCCGGCTCACCGCGGTGTGGGGAATAGCGTTGATCGGCATCGCGGTGTTGGCGAGCAGTTGGGGATCGGTATTCACGACGGGCCTGACAATCGCTTCGTTGGTATATGGACCATTGCTGGGAGCGTTTCTGCTTGGGGTGCTTACTCGTCGCGCGAATCAAACGGGTGTGATGACCGGGATGGGAGTGTCTTTGATTTCGATGCTTGCTGTTAAGGTCTTTACGCCGCTCGCGTGGACCTGGTATGTGCTGGCGGGGACGGCTGTCTGCTTGATGATCGGCTACGGAGTTAGCATGATTACAAGACAACCGGCGGAAGCGGGGTCGAATGAAGTTGCGGCTGAGATCGGGGCCGGAGGGCATTGAGCATGAAGGAAATTCTTAGCGCAAAGACGCAAAGGACCGCAAAGCTCGCCAAGGCTTTGCAGGCTTTGCGGGCTTTGCGGTTCTTTGCGTCTTTGCGCGAAACGTCGACTTACAAACCCCTGATCTCGGTTATTGCGCTTTCTCTCCTCCTTCCCTCAACCTTTCTCGCCCAACGCGCAAACCACCTCACGCCCGCGACACCCGAATCCGCCGGCATGTCCAGCGCACGGCTTTCAAAGATCGATGAAGCCGTCCTCGAATCGATTGCTCGCAAAGACACGCCGGGCGCCGTCGTGCTTGTAGCCCGCAAAGGCCGGATCGTCTATCGCAAAGCCTTCGGCGACCGCGCGCTTGAACCCACCCGCGAGCCGATGACCGTCGATACGATTTTCGATCTCGCGTCGCTCACGAAGATCGTCGCGACTGCAACGTCGATGATGATCCTGGTCGAGCGCGGAAAGGTGAGTCTCGCTGATCCCGTAGCGCTCTACATTCCCGAGTTCGCCAGGTTCGGCAAAGAGCGGGTCACGATCGAGCAGTTAATGACTCATCGAGCGGGACTGCCTCCCGACAATGAGATCGCGGACTACGTCGGGAAGATCGATCCGATCGAGAAGATCTGCGAGCTGCGTCTCAGCTACGAACCGGGGACGCGATTCGTTTATTCGGATGTGGGCTTCATCGTTGCGGCGGAGATCATCCGGCGCGTGTCAGGCACAAGCATTGATCTCTTCGCTTCCATAAACATTTTCGATCCCCTGGCGATGAGAGATACTGCGTATAGACCGATAGTTCGCACGCAAGCGGGGCGAGGAGTGACATATGATACTGGTTCGGGATCCACGTTAGACAAACAGAAATCAGAGCTGAGCGCCAACGACCCGACGCAGCGCAATGGTAGGCAGCGAAAGCGTGGGCCCAGCAAAGACTATGGATTCCGGCCGCCCCAAGTACCGTTTTCTGCCGAAGAGCGAACGGCTCCCACCGAAAACCGCGAAGGCCGATGGATGCGCGGTGAAGTTCACGACCCGCGAGCCTACGAGATGGGAGGCGTAGCCGGACACGCGGGACTCTTCTCGACGGCCGATGATCTCGCAATCTTCTGCCAGATGATTCTTAACAAAGGCGAGTACAACGGAACTCGCATCCTCGCGCCGTACACAGTCGAGAGAATGGTCAGCGCCCAAACGCTTCCTACTTCTCAAATGCGAGGCATCGGTTGGGACGTCAACACTTCTTACTCTTCGAATCGAGGCGATCTGTTCCCCGTCGGCACGTTCGGACACACGGGCTTCACCGGCACCAGCATCTGGCTCGATCCGGCAAGCGAGACATTCGTAGTGCTGCTCACCAATCGAGTTCATCCCAACGGCAAGGGCGACGTGACGAGGCTTCGATCCGCGGTTGCTTCTATCGTTGCCGGCGCAATTACCGAAGCTCCGCACACGCCGGTGTTCTCACATTTGAATGCGCCGCCGACATCAGTTGACGCGCCGCGGGCGGTCGTCAATCGAAGCGTGCCTGCCGGTCCGCTTCATCCGGTGCTCCCGGGAATCGACGTGCTCGAGCGAGACGGCTTTAAACAACTGGAAGGCCGTCGAGTCGGATTGATAACGAATCACACCGGCCGCGACCGAACGGGCCGTTCTACGATTGAAGTGCTCGCGGCGGCTAAGAATTTGAAGCTCGTTGCGTTGTTCTCACCCGAGCATGGCTTGCGCGGCGCCGAAGATTCTCCGGTTGGCAACACTCGCGATGAAAAGACGGGGCTGCCGATTTACAGCCTCTATGAAAAAGACCGCCGGCGCCCAACCGCCGAGATGTTGAAGGGCATCGACACGCTGGTGTTCGACATCCAGGAAGTGGGAACGCGCTTCTACACGTATCCGGCGACGTGCGGCTACGCGATGGAAGAAGCCGCGAGGAACAAGATCAAGTTTGTAGTGCTCGACCGTCCCGATCCGATAAACGGATATGAGATCGAGGGTCCGGTCGCCGATCGCGAGCTCACCGATCAAGCTGCTTATTCCTTCACCTCGTATCATCCGATTCCGGTGCGCTACGGGTTGACGATCGGCGAGCTTGCGGTGTTGTTTAATACCGAGCGCGCGATCGGCGCGGACCTGACGGTGATCAGGATGGAAGGCTGGCGGCGCGCAGACCATTACGACGGCACCGCGCTGACGTGGGTGAATCCGTCGCCGAATATGAGAAGCCTTACCGAAGCGTTGCTGTATTCGGGCATTGGGTTGTTGGAGACGACTAACGTTTCGGTCGGACGCGGAACAGACACGCCGTTTGAGGTCGTGGGCGCGCCGTGGATTGATGGCCGGAAGCTGGCCGAAGCTCTGAATCGCGCCGGGCTCGCGGGCGTGAGATTCGTACCCATAAGGTTCACGCCAACATCATCGAAGTTTGCCAATGAAGAGTGCGGCGGCGTGAACATCGTGATAACCGATCGCGGCGCTTTCCGACCCGTGGCGGCCGGCGTCGAGATCGCTTATCAGCTCAGACGGCTTTATTCAAACGAGTGGAAGGTTGACGATTACATTCGCTTGCTGGCGAATCGCGCTGCGCTTGCGGCGCTAAAAGAAGGGAGAAGTTCTTCGGATATTGCCGCGACCTGGCAAGCCGGGCTCGCCGAGTTTGCGAAGACCAGACAGAAGTACCTGTTATATTGACGAAGAAGGAGTAGGGATAATAATTTGTGCTTTTCGGAATCCCCCAACCCCATGACTTTGCGATCTTTGCGGTCCTTTGCGTCTTTGCGTTGAGTATTCTCTTCGGCCGGGAACAATACTCAACGCAAAGACGCAAAGAACCGCCAAGCCCGCTAAGGCGTCGGTCGGATTCCGAAGATCATAGCCGTCGCAATATGCTATTCCGGATCACTCGAGGGGTTTGCCATGAAGAAAATTTCTTTAGCTCTCATAACAATGCTGCTCGTTTCGGCGTGCGCTCCAATAGCGCTTGCGCAGGAGACAACCGCTACGATCACCGGTCAGATCACCGATTCCGCCGGCGCCGCCGTTTCGGACGCCGACGTCACTTTAACCAGTATCAGCACCCGCGAAGAGCGCAAAGCCAAATCAAGTGAGGATGGTTACTATTCGCTGACTTCGATCCCGCCCGGGATCTATGACATCTCGGTCAAGGGTCAGGGGTTCAAAGAGTACATCAACCAGCACGTCGAGCTGCTGGTCAACGACCGAAAGGCGATAAACATCCAGCTCGAAGCCGGCGCCATCAGCGAACAAGTCACCGTCACCGCCGAGGCCCCCATAATCCAGTCTTCGCCAACCGTCGGCGACGTGATCGAGAATCGAAAAGTCCTCGAGATCCCGCTCAACAATCGCAGCTTCCTTCAGCTCGTCACGCTCGTACCCGCAGTAACCACCGATGAGACTGCCGAGGCCGGCATAGGCCTTACCAGTCTCACGACCATTCTCGTTGGCGGTAACCGGCGCAACTCGACTAACTACCTGGTGGACGGCGTAGCGAATGTGGACGTGGGTTCCAACATCACGTTGCTCTCGATGCCCACCGTCGATTCGATTCAGGAGTTCAAGGTCATCACCTCGGTTCCGACCGCCGAGTTCGGCCGGGCGTCGGGAGGCGTCGTCAACGTGATCACACGCGGCGGCGGGCGGGCGTTTCACGGCGGCGCATACGAGTTTGTCCGAAACGACGCGTTGAACGCGAACAGCTTCCTGAGCAACGCCGCCGGCCGCTTTTGCGATCGCGGAGACGTGGCGCCCATCGGAAGAACCTGCGGCGAAGAGCGCTCCTCACGCCCGCTGCTGCGCTACAACAATTTCGGCTACACGTTTAGCGGGCCGGTTTGGATACCAGGCGTATATTCGCGAGGCCACGACAAGACGTTTTTCTTCTTCTCCGAAGAATGGCGACGCATCATTCGTCAGCCGACCGAAAACTTCGTCACCGTTCCGACGCTGAGAGAGCGACAGGGCGACTTTTCACAAGGGACCGCCAGAATCTTCGATCCGGTAAGCGGTCAGGAATTCACCGGCAAGAAGATTCCGCTCAATCGCCTCGACCCGACCGCGCTGGCGATACTGAAATTGTTTCCTGAGCCGACTGTCCCGGCAACCACACCGGGCGTCGATCCGAATCGAATCCTCGCGTTTGCGCCGGCAATCAACAATACACGCCAGGAGACCGTGCGAATCGATCACAGCATCAGCTCGCGGCATCAGCTTACGGGTCGCTACACTCACGACCTGAGCCACACTCTCGACCCGGGTGGGTTGTTCCAGGGCACGACTTTTCAGATCCCAGGCATCGCCACTACTGAAACCAACGTTCCCGGCCAGGTCTTTTCCAGCTCGCTGGTCAGCAGCTTTGGAAGCAGCATCGTCAACGAGGTGACCTTCGCTTTTTCGAGCAACGACATAACCGATAGCCTGATCGGTCGATGGACCAAACAGAACATCAACATCCCCAACAAAGAGCTGTTTCCTGAGAACGACTCGGACCTGCCGCCGGTCATCAACATCACAGGTTTCTCATCGATGGGAAATGCTCAGATCTTTGGCATCCACTACAAGAACTTCAACCCAAAGGACAACCTCACATGGCTTCACGGGGCGCACACGATGAAGTTCGGAGTCGATCTAAGCTGGGAGCATAAGGACGAAAACGCGGGTAACACGACGCAGGGCTCGTTCGGATTCACCGGCGCGCAAACGGCGCTGTCCGGCGTATCCGGGAGCGGCCGCCCGCTTGCCGACTTTCTGCTCGGGCGCGCGAGCTCGTACAGCGAGTCTGAGTTTAACGTTACCAACAACCTGCGATTCGGACGCACCGAGTTCTACGCTCAGGATACCTGGAAGGCGAAGCCCAATCTGCAGCTCGACTATGGGCTGCGCTATCAGTTCTACCGCACACCTGTTGATAAGAACGATGTCTTGACCGCGTTCTTTCCCGAGAATTACGTCGCGGCAAACGCACCGAAGTTTGCGAATGCGACGGGCACTCAGTTCGTAAAAGGAACCGGCGATCTGCTCAACGGCATCGTGGTCGCAAACCGAAACTCGCCCTTCGGACGCAGGATCCAGCAACTGGACAAGAACAACTTCGGGCCGCGAGTCGGATTTGCGTGGAGTCCTTCATCTGATAAACGAGTCCTCGCCTCTCTTCTAGGAGGGCGAGATAGGTCGGTGATCCGGGGCGGCTACGGCGTCTATTACGATCAGGTGCTTGTCGGCACGCTCGAGCAGAACTCCTTCACCAATCCTCCGTTCGTCAACACCGTCAGCCTGACGGGCACGATCGCAGCTCCGATCACATACGACAATCCGTCGGCGGGGGCGCCTCCCGGAACTCTCGCGCCGCGCGCTCTGATAACGACGACCGATCCATTCATCACGCCGGTGACTCAACAATGGAACCTGACGGTGCAGCGGCAGTTTGGAAGAGCCGTTGCGTTTGAGATTGGCTACCTGGGCGCCGCCGGCAATCATCAGACCAGGCCGGTTGATATCAATGCGCCGACGCCGTCGGAGATCCTTGCTGCGTCGAAGGGCATCCCGTCATGCGATCCCGCGCTCAACGCGTCGAACAATCCAAACAATTGCATAAACCTGGCGCGTCCCTTCAGAGGATACACGTCGATAACCGACCGCCAGACTACGGCGACCTTCCGCTACAATGCGCTGATCAGCGCGTTGAGGATTCAGAACGTCAGAGGCTTGTCGGCGCAGCTCTCTTACACATGGTCGAAGAACCTGACCGACTCGACGAACGATCGGGACGCGGTCGATCTTCCTCAGGTGCGTAACAATCTCGCGCTGGAAAAAGCGGTCGCGCGATTCGATCGCACACACGTCTTCAAGGCGAGCTACGTGTACGAAGTTCCTTATCCGAAGGACGGGTTTCTCGCCCGACCCGGGATAAACCAGCTAATCGGGGGATGGCAGCTCTCTGGAATAACGACGATCCAAACCGGCTTGCCGTTGAATCGCGTCGTTCAAGCGAACGCCCCAGGCCCGCGAGGCACTCGGCCGAATCAAGTGAGCGATCCGTTCGAGAACATACCCACCGGCGTTGCGGGGACGACCGTTCCCTACTACATCAACCCGTTGGCGTTCAGGCCAACAGCTATTGGAGATATAGGTTCATCGGGCCGCGCGCCGTTTCGCTTTCCGACCTTCCTCGGCACCGACCTCAACATCGCAAAGAACTGGCGCGTGACCGAACGCTACCGCATACAATTTCGCGCCGAGTTCTTCAACGTGTTCAACAACACCACAGTCAACGACATCTTCCAAACGGTGCCGAATCTGTTGCCGACTGATCCTGCGTTCAACAGCGTAGAGAATCTGGTGAAGAACAGTTCGAATCCGCAATTTGGACAGGTGTTCGCGACGCGACGCGCGAGGGAGATTCAGTTGGGGCTGAAGTTTAATTTTTGAGCGCCATCCCCGACGGACATGGGCGATGGACATGGGCGATGGGCATGGGTGATGGACATGTAGGGGCGGCCCTCCGTGGCCGCCCCTCTTTCGCCGACGACTTGAATCTCCAATGAGGGGCGGCCACGGAGGGCCGCCCCTACATGTCTCACATCAGTCTCAAGAAATCATGCTGACTACCTGCTAGCGCGAATACAACTCAATCACCCGCTCGATCGCGCGCCGGCACACCGCGCAGAAGTTCTGACTTCGCGTGAACATGATGCAATCCACTTCGGGCCGGTAATAACCTTTTGCTTCGTAGATCGCGCCTTCAAAAGCGCCGACCTTGCCCACGTACTTTTCAGCGGCAAAGAACTTGATCTCCCACTCCCGATTCTCTCGAAACAGCGCTTCCATTTCTGACTCAGGTCGATTCCGCGCTCGAATCTGAGCGCGGCGCTTGCCGTATTCGCGAGAGTGGTTTTCGTAGTCCTCCTTCTGCCACGGCGTCGGAATCGGAGTGCCCGCGGCGACCATGTCTTTCCACTTCAGGTTCGCCGGATCGAGCAAGGCGGTCGCGTTTGGTTCCCACGGTTCAGTCTTCACTGCCGACGGCGTGTAGGCCACCGGCGACGTGTAATACTCGTCGGCTAGTCCGGCAAAATGATGCCCAAACTCGTGAACGAAAACGTAAGGCGCCTGCTCGCTGTCTGCCGCTACGGTGCTGTATAAGCCGTAGATCCCGCCGCCGCCATACGTCCTCGAGTTCGTGATGATCTCAATGAATTCATAGGGCGCAAATTGCGCGACGTTGCGCAGAGAACGATTGTCAAACGTGAGCACGTATCGCTCGGAGCCGAACGCGTCGTAGCTTGTGCCCAGCGGCGATGCGAGATGAACTCCGGTCGAAGGACGTGAGATTCCCGATTCCTGAGCGGCCGGGCACAGCGCCCACACGTTGAAGTCTCTGCGGTGCTCTTTGTAAGGCGAAGTCGCGAACAGAATCTCGAGCAGCCTGCGGGCGTCCTTTTCGAACTTGCCGTGTTCGGCCGCGGTGTACCCGTCACCCAGAATCAGAAAGTCCACCTTATCGGCCGGATCGCCGCTCTTCTGAAGCTCGATCAAAGAACCAGGCGATGCGATCTTCGCCGTGTCGACGAAGATGTCTTTGGGATCAACGATCGTTGACCAAATCTCGCGGAAGGCATTATTAGAATCGCGCTTCTTCAGCACGATCTGCGCGGGCGAGACCGGCGCGGGAAACCGAAGCGACTCCGCGAAAGTGCGGTTCATGCTCTTGGCTTCATCAGTCGTCTCCCACTCACCGTAGATCGACGCGAAGCCGCGCGAATATACCAACCGATTAGTCGTCCGATCGCGGACTTCGAAAAGATACTTGCCGAGATTAGACTCATCGATGTTCTTGCGTGGATTGCCGGGCCACGGGAGAGGCTCGATGACGACTCGATCGAGACTGAACATCTCCTGCGTGGCGTTACCGGTATGGTAGTAATCGACTCTCATTGTAGGCGTCGCAGCTTCAGTGCCAATTGCGAGAATCGAGAGAACAAACGAGAGGACAAATAAGAATTGCGCGGTCAGTAATAATCTTTTGAACATGCGGCGATTTTACCAGTCGAAGGACGTTTCAACTAGAAGATGCTCATTCAGCCGGGACCGCTCGAAATCCAGGCGGCTCGGCTACTGATGAAACTCTGGACGGTGCAAAGGTCATGATGCTTCGGAACAACATTGAGCATGCTGATGGTATTGAGAACACGTAGCTAACTATCTTGGCTTCCAAACCGTAACTCCCGCTATCTGGTCGAAATCGTCATCGTTCGTCGCCAAATTCGTTAGACCGAGCTTGTTCATTGCCGCGGCCGTGAGCGCATCATTCGTAAGCAAACACAACTGAGCGGACAGGCCGGCTGCCGCTTCAAGGAGATCCGGTGTGATTAACTCGATTTGAATATTGAGAGCTCGAACAGTAGGGACTACAGCTTCGTGCTTGGAGAGCGCGGCGAGTAGCTGTGGTTCTCGTTTCAACCTCGTGACCAGTCCCTTTCGATCCAGGTTGTGAGTTCGCACCGCATCCGCAAGCATCACCTTATGCGTTGCTTCGGCGATCGAGACGGTTGATGTGTAACCAATTACTTCTCGTTGCTCAAGGCGCTTGAGGAAGTCCGAGCACTCGTCGGAGAGGGGCGGCGTATCGACAAGGTGATAATAAAAGATATTTGCGTCAACAAAGCAGTGAATCCCGTTTGGAATATCACGAAGCAAAGCGTTAGCTTTCGAGCAGGTCGTGCTCCGGCGACTCGGCTATCTCTCGGGCAACCGCCGGATCAATTTGGATTCGGTTCTGCCTTTGGGCATCAATCAAGTTCGCAGGTTCTACAACCAGGCGAACCTTGTCGTGTTCTTTAAGGTTTTCAACCGGCGAGAGCGGCTTGAAAACTCCAGCTTCGTAAACCGCTTCAATTGTGATGTTCATCAGTGTGTCCTCAGAGCTGCATTCTATCACGGACTAACTGACTACCGAATCGAAATAGGCATAATATATCGTTATCAAGCGGGGCATTGCTCCGAAACGTAGGAGAGAGACGTGTTTATTGAACGCAGACTAAACAAGCCGAACAATACTGTCGAGTTATGGCGATGCGAGTGGGAACACCCCGGGACCTCTGGGGCAAAGAAGATATATCTACAAAAGCTTGGGGACGAGCAGCAGTTGGTACCGGACTCTGTTGATCCCCTCGCTGAGACGCAAGCGATTTGCTGGTCCTATGGGAGGACGCTCGGGAATATCGCCGTGTACTCACCGTCGCTTCTTGGGCGCTTTCCGGAAAAGGCAGGAGCCGACGCTCAATTGCCGTGTGACTTCGTGCATGCTGGAAAGTTCCGTCACGGGGCCGAGCGTTGGTGGTGCCGCACCCACCAAACCCACTGGGGAACGATGGCTGATCAGGAGTCTTTCGATCGACTCGGAGAGGTTTCGTGTGCCAATCATACCCAGGCGATGAACTATGTTGTTTCGCCGTTTACAGTGAACCTGAACGAGCATGCAGAAGTCGGTGTTTGGTGCTCAATGCCCGCGGCACTTTCGACCGAGGCGGTCAACAAACGGGCGCCGAAGATCCATGTCCACGTTCGACCAGTAGCCGGAGGAAAGAAGATCGTCGATAGGCGATCTCGGTGCTTTACAGCAACAAGCTTAAACTGTTTGGCAGTAACGACATCACACGAGTAAATGTGACGCCGCCAGCTGCTTTCGAGTTCGTCTGTGGGCTCGAAACGAATCGGGAAATGGACTGCATCAGTCTGCTCGGCCTGTGGATATCCCCACCTGGACCTAGGCGACTTTGCCCAGACTCCTCATCGAAAGCACTTTTGTGGCAACTGCGGACGGGACAGCACCTGGAGTCGAATGCCAATTGTATCCACACCGCTCAAACCACTGCACGACCAGTTCGCCAAGACTCTGATATATGAGACTCCCAACCGAATCTTGAATCTGGACGAATATGCTGGCTGCTCCTATACGATCTGGGCTTCGACTCCCGCAATATTGTGGACTGCCGTAAGACCACAAGAGTTTGGGATCCACGCGCAACGTTCACGATGGTCCCGAGCGAATCGTGGATGAGACTTTCGGCGAAGTCATTCTGAATGGAAACGCATTGGAGCGGTCGTCGCTAATCCGGGCGATGATTGATCGCTCGATCATTTGATATGTTGTTCTTTGCCCAGAGTCAGCCGCATCTTGCCTGCTTGATGGTTCAGTAGAAGTAGCAGCATGTGTTGAACTCGCGGTGAGATCACCGAATTGCAATTTGCAAGCTCGTCTCCGAAGTCTATCTCGGACGAGGATCAGCTCGCTGACGGGCGTTAGGCGGACAATGAGAATGGTAGGAGAGAAGCTGAATGTGCGTTCCCTGCAGTCTGCGATCCTAAGAATCTTGGCGTCCGTACGCCACCAGCACAAGTTCAACCTGTTGGGCAAAGGGAACGCGGAGGGTGACTTAGAACGTCAGCTTGGAATCCGGTTTGAACCCGAGCAACGGCACATAGCGGCCGTGGCTCTTGCGGAGCTTGAAGCGGCGGGATTGATCCGTCCAACCTATGAGGATCTCATCGCCCCAGACTTATGGTTCGCCATTACGGACCAGGGGCGGGCGGTGCTTGAGCGAGGCTCGGTCGACGCGTTGGACGAGGCTCTGGGACGATCCACAGAGCCGACTCAAAAGAAAGAACTGGAACAGAAGTTCAAGATTCTCTTCAGTGCGTCTCAAGCCGTTGACGATTTCGCTGAATGGATTTCTGATGAAGAGTCCTTTGGCCCGGTCGCAGTCATCTTCGTAGACATAGACCACTTCAAAGCACTGAACACTGCTCACACTGAGACGTAGTTGACGAAACACTGCTGCCGGATTTTCAGCGACAACTTGAAAGCATCGTCCGCCACCGTGGCCGTGCTTATCGGCAAGGTGGTGAAGAGTTCGTAGTCATCTTGCCGAATCAAAGCTTAGAAGAGGCTGCCGCTTTCGCTGAACGCTTACGCGCAGATACAGAGAAAAGATTGTTCAAAGTTCGTTCGCAAAGCGTTTGCATTACGATCTCTGTTGGCGTTGCCGCCTACCCGAAGGACGGCGCGACGTACGCGGAGGTACTTCTCGCCGCGAATCTTGCGGAGCAGCAGGCGAAGTCGTCTGGGCGGAATCGGGTTGTCATTACATCTCACGAGCACGAGAAGGGGCATGAGAGTCTTCTTGAAGTACAAGATAATGATATACACAGCTAGAGTCTTGAGTGTAGACGTTACCGACGACACTCTTTCGGTTGATCTCGAGGACGGACGGTCTGTTTCCGTTCCAATCGGGTGGTATCCCCGTCTCGCAAATGGCACGCCTGCGGAACGCGCTAATCTTCAGATAAGCGGAGCCGGTTATGGAATACATTGGCCAGACCTGGACGAAGACATAGGCATCGAAGGCCTCTTGCTCGGCAAGCATTCATCCGAGAGCGCCTCTTCATTTGAGCGCTGGTTGGAACGTCGCAGAGAGAAGCTGCCACAGGACGCGGCGTAGGACCAAACCGTAGACCCTCACTGCTTCTGACCTACGAACATGACAAGCACGCTAAAACAGTTTAAGGCTCGCGCACTCGCGCGTCCCAAGGTGAAGAAGGCGTACGACGATCTTACAAAGGAATTCGCTTTTACTAGATGAGGTATTAAAGGCGCGAGCTGAATCGGACCAGATTCCAGCGCCTGCTCTTACTTCGGAAGGTTCATTCGACGAAGAAGCCCCGCGTAGCGCTCATCCTTGCGGAGATTGTCGAATCTCGGATCGACCTTGAGCCATAGCAGCCTGTCGTTCTTTACCGCGAGCGCTCTCTCAATAAGCGCGAACGCGTGGTCGTTGTCGCCGAGCCACGAACAGGTCGCCGCCGCCTGAACCAATGCCGGCGAGTATTGATCTGCAAGCACCAGTAGCCTCTCAGCCACCTGCCAGGCCTCGCTCTGTTGTCCGGCGTTGGCGTAGGCGCAGCTCAGTATCGACATCGGGAATATCGTCTCCCGCCCCTCGTATTCCGGAGTGCTCTTCGCCTCACGAATTGCGTCGTCGAGCATTCGTGCTTCCAGGTGCGCCCACATAAGCATAAGGTGCAATCTAAAGAAGTCGCGGTTCATTTCGAGCGCCTGGGTCGCGACTTCTATCGCCTGCTCGGGCCTGCGAGCGAAAATGTACATCTCAGCCAGATCAGCGTTGATCAGCAAAGAAAGCGGGTCGAGTCTTTGCGCGGTGGTGATCTCCGTAAGCGCTTCGTCCGTACGTCCGAGCGTCGCCAGCAGCGTCGCGTAGTAATGATGCGCTGTAGGGTAGTTTGGGTTCAGTTCGATCGCGCGCTTCAAAGACCTTTCACTCTCGATCCAATCCCAGTCCGAGCTTCTCAAAATGAATCCGAGCGACGCATGCGCTTCCGCAAGATCGCCATCGATCTCAATCGCCTTTAACGCCGCAGTCTTCGCGAGCTCATAGTTATGTTCTCTGCTCTGGGGCGTCGACGAACGGTTAGCGCGGTTTGCGTAAAGGTCAGCCAGTCCGGCGTAGGCCAGTGCGTAGTTGGGACTCAACCGGATCGCCTGTTCGAAATGCTCTATCGTCTTTTGCAGATCTTCCCTGGTTTGCTTATTCAGAAAGTAACGCCCTTTGAGATATGCCTGATACGCCTCGACGTCTTCGGTGTACTTCTTGTTGATGCGCTGCTGCTCGAGGTCGGTCAGGTTGAGCGACAACGACATTGCCACCTGGGCGGAGATGGCATCCTGCATAGTGAACACATCGGTCAGTTTCTCATCGAACTGCCTGGCCCATAGCTGGGATTTGCTCGACGTATGTATCAGCCGCACGGTCACGCGCAGGCGGTCTCCGCCGCGTTGAATGCTGCCGTCCAGAATGGCGTCTACTCCGAGAGCTTTGCCGGCGTCGGCGATATCCTCGCCGGCATTCTCGTATCTCATCACGTCGCGAGTAGGACGGATGGTGAGTTCTCGAATGTTGCTGAGCCGCGTTATCAGCGTGTCGGCCATTCCCATTCCCAGGCGCTCGCTGTCATCAGCCGAGTCCAGACGCTTGAACGGAAGCACCGCGATCGATTTGATTTTCAATTTGTCGATCGGCCGATTCCGGTTCGCGTTGAGGAACCAGAGCGCGGCTATCAAACCGACAACTGCGATCGCAACGAACGGCACCGCTCGTTTTGATTTCCAGAGCGGAGTCGACGTAGAAGCCGTCGGCCGCGCAATGGCCGGCGCGTCAGGAGTAACCTCCTCCGCGTGGCGGGAAGCGGCGACAGCCGCGGGTTCGTTGGTCGCATAGTCGCGGTAAACCTGTGCGGTTTGGGAAACAGCGCTTTGCTCGAATACCGGCTCCGCTCCGTTGGAAGCGCCGGCTTCGTTGCCCGATGTAACGCGGCCGGCAGCCTTATCGAAACCTGCAGGCAGGAAGGCTGCGCCTCCGGGCGCGTCATCGATGTGCTCGCGAACCTGCGCCTTGAAACGGTAGCCGCGCTTGGGCACGGTTTCGATGAACTGCTGTTCACCCGGGTCCTCACCGAGCACCTTCCTCAGAACTGAGATGTTGCGCGCAAGGCCAATCTCTTCGACAAATGAGTCGGGCCATACGGCGCGCATCATCTCGTCTTTCTCGACCAGGCTGCCGGCGTTCTCGACAAGGATAACCAGCGTATCGAAGGCCTTTGGCGTAACTTGCACAGCTTCGCCGTTACGCAAGAGAGAGCGCTCTCTCACGTCCAACTGAAATTCGCCAAACTCAAAATAACGCTTCTGTTTCACGGATGGTATCGTCGTAAGGGTTTTGTAAGCGATATGTAAATCTTCTCGAAAGACTTGTGCCGCCGGTTCGCTTATCTTCCCAGTGTGTTCAGCGCACTGTGGCCAGCCGCGAATAAGCAGCTTGCTACGGCGCGCTGATTCTAGCTCTGACCGTAAGTTAGAGTCCAGCGTCAGCTATTCGTGCGCGCCAAGCTGTAGCGCGTGCATAGCGCCACGCCGGACATCAATGACGGTCAATTCAATTAGCGAGGAATGAACATGAGAAAACTGAATGTGAGCCTTCTTTGCTGTGCAATCGTTGTCTCGACTCTTTGCTCTACCGAAGCTCTGGGCCAGCGCCGCCGCGTTGTGGTCGTCCGTCATCCGCACCACACCACCCTGGTAGTCCGGCCGGGACACCCCATTCGCCGCGCGCTGCCGGCGGCTGTCGTACTGCATCCCGCTCGCGTTGCCGTAGCCGTCAGGGCGCCTCTCGTTTTCCTGCCTGCTCTGATGTGGACCGCCGCGGTCGTGTCGCTGCCGCCGCGCGAGCGACTCGTTTGGCAAGACTCCGAGGCGATCACCAAAGACGAAGGCTGGGCCGACACCAACTTCGGCATAGATGGCACCGGCGATTCGCTCTTCCTGGACATCAACGGAAAAGCCAAGCTCAACTTTGCGGAAGTGACATTCGCCAACGGGAACGTCCAGGTCGTGGACTTCAATGAGAAGACGCACAAGACGGGCGTCTACAAGTTGATGGATTTCACCGGGGACCGCCACGTAATGACCGTAAGGATCCTTTCGAAATCAGAGTCGGATACGACCAAGCTGGCTGTCTACCTGGGTAAGTAGAGAATACTCAACGCAAAGACGCAAAGGACCGCAAAGAACGCAAAGAGCCACAGATGAAAACGGGTTCATCGGCCCCTCTCCTTATCCGTGTTGATCTGTGTTCATCTGTGGTTTGTTTCTCATTCGCAGCCATATTCCCCGAACCTTCTTGTGTCCGCTGAATTGCTTACCTAGAATTCCCCTGCGTTCATTTGATTGATCGAGTCCGCGGGGCCATCGATTTGCTCAAGCTCACAACTCCGATTTACGAATTGCACCTGCACGAGATCCCTCGAGTCGCGATGAAGACTGCTCTTAGGCTCGCCGAGGGCATCGCAGGTTCGATGACCGTGGCCAACGCGCAACGCGTGACCATCGAGGATCTGATCCACTACCTGCCGATGCGCTACGAAGACCGCTCCAACCTGGCGCGCATTCGCGAGCTGCAAAATGGGATGTGGGCGACCATCGAAGTCGAGGTGCGGATCGCGGGAACCTACGCGGTCAAAGGCGGGAAGCTTCGCATCTTCGAGATCTCCGGGACGGACGGCACCGGCCAGGTGCGAGCGTTTTGGTGGAACCAGGCTTACCTTCAGAATTCGTTTAAGCAGGGACGCCGCGTGCTGATCTACGGCCAGTGGAAACGCAGCCGCCGAGGTTTCTTCGAGGTTGAAAACCCGGACTACGAGTTCGCCGCTGAAGACGATGACGCCGACCCGATTCACACCGGGAGACGTGTGCCGGTCTATCGCAAGGCCGGCGAGATCAAGTCCCGGCAGCTTCGGTCGATCATGCATCACGTCATCGGGAGGCTCAACTTTTCCGAAATCGAAGAAGTCCTTCCTGAAGAAGTGTTGCGCCGCGGCAAGCTCATCGCGCGTGCGACCGCCTTTCGAAACATCCACTTTCCGGCGGAGGATGCGCCTCTGGATTTGTACAACACGTTCGCGTCGCCGGCGCATCAGCGGTTGATCTTCGAAGAGTTCTTCTGGCTGTCGCTCGCGATGGGCTTGCGGCGGCAGGGTCGCGAGCAATCGCCGAAGGGAACGGTGATCGAAGTCAACGACCGGGTGCGCAACGCGGTTCGGTCGGTGCTGCCTTTCAAACCGACCGGCGCACAGAAACGAGTGCTTGCGGAAATCGTCAAAGATATGACGAGCCAGAAACCGATGAACCGATTGCTTCAGGGCGACGTTGGAAGCGGAAAGACGATCGTCGCGGTTCAAGCGGCAATAGTCGCGATAGAGAACGGCTATCAGGCGGCGATCATGGTGCCGACGGAAATCCTCGCGGAGCAGCACTCGACAAACGTGAAGCGAATGCTGGCCAGGACGCCTTATCGCGTCGAGCTTCTGACCGGCTCGCTCACCGCCGGGCGCAAGCGCGAGATTCACGCTGCCATCGAGAGCGGCGAGATCGATCTGGTTATCGGAACTCATGCTTTGATCCAGGAAGCCGTGAAATTTCAGAAGCTCGGTTTTGTAGTGGTCGACGAGCAGCATCGGTTTGGCGTCCTTCAGCGAGCCGGCTTAATCAAGCGCGGCTACAATCCCGATGTGTTGGTGATGACCGCTACACCGATCCCGCGCTCGCTGGTCATGAGCGTTTATGGAGATCTGGACCTGTCGGTGATCGACGAGATGCCGCCGGGCAGAAAAGCGATCATAACCCGAGTGCGCGGCGAAGACGCCCGCCGCGAGATGTATAAGTTCCTCGACCAGAAGATTCGCAACGGCGGCCAGGTCTATATCGTCTATCCTCTGGTTGAAGAGTCCGAGAAACTCGACTTGCTCAACGCGACGCAGATGGCCGAGCACTTGCAAACCGCGGTGTTTCCGAATTTCCGAGTCGGGCTTATTCACGGGCGGATGAAGCAGGAAGAAAAAGACGCGGTGATGGACGAATTCCGCAAAGGGACGACTCACATCCTGGTGTCGACGACGGTCATCGAAGTCGGCGTCGACGTCCCGAACGCGAGCATCATGGTGGTCGAGCACGCGGAGCGATTCGGCCTCTCGCAACTGCATCAGCTTCGAGGTCGCGTGGGCCGCGGAGACGAACAGTCCTATTGCATCTTGATGGCTGGCGACAAGCGAAGCAGCGAGGCTCGCGAACGATTGGCGATCATGGAAGAAACAAACGACGGCTTCAAGATCGCCGAAAAGGACCTGGAGATTCGCGGACCCGGCGAAGTGATGGGCACGCGCCAATCGGGAGTGCCCGCCTTTAGGATCGGAAATGTCGTGAGGGATTATGCGATTCTCGAAACCGCAAAACGTGAGGCCGATCACATGCTGACTGCACGCCGCAACACGCGGGAGACCGCAAGGCTTGTAGAGATGGTCCGCAAACAACCGAAGTACGGTCTGGCAACGGTTGGATAGCGAATGCATCAATCCGCGCTAACCAACGAATAGCAGAAGAGGCCGGCGAGTTGGAACTCACCGGCCTCTTCAAATACTCGCGCTAATGGATTCTATCAAGCGGCGATGCGTCTCTCGTCGCCTACCTTCATCGCTTGCGCAGCCTCCATCGCGGCGGCGCTTCGGGCCGCCTCGGAGTCGTCGCGATAAAAAGCAAGCTTCTGCGTCTCCGCGTTGATGTCGATCACCAGGAAATCGCCGAGCCGCACCTGTCCGGTTGCCGACAGGTTTGCCAGCGGATTGACAAGGAAGCGCTCGATCGCGCGCTTCAAGTGCCGCGCGCCGTAGCGATACTCGATGCCTTCGCTTAGCAGGAATTGGCGCGCTTCATCGGTAAGCGAAAACACGAATCGCTCGCCCGCGCTTTCGTCAACTCGCTGCTGGATACCCGTCAGCTCCAGATCGAGTATCTCGCAAAGCTGCTGATGCTTTAGGCTGCGAAAGACCACGACCTTGTCGATCCGATTCATGAACTCGGGCGAGAATTTTCTCTTCGCCGCTTCCGACGCGGTGCGATAGATCTTCTGATCGAGATCGTCGTCGCCAATCTTTCCGCCTTTCGCCGGTGCGAATCCGATCGAGCCGGTAATCAGCTCGCTCATCTCTTTCGCGCCAAGGTTCGAGGTCATAAAGATCATCGCCTGCGAGAGATCGACCTTGCGATTGTCACCCAACGTCAGCGTTCCCTTGTCGAGCACGCCGAGCAGCAACTGCCAGAGCGAGTCTGACGCCTTCTCGATCTCGTCGAACAGCACCAACGTAAACGGATCGCGCTCGGTGCGATACTTCTCGAGATTCTCCTGAGTCAAGAGCGGAGTGGTTTCGCGATGACCCAGATAGCCTGGCGGTGAGCCGATCAGCTTGGCAATCTCGTGTGAGTGCTGAAACTCGGCGCAGTCGATCTTGATGACGGCGTTGCGGTCGCCAAAGAGGATCTCGGCGGCTGCTTCGACCACGTGAGTTTTCCCCGATCCGGTCGGTCCCAGGAAAAGCATCGTCCCCAGCGGCCGAGCCGAATT
The DNA here is from genome assembly GCA_035607285.1 of Blastocatellia bacterium. Lineage (GTDB taxonomy): Bacteria > Acidobacteriota > Blastocatellia > UBA7656 > UBA7656 > Onstottus_A. Next base: position 7,107 of record DATNBZ010000238.1, on the reverse strand, counting down.
AGTCATCCCCGCCTGAAAGACCTGATACAGCGAAGTGATGGCGCGAACGGCTCTCTCCTGTCCGATCACGCGGGCTCGAAGACCCGCCTCGAACCGCTCGGCTATCGAACTCTTCGTCGTAGGATCAAGAGCAACCAATTTTCTTTTTTGACCATTGCTGACCATTTCAATCTCTCTTTCTGCGCCCGCCTCTCTCACTCTCTCCGCTTCTTCCTAACCTTGACGGGTTGGTCATTCGTTCTTGCCAACCCTTATTCAACTCTCGCCGCCTCATCCCTATTCGGGTTGCGGCCGTCCTTATTTCAGCAAGTTTGATGCCCTCACCGTTGTGCCAGTTGCAGCGCGGGTTTAGTGGTAAGACCGGCACGAGTTCTTGCCGAAGCGGTTTACGCAAACGGGCGTGGTCTCTGCGCATTACGTGCATTGGCACGGCAGACGCGTCATTGCCGGGGTTTACAGAAACTGCCATCCTCAAAAAGACATTTCCTGTCACCCAATCGGAGACCCTCCCTTCGACGGTTCGCTCCTTATCGGATATCATTGCCCGCGACACTCGAACCAGGGAAAGCGAAGGAGCCTTCATGAAGCTTGAAAACAAAGTGGCAATTGTTACGGGCGGGGGCGGCGGAATTGGCCGCGTCATTTCGCTTCGCTTCGCAAGCGAAGGCGCCGCCGTTATCCTCGCGGGCCCGACCGCGGAGAAGATCGCGGCAGTCGAAAAGGAGATTCGCGACGCCGGAAACCGCGCGCTGGCGGTTCTAACCGACGTCGCCGATGAAGCGAGCGTTCAACAAATGGTCGCGGCCACACTCGATGAGTTCAGCAGGATCGACATCCTGGTCAACAACGCCGGCATCGCGGGGCCGACGGCGCTGATTCCCAACATCAGCCGCGAGGAGTGGGACCACACCTTTGCGATAAACCTTACCGGCGCGTTCCTGTGCGCCAAGCACGCGCTTCCCGGCATGATCGAGCGGCAGGGCGGCTGCATAATTAACATTACATCGATAGCGGGGCTCCAGGCTTACGCTTTTAGAAGTCCATATTGCGCGTCGAAGTGGGGGATGATCGGGTTAACGCAAACGCTTGCCGAAGAAGGCGGCCGCTACGGGATCACCGCTAACGCCATTGCGCCGGGTCCGGTGAAAGGCCCGAGGATCGAGCGGGTGATTCGCAACCGCGCCGAAGAAATGAAACTCCCATTCGAAGAGGTGGAGAAACAATACGTCGAGCCGACCGCGCTAAAGCGAATGGTGGAAGAAGAAGACATTGCGGCGATGGCTTTGTTTCTCGCATCGGATGAGGGCCGCAACATCACCGGTGAGACATTGAACATCTCGGCAGGTTATCGATTGTCGTGAGTAACTTGTCCGACGGGCTGCCAGCCTGTCGACCGCCAACTGCCAGACTACGTGAAAGCGATGTTCGTAGTCCGGCCTTCAGGCGGAAGTTCGTAGCTTTCATTTACGCCGACTTACAAACTTCCGCCTGAAGGCCGGACTACGAACATCGTTTTTACGCGGTCTCTACTCCGGTTTGGCGCTTTCTTTCGGCTTGGTCAAATCATACTTGCTATCGATCTGGTACTTCTTATAGTCGCTGTAGCGTCGTTCTACGCTGCGATTGAACTTCGCCAACAACAAGACTCTCGCCGAGATATTCGCTTCCATCGAAGAGGGCAGCCAGACTTCGTCGCCGATTTTCTCCTGCTCGAAACTGAAGGCCGTCGAGGCGCCGATCGACGCAAGCATCCCCCCGCCAATCTTGTATGAATCCGTCAGGCGAGCCTCCAGCCGTGCGACCTGCCTGGCCGTCTCGTCCACCCAAATCGTGCCCGCAAGTTTGTTGACGATGTCTTCGGCGCGGCTCTTCGGCTTGAATCCCTTTCGCGGCTCGAAGTCGAAAGCGATCACTTCGTGACCTCGAAACATCTCGCGCCGAACCGAAGTTATTTCGCTGATCCGCAGGAAGTCTTTTATCTCGATGTCGTCATCGTCGTCTTTTTTCTTCTCGCCTTTGGCCCGCGCGCGTTCTTCCCGTTGTTCTTTCTTTTCGCGCCGCTTGATGATCTCCTCGATTTCTTTCTGAACGCGTTTGTCTTCCTTCTCGCGCTCGGAAGGCGACAGCTCTTTGCCGTTCAGGCTGATGAGCCGCTCGACGGCCCGTCCACCGACAGGTGTGACCTCGTAGGTGCGAGTCTCCGTTTCTTTGATTCGCCCGTCGCCGTCGTGCTTGCGTTCGATTTCAATCGCTCGGCAAGTGTAGCGCTCGCGCATCTCATCGATCTTGTCTTGATTCTCGGCGAGCGCTTTCAACATCGGCTCGAGTTCAGGCAAGGGACGCGAGTCGATTTGCGGATACCGAAAAGCCGCCATCTCGACACCACGGTTGTGGGAGACTTGCTCCATCGTCGCCGACCACTCGACGGCGCCTCGCTTGATCTTCAGCGAGAAAGGCTCCATCACGCCGTCGACGGCTCGATAGTCGCCGTAGAATGTTTCTTCGACGCCTTCGGCGGTTTCACGCTCACGCTTCGCAGGCAGGTTGGTTGAGGCGTCGAAATAGATTTTCACTCGAACGCCATCCTTGCTGAACTCGACGGCGTTGGCTTCGCGCCCGTCGATCGTCGCTTTGCCGGCGAGTTGTGGAACTATGCGATTGCGCTGGAGGTCATTGAGCCGCGTATTTGAAAGTAAGGATTCGAGGCGAAGGCGTTTCGCTTCATCGCCCAACAGAGTGCGGAGCCCGCGGCCGTCCAGCCGCCAGGCGGACTTGCCGTTGTAGCACTCGCTGACTTTCGATTCGCCGAGCTCCAAATCCAAACGAAGATTATTCGGAGTGGAAGTCTGAAGGCTGAAGCGGCCCGCGGCGCCGTCGCTGCCCTTCACGCTTCCAATCATCGTAGTGTTTTTCACTCGAGCAGCGGCCTTGCCTCCCGAGGCCTTCTTAAACCGGTCAACGATCTTGCTTGCTGGCTGATCGGCGAGGGACTGCGAAACCAGCACGCCGAGAATCAACGCAAGCGAAATAAGAGTTCGTTTCATGTAAACCTCTACGGCGAGAATAGTATAAAAGGTGCGCATGGGCCGGTTCACTTAATAAGAACGGATAAGAACGGACAACCCAGCATTGCTTTGAACTATTTGGTTTTCCCGGAATTGTATCGGGCGAAAGACGGACCGCCTCAACGCGAAGAGTTTGGTGCCTCAAGCACCGCTCGACAGATGGCGAGCTGCGCGAGCACCGAAGCTTCACTCGATTGGATTCCGCGCGCAATCTGCAACGTCCGAGCAAAGTCTATGCGCGCGAGCCGCTCGACTACCGGTCCAAACCGGAGCAACTCCAGACCGGTGTACTTCGTTGTGAACATCTTGCCGGTAGATTTGCTGATTACGGCTTCGTAGGTTCCCCACTGATGCGGCAATGCCGACGCGTTCAACACAACAATAGCTGCTTTCAAATCATCGAAGCCGCGCGCAAGGTCCAGCTTGGCCGCCACCGCCGCGAGCCTCAGCATCTCACTTGCCTTCTCGGTGCTGTTCTCAGCCGTGTAGAGCGTCTCCTCGGCCTCCGCCAGAATCTGCGCCGAGGGCGCCAGTCCTTCTCGAGTAAATAGGGATAGCTGCACGAGCAACGACCCGCGTTTGACCGGGTCGGCAACCTCATGGGCAAGCTTGTAAGCAGCGGCCGGATCGGCTTTGCTCAACGTCCAAAACGTCATATCGTACCGGACTACGGATTCGGCGAAGCTGCGCGCCGTTTCGTCGGTTATCTTCGTTGCAGTCGCGAGAGCATCGTCGAATTCACGCCGCGCGTTCGCCTGAAAGACCGCTTGCAGATAGTAGTCCTGTTGACGCCCGGCATCCTTTTCGATATCCGCCTTCTCGGCGATTTCAGCCGCCGTATTTTCTCGCTTGAAGTCGTCGAGATAGGGCTTCGCTTCGCCGGCGGGGAGGGCTCCAACTATTTCGTCGATATGAACTCGCACCGCCGCGACTCGATCAGGCATGTGCCGCTCAAAATAAGGGAGCATCAGCTCGCCCAGAAAATAATCCAGGCTCAAACGCCTTTTGATCTGTGAGTCGTCGGGGTCCGGTCCACGCGACTGAAGCATCCGGGCTTCTTTTTCCGCGGCATCAGCAAAGAAGCTCAAGAATTGTTCGATGAGTTCGCCCCTCATCGTGATTGGCACAGGTGGTTGCGGTGTCGCCCTCACCCTGGTGCCCGCGCCGAAATCCGGAAAGACGTATGGCGCTAGCGAGTTCGCGCTGTCAGAAAGGTAGATCGTATGCTGTCGAGCCGATGCGACGGCAGAGATGAACAGATCGTCCGCAAGTTCGGGATGTCGGCGACGCAGAACTTGCAACACCGAATAGATCATCGAGTTGATGCTTCGATTGAGCGCGTCCTTCGCCAGTTGCACCGCGCGTTGGGGGTCGGCAGGCGCCGCGTCTATCGCCATGCGAAATGTTTGGGAAACAGATTCAATTTGAAATCCGCAACCGACGCACCGCGTGGAATTGACCGCCGGCTGCTTGCCATCCGGCCTCGTCTCTGTAGGCGACTTCACAAGGCTTTCAGCAAAGTCTCGGTCGTGTTGGGACGCCGCCTTGAGCAGGTCTCCTCGCAGCCTCGACTTGAAGCCCGGCAGGAAGTCTGAAGATATCCTCAGACTGTTTGGAGGCTTGACGCCGTCTATGGCGTGATAGCTCTCATCGTACAACCGGCGAGCGCGCGGTTGATCGAAACGCCACAACAGGTCTGCTGCTTCGAATTGAATTTTGGCTTTGAGGGCCGCGTCCTCAAACCCTGCCGACGCTTGAAGCACGCTCTCGATCATCGCGAGCGCGCGCTGCTCCGTCGTGACTTCTTTCTCGGCCGTTACCTGGCTAACGTCCGATTTCTTAGCAGGCTTTGCTTTCTGGCCAATTGCAGGAAGCGCCGACGACGTAGAGATCAGAAGAACCAACGCGATCTTAACCAGTCGAAACATAGCGACTCCTTTGCTAACTGGTGATCTAGGGCGGGGATCATTAACTGCTCGAACGCCCTTGTGAGAGCGAGCATCCTTGCTTGCTCAGGCGGACATTGGGAGCGAACGCAACAGCAGGCAGGATGCCTGCGCTCCCACTGACGACGCGTCAAAAAACTATCGGTTGAGCGCCGGCACGACGTCGCGCCCATAAGCCTCAACGGTCGCTTCTTCGTCGCCGCTCATCAAATAAATGTTGAACTGCGTCACGCCGATATCCTGAAGCTCTTTCAACTTTCGCACGTGTTCTTCAGCGGGTCCAACGATGCAAAATCGGTCGACAATTTCATCGGTTACGAACTCGGCGTTCGAGCTTCCAACTTCGGCGTGATGAAGATAATTGTAGCCCTTGCGATCGCGGATGTAGGAAGTTAACTCCGGCGGAAGCTCTTCCGGTTTGTAGCGCGAGACCAGATCGACTACGTGGTTTGAAACCAGCGCCGGAAACCAGCGCACCTGGTCGCGAGCTTTCGCGAGATCATCCGAGACCCAGACAGGCGCCGCGCTCATCACACGAATCTTCGAGAAATCACGTCCGGCCTCTTCGGCGCCTTCGCGAACGAACCCCAGACACCATTTGATCAGCGCCGGGTCGGCGAATTGAAGGATCACGCCGTCGCCGATTCGCCCCGCGCATCGCAGCGCCTTCGGTCCGTAGCCGGCGATCCACGCGGGCGGCACGCCTTCGGTAGCCCACGGCATTTGAATCTCGCGTCCCTCGTATTCGATCTGCTTTCCCGAGCACAAGTCGCGAATGACGCTGACTGTTTCTTCCAGTCGCTCGAGCGTCGTGGGCTTCTTGCCCATCACTCGGCGCGAGCTGTCGCCGCGTCCGATGCCCAGGTCCATGCGCCCGCCCGAAATTCGATTGAGCGTCGCAAGCAGGCTTGCGGTCACGGTAGCATCCCTCACTGCGGGATTTGTGACGCACGTTCCCAACCGCATTCGCTCGGTGTTGGCCGCCAACAGAGTCATCAGCGGATAAGCTTCCTGCCACAGCACGTGCGAATCGAAGATCCAACTGTAGCCAAAGCCGGCCGCTTCCGCTTGCCGAGACAGCGCTATCATTCGCTGGTGCGGCATATCGGGTTTGAAGGTTATTCCGAATTCAAGCATAGAACCTCGTGGGAATTGAACCACAGATGAACACAGATAAACACAGATGGAAGAACGGCAACTGTTAAGCCGTCATTGCTTCATCGAATTTCCTTCTTCGCACTATCTGTGTTCATCCGTGTTCATCTGTGGTTGATTATTTACTCTTTCACTAAGTCATCATACGTCTCGGGGCGGCGGTCGCGGAAGAACTGCCAGACGTTTCGCACTTCGCGAATCTGGTCCAAATCAAGATCGGCAACCACGAGCTCATCCGAATCTCGCGACGCCTGGGCAATGATCTTTCCGCGCGGGTTGCAAAAGTAACTCTTGCCGTAGAACTCGCCGATGTCCCATGGCTTCTCGTGCCCGACCCGATTGATTGCGCCGACGAAGTAGCCGTTGGCAACCGCGTGCGCAGGCTGTTCGAGCTCCCAAAGGTATTCCGAAAGTCCCGCGACGGTCGCCGATGGATTGAAGACGATCTCCGCGCCATTAAGCCCCAAAGCCCGAGCGCCTTCGGGGAAATGCCGGTCATAACAAATGTAGACGCCGATCCGCGCGAAAGCCGTCTCAAAGGTCGGGTAGCCGAGATTACCGGGTTTGAAGTAGTACTTCTCCCAGAACCCCGGTTTCGTGTGCGGTATGTGGTTCTTGCGATACTTGCCCAGATACTTGCCGTCCGCGTCAATAACCGCCGCGGTGTTGTAGTAGACGCCGGTGATCTCTTCTTCGTAGATCGGAACGATGATCACCATGCCGTGTTTCTTAGCCACCTCCTGCATGAGCTTCACCGTCGGGCCGTCGGGAATCTTCTCGACCGCTTCGTACCAGCGAGGCTCCTGCTCGGCACAGAAGTACGGCGTGGTAAAGACCTCTTGCATGCAGACGATCTGAACGCCTTGGGCCGCAGCTTCTTCGATGAAGGAGAGATTCTTGACTATGTTTTCGTGTTTGATCTTCTCGATCGGCTCTTCAAT
>DATNBZ010000227.1:0-9247 GCA_035607285.1 Blastocatellia bacterium | reverse complement strand
ATATGCTCATTGTAGGACGACCTCTAGTCCGTCTCCTCACCCAGTTTTTAGGATATCCCGACAACTCGAACCACGCACGCTTCATTATTTCTGGGCGTCTGCGAAGAAATCCGTGACTATAAACATTCTACCCCTACGGGGCTCTAAGAAATTCTCCCAGAGCTTCCATCGACGACGAGCCCCGTTCGCCACAAGTCCCACTCTTAATCACACGAATAAGGAGCATGACGGCGGGAATAAGGAGCATGCCGCCGGGAATAAGGAGCATGCCGCCGGGAATAAGGAGCATGTCGCCCGGAATAAGGAGCATGTCGCCGGGAATAAGGAGCATGACGCCGGGAATAAGGAGCATGACGGCGGGAATAAGGAGCATGACGGCGGGAATAAGGAGCATGCCGCCGGGAATAAGGAGCATGACGGCCGGAATAAGGGGCATGCCGGCGGGAATAAGGAGCATGACGCCGGGAATAAGGAGCATGCCGATGCGCTATAAGAAATGTAGGGGCGGCCCTCCGTGGCCGCCCCTGATTGGCACTACGAAATGATCCCGCCCCAGATTGGCATCACGAAATGATCCGCAGCCGAAGAGGGGCGGCGACGGAGGGCCGCCCCTACATTAATACACACAATGTCATCTCACTGCTCGAGTCTCTTCAATTGCTCGACGGCGTTTTTGTTCTTCGGATCGAGTTCCAGCGACTTCCTGTAGTTGGCGATCGCGCGCTTCTTGTCGCCCTTCACCGCGTACGCTTCGCCAAGGCTGTCGTACACGTTCCAGGATTGCGGATACAACGCGACGTTCACTCTGAACATGCCGATGGCTTCCGAGACTTTGTTTTGCCGGAGGAGGCCGTATCCGAGATCGTTCAACCGGGCTTCGGCAACCGCGGCGTTATCCGGCTTCTCGGCTTTGACTTTTTTATATGCTTCGATCGCCTCGTCGATCTTCCCGGCCATCAACTGCTCAAAGGGAATTACGGCGTCGTCAGAGATTCGAGGAGCCGTCGATTCACCGCCGTCGAAGCGTATTCGCACCTTATCGACTTTCCCGCTCGCGTTTCTTTGAAAGGCATACCGTACGTTCGCATCCGCTCTCGCAAACTCAGTTTCAGAAATCGCCAGCAGTTCAAACTTCGGACCCTGAGTCGGCTCGCCGTACAGCTTGCCTTTCTCGCTGGTTATCTTCAGAGCCCGGTCCGGATTAACCAAAAACCGGCCGGCATATTCGTCGAGCTTTTTCGAATCCACCGAGATAACTTCGACGGCCTTGGGCAGGTAATCTTCCCATTGATATTCCCGGGCGATGCTTCGTAAGATCTCATTGATGATCTCGCCATTGTCGGAGTTCACCATCACCGTCGCTCCATAACCCTTGTCGCGGCTCACCAGTAACTGGGCGCGAAATCCTTCGTCGGCGCCGTCGTGACCGAAGTAGGTTGCCGCTCCGTGCTTCTGGATAAAGAAGCCCAGTCCCACAAAGTCTTCGAAGAATGGCGTGACCATTTTCGCGGTCATCTCTTTTGAAAGGACCTTGTTGGATTTTCCTGCCGCGGAGAGCTGAACCTCAATCGCAAACTTAGCCAGGTCGGTGGGTGTCGTCCACAGCCCGGCCGCCGCCATCTCGGGGTAGATATGTATCTTGCCGTCGACGAGCCTGCCGTTCTGTCGGTGACCCGAGGCCGCCTTCTTTCTGGTCTCGTCGGGCAACGGCTGATTGTAAGTGCTGCTCGTCATGCCGAGTGGCTCCAGAACCGTCTCTCTTGCGATCTGAGGAAAGGGCTTCTTTTCGATGTCGGTTATCGCCAGTTGCTCGATAGTTACACCCCCGCCCGAGTATCTGTACCTGGCGCCGGGCTCGAAGTCGACTCGGACCGCTGGCGTGTTTGCCGGGGCGGCGCCGTCGAGAACTTCAGGCACGGTGGGTAACTTTTCTCCCGGGGCATAGCCGGGGAATCCGTGAACGGTGAGCCCGCCGGTGTGACTCATCAGATTCGCGAGAGTGACCTTCTTCCTCGCGGTGAATTCGTTGTCGGGCAGCTTCCAGGAAGTCAGTTTGTTGTTGATGTTCTCATCGAGCGCGATCTTTCCCTGCTCAACCTTTTTGAGCGCGACCATCGCCGCAACCGGCTTGCTGATTGAACCGGCTTGAAACAGTGTTTCGGTGCTCACCGGCTCGTTGGTTTCAATGTCCTTTACGCCGTAGGCCTTTGCCGTTTCAATCTTGAAGTCCCTGATGATCGCGATGCTTACGCCCGGGACTTTGTAATGCTTCATCCGCTCCTGGATCGTCCATGCTGGAGCTCCCTTGATCAGCACCGCGGGCAGCAGCCCTCTTTCTATCCGCTCGATTCGGGGACCAACCGGAGACTGCCCGAACACGAGCTGCGAACACAAAAGAACAAGTAGAAGAATTCTGGAAGACACTGCTTTCATCATTTTACTCCGAGCTTATGTAGAGTGGGTTGGGCACACCGGCTGAATGGACGCGACCATCTTAGCGTTCATCTGCGCCGATTGTCACTACGTCATTGACCGTCGAAGATTGCCTGCGGGTTGTTCAACGCTCGGAACGCCTTTGCTCCAATTCCTCGAGCGTGCGCGGCCAGTCTTCTTTGAGCAGCCGTGACAGCGCGCGGTCGGCAAGCAGTCGCCCGCCGGTCTGGCAAGCCGGACAATAGTTCGCTTCATTCGCCGCGTAGACGATTCGCTGAATGGGAGTTCCGCACTTTGGACAAGGCTTGCCGTAACGGCCGTGGACCGACATGTCCGGCCTGAACGCGGTGACCTTTTCCGGGAAGCCTTCTCTTGCCTCTTTTTTCAGCTTCTCCAACCACAAACGAAGTGTAGCTTGTGTCGCCGAGAACAAACGCTCGATCTCGGATTCTTCCAGCCGCTTGGTAAGTTTCAGCGGCGACAATCCGGCCGCGTGCAGTATCTCATCCGAATAAGCGTTCCCGATGCCGCTGAAAAAATGCGGGTCCGTCAGCGAACGTTTCAACGTGTGATTCTCCAGGGTCAATCGAGCCGCGAAACTCTCGAGATCAGCTTCGAGCACTTCGAGACCTCCCGGGTCGTGAGCGGCAAGCGCCGCCTCTCCACGGACGATGTACATTGAAGCGCGCTTCTTCGAGCCGGCTTCGGTGAGGACCAGCGTTCCGGAAGGAAATACAAATGTAGCCAGCGTCTGCCGATTAGGTTTGGTTGGTTTCTCCTTCCAGTGAAACCGTCCGGCGATCATCAAATGAACGACGATGAAGAGATCGTCTTCGAGGCCAAACACGATTCGCTTTCCGAGGCGCCGGAGATCAGTAACTTTCTTTCCTGAAGCTTCGCCGAGCGGCGGATCTACGGAGCGGAGAAGGAACGGACTTGCGACGCGAATCTCCGTGATAGGAAGATTGAGAACTCTCGGTTCGAGCGCTTCGATGTAGGCGACGATGTCAGGCAGTTCCGGCACGCGGCTATTCTAGCAAAGGCTAAGCGGGCGTGAGACTCCGCTGAGGGTCGATGGTTGTTCAGTCACAGCATTCGTAGACCGTTTGCGCCTCGCTTTCCTGAGTCTTCTTCACCGGCTGCGGGAATGTGGCCGAGCACCTTATCCATTGCTTCGGTGGCGCCTTCGAGGACCACTCTTCCATCCGGTTCGACCACGTGAATGGGCCGCGCCGTAAAGTCCAGCCAGCGCACGTCGAGCCGACCGTTGAACTCCCGACGCTTTTTGGTCACGTGTTCATGCAGGGCGTGGCGCTCGAACTCCGCCAGTTCATACTCGGCTCGGCGATCGTATCCGCTGCCGCGAGGAATGAAGGGCAGTATGCTCAGCCGCCGCACACCGGCCCGCAGACAGAATTCAGCGACCCAGTCCACAACCCAGGCGCCGCCTGCAACCACAGTGGTCTGGATTGACGTGGAAACGTGAGCAGCGACGAGGCGGCGAACATTTCCGGTGGTGTGATCGAAGGCTTCGCGGCCGACGATGGTATCGTGGTGCTCACGGTCCCCATGCAAGCTGACCTTTACTTGCGAGCCCGCCGCCCGGAGCGCTGTCAGCAAAGTATCGGTGATCACAATGCCGTTGGTAGTGAGTCTTGTTTTCGCCCCTCGCGTGCGCACGTGAGCAAGCAACTCCGGAAGCGCCGGGTGAATCGTGGGCTCGCCTCCGCAGAAGTGGATAGTCTTCACCCCGTGAGCCAGGAGCCAGTCGATGCGTTGGGTGAGCGTGAGTGCGGGAGGGTTGATACCATCGGGCGGGGCGAGGCAAAAGCCGCAGCGTGCATTGCAATAGCGGGTGACCCGAAAGCAAATCACCGGTGGCAGATCGCTGCGCTGCATTGCGAGGCCCGTTTGTATTTGTAAATAACTTCTCTTATGCATCTTTCTCTGAGATCGCAGCTTCAGAATCGGTCGAATGTCTCGGCCCCGGTGCTGACTTAATCTTCCTCACATCGGAGTTGTAGGTCCAGCCGCAAGTCGGGCGCGCACCCAGCTAGTCACAACGCTACGACCGCGCTTGACGAGTGCCGTGTTCCAGTCCTTACAGAGCGGCGGCGGTGACAGCCTGTGCACACCTGACTCGCGCAGCCGCGCGGCATATAGAGCCACGTCGGATTCTCCCGGTCTGCTGGCGTCGAAAGCGAGCCACACCTCTCTGCCAGCCGCTGCCTGCGGGAGCCACGGCGCCCAACGTCCAATGGTCGCGACGGACGCCCAGCCGCAGGTGGCCAGCGATAGCGCGTCGAACAGACCCTCGACCAGGATTAGCGGCTCGATTCGCCACCCACCCATCACGCTCACCAGGCCGCCTCCGGGCCCGACCGTAAGCATCTTGTTCTGGCCCCGAATAGTGTGCAGGTAGCGACCGTGAACGGAAACTAACGTATCTCGACGGTCGCGCAATGATACGAGAACCGCGGGCCGTCCGCCGAAGTTTGTGTCGAATCGCACGCCGGCGGCATGGGCTACTTCGACAGGCACGCCCCGCCGCTCGATATATGCCTGGCCAGGCGTACCAGCCAACGGCCACGCATGCGCGAGGCGATTGTCAGGACTCTCACCGGTCCCTGGCATGTGCGGCGGGTCATTGAAGCGCTGCATCTTCTCCTCGTTTGCGCCAGTCAGCCATCCGGCACAGGTTCTTCGCCTTTGACGGCTCCTCGGTCTGGCAAGAACTTTTGTCATCAACCTTGGCGAAACTATTGGCCACAAAGACGCCTGACGGGTGCTTAGCCACCGAGGCAGCATGAAACTGGGGGCGCACGCTGTCAAGCATTCGCCCGCGGAGGAGTGGTAACATAGGTCGGCTGAATTCCCAAACGTTGCTACTGTCGTGGTTGGTGCTCACAAAGCACGGAGACAGCTTGGCTGAGCATTCGACAATAAGAACATCAAGTTTATAATGCTCGTATCCTCGGAAGACTAACGGGAAGACGTTACCTTTAGGAGCGACTCTATGTTTTGTCCGCAATGTGGAAGCACTCAGAGCGACGACATCAAATTCTGCAAGTCATGCGGTGCGAATCTTTTCGCGGTTCGCCAGGTGGTTGCTACTCGCGAAACCGGCGGAAAGTTTGATTGGAGTAAGACCTGGGTCGCGGAAATGATGCTCTCCGGAGAGGAGCGCGAAAGACGCAGCAAAGAACTCGAGCGCCAGCGCGGGATGGCGCCCGGGTCAACCCAAAGCCAAAAGGAAATCAAGGCGGGAGTCATCACCACCAGCGTTGGCATTGGATTGGCGATTTTCTTGTTCATTTTCATGCAGGGGATTATCGCGGGCGGCAACATCGACAGGGAGGCGACTGCGATTCTTAGCCGGTTGTGGATTCTTGGGGTTATTCCGTTTTTTGTGGGGCTGGGCCTTCTGATCAATGGTTTGTTCGTTAAGGGTTCCGCCCAGGCTCTGCTAAAGCCCAAAGCGTTTGAGAAAGATGCTCAGCCTCTGGCGCTGTCACCGGGAGATAATTCTGAGTTCACGCCTTCATCATCCAGTGTGACCGAGCACACAACCAGGCAACTGAGAGACTCTGATACGGGACGGCCATAGATGCGTAGCGCTGCGCAAGCGACGGGAGTCGCCCACCTCATTCTGCTTCCGCTTGTCAGAAAACGAGCGTCTGGATTGAATGTGGCAAGCTATTGACTTCCGCCGCGTTGCCGTACACCCACAGGAGATAGGAGATTTTCTGATCGCTTTTGTTCATCACTACCACTGACACTTTTCCATCGGGATTGACAAAAGCAGTCGAAAGGAGCTGGCTCCTGCTGGGGGAACTGGCGATTCTCTTTGCGCCTGGGCGGACGAACTTTGAAAAGTGTCCAATGTAGTAGTAAGAGTTTGTGTAGATTAGCTGGCCCGCTTTCGTGTCGGCGTGAACGGGTGCGAAGCAGAAATTCTTTACGTGATTCGGCCCGCCCGTTTCATCCAGCAATATGTTCCAATCCGTCCATCCGACTGCACCGCAGTTGAAATCATTGATCATCGAAAGTCCGTACTGCTCGCCTAATTTCCAGTCATTAAGCTTTTGAGCATTGAAGGAATCGGCACAGCCCTCCGTGAAGATCATGTTCTTATCCGGGAAAGACTCATGTACTAGCTTGACGTTATCGAACATAGGTTCGCCGCCGCTCCATGGTTCGTACCAGTGATAACCGATGCCCCATACAAAGCGCGCTGCTTTTGGGTCAGTCAGAATGGTGCTGGCTCTTTGGTAAACAAGATCACGGTTATGATCCCAGGCGATTATTTTCTTATCACCCAGCCCTTCCCTTATCATCGTCGGGCCGAGATAGTTTTTCAAAAAGTCTCTCTCTTCTTCCGCAGAGTAAATGCACGACTCCCATGTTTGCGTAGCCATCGGTTCATTTTGAATAGTAATGCCCCAGATCGGAATGCCTTCTTTTTGGTAGGCCTTTATGAACTTCGCGTAGTAGTTGGCCCAGGATTGATAAAACTCCGCCTTCAGTTTTCCGCCATGAAGCATATTGCCGTTGTCCTTCATGAATGCGGGTGGACTCCAGGGGCTGGCAAAAAGGGTGAGTTCGCCGCCGGCGGCAGTCAGCGCTTCTTTGATAAACGGAATACGAAATTGCTTGTCGTGGCTTATGCTAAAGGACTGCAATTCCTTATCACCCTCGTTGACGTAGGTATAGCTGTCACTCGAAAAATCGCAACTATGAATATTCGTTCTTGCCAACGTGTAACCAATGCCTTTGCTGGGATCAAAATAGGCATCTAAAACGTCCTGCCGTTTAGCTCTCGGCAATCTTGCGAACGTTTCAGCGGCGGCATCGGTGAGTGCGCCGCCAATCCCCAGGATCGTTTGAAATGTCCTGGCAGGATCGACAAAAACACAGATCTGAGTCTCGAGTGGCTGGCCCGTCGGTTTGAATGCCAGAGTGTCGGTGGCCGAAAGGCGGTAATTACTCTTGTCGGCGGTGGTATATACCGCTACGTTTTTCCCCTCTATCGAAAGCGGCTCCCCGAGTTCAGAAGGGCTCGCAGATGCCGCCGACGATATTTGGCTTTTGGCCAACACGCATGCCGACGACGAAGCCACCAGGAATTCACGACGATCCATTTTCATGATTGATCACTTTAGCATAAATCTTTTGGCTGGTGGGGTGCGCTCGGTGAAGCCTGGGGGTTCGAGCCCGATGTAGACGCTTTCAGGTTAGGCGCGTCGAGCACTGGCTCGTCCAACGCAATGGTGAGTGCAACCGAGACGCTTCAACGAATGATTCGCGGCTCGCACTGGGCCCGCCTTTGAAATGAATGCAGGGCGCAAAGTCGGGAAAGCGTTTTATCTATGTCCAAACCGCACCATCCATCGTCCGAAACGCCTCTGCAACATGTTGCCTGAGAACTGTAACACTCTGCTATCCACTCACATAGCATCGCGCATGCTTGGACGTTCGGAGCCTTTTATGAAGCAACCTCGTTATACCCCAATTAACTCACAAGATAGATCATAATGCTGGTATATTACAGCCTACATCTTAGGTTATAGGCGCACTAATTTCGTCATCGATTTTTGGGGTTGAGTTAAAGAGACCCCATGCCGTTGAGGGCCTTCATCTCGGTTTCAAGGCTTTCGTTTATCACCGTATTGCGTAGATTTCGCGGGTTCGAGTCAGGACGAACACTAGAACACGTCGCCCCGTTTAGTTCAGTTTTCAGTTTAGCGGCGCTTGCTTGAAGGATCGCCGTTAAACTCCAGTCGTCCGAAGCTACTGACAGTGCTAAGGAGAAGTCACTTTATGCTAAATCAACTAGATTCAATCGCACGGGCAAAAGCCGTCTATCAAGTAGTGCTGCTGCTTCTGCTGTGCATGGGCGTTGTGAGCGGTGTTAATGGCCAGACAAGCACTGTCGGAAGTATAAGCGGCACGGTGCGCGACGAGCAGGGAGCGGTTGTTCCTAAAGCCGAGGTAGTGATTACCGAAGAGCGGACTGGGCAATCCAGGACGGTTAAGACCAACGAGGATGGATTCTACTACGCTCCTAGTGTGCCGGTCGGTCGCTATACGGTGAGCTCGGCTCCTTCTGGGTTTAAGAAGACGGTCAATAGCGGGGTGGATCTGCACGTCAGCGAGAACCTTGTCGTTAATGTGACCCTTACAGTCGGCCAGATGACGGAGACGGTTAATGTGACTGCTGAAGCAGGCCAGGTGGAAACACGAAACGGGGACGTCAGCAGTCTTGTCACTGAGAAGCAGGTGACCGAGCTGCCTTTGGATGGACGCAACTACGCTTCGCTGGTGACGATGGTGCCGGGAGTCTCGCCCGCGTCTGGCGGTGTTGGCGGCGGCGCGTTTTCTGCTCGCGGCACCGGGCTTGACTCTCATGTGGACATGTCGGTGAACGGCAACCAGTCGAACGCGAATATGTGGACTGTTGACGGCGTCAATAACATGGACGTTGGTTCTAACGCGACGTTGCTTGTCTTCCCCTCGATCGATTCTATCGCGGAGTTTCGCGTCGAGCGCAACAGCTTTAGTGCTGAGTTCGGCCAGGCGCAAGGCGCCGTGATCAATCTGATCACCAAGGGTGGTACGAACAAATTCCACGGTACGCTGTTTGAGTTTCTTCGGAATGATGCAATTAACGCGACGGATTTCTTTCTCAACGAGGCCGGTCAACCCAAGCAGGTTCTTCGCTACAACAACTTCGGATTCAATTTCAATGGACCGATCATTAAGGACAGAGTCTTTTTCTTCTACTCTGAAGAGTGGCGCCGCGAGGGCAGGGGAA
>DATNBZ010000195.1:0-3292 GCA_035607285.1 Blastocatellia bacterium | reverse complement strand
GGTCTCCAGATCGAACCGGTCCAGGCTGCGTGCGGTTCCGAAGTACATTCGCCCAAGCTTGTCTTCGGTGATGCACGAGATGCCGTTGCTGGCCAGCCCGTCGGCGATGGTGTATTTGACGAAGCTCGGGTGTTCAGCTTGCGGATCATCCAACCTGGCGATCCCGTCGCGGTCACTTGCAACCCACAGCCGCCCGGCGTGATCGAGAAACAGAGCACGGATGAGGCCCAATAGCACACCATCGGATTGTGTGAATAATCGAAAACGTCCATCGCGGTAACGCGCCAAACCGCCATCATAAAAGCCGAGCCAGAGATTGCCGGCAGCATCTTCGCAGTAAGCCGTCGCGGTGTTGAAGGACGGCAGTCCGTCCGCTTCAGAGTAGACGCGAAAAGATTCGGTGGCTCGCTCCCAACGAGCGACAGAGTTACGCATGCCGCCGGCGATGCTGATCCAGATGTCGCCGCGTGAGTCTTCAAACAAACGGAAGATGTCGTTGCCGGGCAGGTCGCCGCGTTGATGGTTGTAGACGGACTTCGGACGGACGCGGCTTAGTTGTTCAATGCTTGTGACTCGTGGGAAGCGACACAACCCGGAGCTCGTGGGCACCCACCACTCGCCGGTGTGGTCCTGGAAAGTGACCTGGTTCGAGCCCCAGCCGAATCCCTTGATCTCGCGCGGAAACTGAGGCGTGACGGCTTCGAATCGCCGGCCGTCAAATTGATTGACGAAGAAATCGTTCTCCGCGCTGATCGAGCATAGTTCTCCACGCAGATTTTCAAAGATCGAACTGATGCGGAGATTCCTAAGACCATCTGCTTTACCAAATGTCGTAAACCCGCTCCAGGTGATCTTTGTCGCACCGGCCAGACTCCCCAGCCATAGATTGCCGTCCCGATCCTCGACTGGTCTCCAAACCCCCGGATTACTCAGACCCAGCGCTGTTGTGTAGCTGCGGAACCGACCGTCGGCAAACTCGGTGAGCCCGCCATTGGTCGCGATCCAGATCCGCCCGTCAGGAGATTGCGAGATACCTTGAACGAGGATTCCGGCGAGACCGTCAGCGGTTGTGAACTGGCAAACGTCGCCGGGGGCAGCCGGTAGGCGGATAAGTTGACCAGGCGTGTAAGCGGGTTTATTGCACCTGGTCAGCTTGAGCGTGTGCAGGTCATCGCCTGCGGGAATGGAGGAAGCCGGCTGCGGCTTGAGCACAATCAGGCCCGCGCCGCCGCGATGCCCCACCCATAGCCTACCCTCGGTGTCGCACAGCAACTCCGTGACCAGGTCTCCGATCAGCGACGGCTGAATCGCGTACCGAACCCTCCTTCCATCGGGCAAGCATCGCACCAGTCCAGTGGTCGTGCTTACCCACAGGCTACTTTCGCGGTCCTCTGCAATCGCCGCCACGAGCTGGTCGTGAAGCGCGACGCGCCGAAACGTCGCCGGGCTCGCAGTCTCATCCAGGCAGAAAAGACCAGCGTCGGTGCCGGCCCAGATTTGTCCGTTGTGATCTTCAAAAAGGGTCTCGACGCGATTGCTCATCGGCTCGTCGCCCATCGGATAAACCGTGAGTAGCGAAATGTCCCCAGCGCCTCTCCCGCTTTTGGAGGCACGTAGCGGCTCGGCTGGATTGAAGCGGCACACGCCGCCGCCATTGGTGGCCACCCAATCCGCGCCGCGTTTCGAGCAGGTCCGTAACTGCCGGGTGTGGCAGGCCGTGTTCGACGCCATAGGTGGTGAACTCGTAGCCGTTGAATCTGCTCAGTCCGTCCGGGGTGCAGAACCAGAGAAAACCGTGCGAGTCACGGACAATGCGCTGGACGTTGTCGCGCGGCAGCCCGTCGGCGGTGGTATAAGTCCTCACTGGCAACTGCTGGGCCTGAACGATTGCCGGCGATGACAACAGCAAGCCGAGCGACAGTACTGATCGAAGAGTGGATCTCCCGGCCTTTCTTTTCTTCGACCGATAACACATAGCCGATGACAAGGTCAGCTCTAAGCTTGAGCAATTGCTCACCTGACGCCGCGGGCTCCGAACCAGGCGAGGAATCAGATCGAGTAGAAGAGCAGAGAGAGCGGGAGCGATGATTGGCGCCGGACGTTATTTTAAAAAGCAAGAAGAAACTATCGCTGTATCGTCCGGCGGTTATGTTCGTAGTTCGGCCTTCAGGCGGAAGTTTGTATCTGGATTTAGGGTGAGTTACGAACTTCCGCCTGAAGGCCGAACTTCCGCCTGAAGGCCGAACTACGAACTTGTAACACAGTCTCTTCGTTGGTGGCGTTACGCTATTGCGATTGCATCGAATCCAGGAACTCGGAATTCGCCTTGGTCTTGCTGAGCTTATCCAATAACAGCTCCATCGCTTCGGTAGGCGAGAGCTGCGAAAGCACTCGGCGAAGCACGATGATGCGATTGAAGTCCCCGGGCGCAAGCAGGAGTTCTTCCTTGCGCGTACCCGATTTGTTGATGTCGATCGACGGGAATATCCGTTTCTCGGTGAGCTTGCGGTCGAGGTTGATCTCGAGGTTGCCGGTGCCCTTGAATTCTTCGAAGATCACGTCGTCCATTCGCGAGCCGGTATCGATCAGCGCGGTCGCGACGATCGTGAGCGAACCGCCTTCCTCGATGTTTCGCGCGGAACCAAAGAAGCGCTTCGGCTTTTGAAGCGCATTCGAATCGATACCACCGGACAGTATCTTGCCCGATGGAGGAACGACCGAGTTGTGCGCTCGCGCAAGTCTCGTAACCGAGTCGAGAAGGATAACGACGTCGCGGCGGTACTCGACCAGGCGCTTTGCTTTCTCGATGACCATGTCCGCGACTTGAACGTGCCGCGTAGGCGGCTCATCGAAAGTCGAGCTGATAACTTCTCCGTGAACAGAGCGCTGCATATCGGTGACTTCTTCCGGCCGCTCGTCGATCAGCAACACGATCAGCGTCACCTCAGGATGATTCCGAGTAACGGAGTTGGCGATGTTTTGAAGCAGCATCGTCTTACCGGTGCGCGGCGGAGCTACGATCAGCGCGCGCTGGCCCTTGCCGATCGGGGTCATTATGTCGAGCACGCGACCCGCGAGATTTTCAGGGTCCGTCTCGAGCCGCAGCTTCTCGTCCGGATAGAGCGGTGTGAGGTTGTCAAAGAAGACTCGATCGCGAGCCATCTCGGGCGGCTCGAAGTTGATCGCTTCGACTTTGATCAACGCAAAGTAGCGCTCGCCTTCTTTGGGCGGGCGAATCTGTCCGGAGATCGTGTCGCCGGTGCGGAGATCGAACTTTCGAATCTGCGACGGG
>DATNBZ010000181.1:0-3186 GCA_035607285.1 Blastocatellia bacterium | reverse complement strand
CCGAGAGGGTAATGTATCGGACAAACGCGGGAATGGCCTTGTCGTATTGCTGCTTCTGGTAATAAGCGGCGCCGATATAGTAATTACCCGTAATCTGAACCTTATCATCCTTTTCGGCGCTCTTAATATAGTTCTGAAAGGCGTCGATCGTATCGTCGTAGCTCTGAAGTTGAAAGTGGCTTGCCCCAATGTAGAACCAGGATTGCCAGGCCGCGGGATTCGCCTTCAAGACCGCGTGAAACTCGGCGATCGCGGGACGATACTGCTTCTGATTGAATAATGAAACTGCGCGGTCCCAGTCCTGAGCCAAAGCCGTTACGGCTGACGCGACCAGCACAAGCGCTGCGATGGCTGAATGGAGCTTGAATTTCATATTTCCTCCGATTGTAGATACGAGCGGTTTCTCCGTCGCGACTGCTCTTTCAATATTAGTCGTTCCAACGCGATTGATACAAGACCTTGAGTTTTTGGCGGTGTCTTAATTTGGAGTGCGGCGGCAAAGTACTCCGCGACGCCGCTTTCCTTCCCAATCGACTCAATCACCAGCCAAAGCGGCGTCGCGGAGTACCTTGCCGCCGCACTCCAAATTAAGACACCGTCGAGTTTTTCATCCATAGACGGCTGCTGATGTGGACAAGAGATGGATGAAAGAGAAAAGCTCAAGGTTTGCCGGGACGCGGGCGATCCTGATCTTTACGTCGTTGATCCGCGGATTTCGATGAGGACTCAGTTTGAGGTTCAGAGTTCAAGCTTTAGCTTGCTCTTGAGCTTTATGGTCGAAAACACGGCAAGCTAAAGCTTGAACTCTGAACCTCAAACTGACCCACTGCCCGAATTCAGCAGACTTGCAAACGCGCTCGGCAATACTGCACAATACCACCTCTGCAAGCGGAACCGCTCGCGCCCAGACTCTGACTCTGATGAAGAACGAGGTATCGTAATGAAAGCCACACCATCTCCCATGATGAAGGCAATTGCCGCATGCCTGCTGTCCGCGTCTGTCGCTCAAGGCTCGACAATGCTGACTGCGCTGCCCGAATACACGCTTCACGCGTGGCAGGCCAAGGATCAGCCGAAGCAGACCGGGCCATCGAAAGGCGAACAGGAGGCCTTTGCCAAAATCCAATCTGCGGCCGATGTCCCGGCCAAGGTCGCGGCCGCCGGTGAGTTCGTCAAGAAGTATCCTAAGAGCTTGCAGCGAGCAGAGGTTGTGACCTATGTCGCTCGCGAAGTTGAGAAGCTCCAGGACGGAGCGCAGCGAATCGCGCAGCTTGAAAACATCCTCATTGTCTTCAAGGAGCCCGCCGATGCTGAAGTGATAACGCCCATTTTGATCGACGCGTACCTCAAGGAAAAGCGCCCGGATGACGGGTTTCGAGTCATCGCAACATACCTGGCAAAGAACCCAAACGACATTACTGTCCTGACTCAAGCCCTGATCGAAGGTGCAGAGCAGGCGAAGAATCAGAATGCGAAGTTCGTGGCGCAAAGCCAGCAGTATGGCACCAAAGCCATTGAGATTATCGAGGGAGATAAGAAGCCCGAGAAGTTCGATGATGCCAAGTGGGCCGAGTTTAAGACCAGATGGCTGCCGGTAATCTATCAAACGTTGGGCATGCTTGCGTTGATGACCGGAAACAAGGTGGACGCGCGAGCCAAACTCGATAAGTCCATCTCGCTGAATTCCTCGGACCCGTTCACTTATGTGCTCATTGGCACGATATTGAACGAGGACTACGAGCGGATCGCAAAAGAGTATAAGGCGGCTTCACCGGGACCGCTCAAAGACGCAGTGCTCAAGCAGGCGCACGCGAAGATGGATGAAGTCATAGACAGCTATGCTCACGCGGTCGGACTGTCGGAAGGAAAGGCTCCGTATAAGCAGCTTCACGATCAGATGTTGGTGGATCTTCAAAGCTACTACGCTTATCGTCACGGCGGTTCGACCGATGGAATGCAGCAACTGATCGACAAGTACAAGCAGCCGTAGACGATTCGTTGGCGGGTTGTTAGCCGATTACTCGGCACGGGCCCGGTAGACTCGGTAAGCATGATGTCGGTAAGCAGTGATGCCAGTAAGCAAAGACGAGTTCCGCGCTGCGCTGGGCCGCTTCGTCAGCGGCGTTACAGTTGTTACAACCAGGGGCGATGACGATCGGCCGGTAGGAATGACCGTCAGCGCCTTCGCGTCCGTGTCGCTGGAACCGCCGCTGATCCTCGCATGTATAGACAAGCGTGCGTCCGTGCATGGCCGCTTTGCTGAGGGAACGTACTTCGCGGTAAACATACTGGCCGAAGATCAGGAACACCTCTCCCGGCGGTTCGCCTCAAAGGACCAGGATCGATTCAACGGCACCCTGTACTCCGAGGGCGTCACCGGGCCGCCGTTGCTGGAAGGCGCACTCGCTTACCTCGAATGCCGCGTTGTGCATGCTTATCCCGGCGGCGACCATACCATCATAGTTGGCGAAGTCGAATCGGCGGCTGTAGCCGAAAGCAAACCCCTGGCATATTTCCGCGGAGGGTACTCCCAGCTCGCGTAGCATCGGTCCTCGCCGCAAACGCGAAGAGACTGCTCCGTGCCAGGGGACCAACTGGGCGAGCCGTCGTTTCCTTTCATCAGTGATTGAAATGAACGCACTCAGCGCCCTATCAAAATATCGGATTATCGCGAAGCTTGGAGCGGGCGGCATGGGCGAGGTGTATAAGGCGGAAGACCCAGCCTTGCTCAGAACCGTGGCGATCAAGGTGATGTCCAAACAGGGCGAGCATAACTCCGACGCCGCAATAAGGTTCCTCCGCGAGGCGCGTGCCGCGTCGACCTTCAATCATCCGAACATCGTGACGATTTATGAGATCGGTGAAACCGGCGAGCACACCTACATCGTGATGGAGTACGTGGATGGCCGAAGCCTTCGCGATCTGATAAAGACACGTGAGGTCAAACCTGAGAAAGTCGTACTCATCACCGTCCAGATTTGTGACGCGCTTGCCGAAGCTCATTCGCGCGGGATCATTCACCGCGATATCAAACCTGAAAACATACTGCTGGACGATCGCGGCCGGGTAAAGCTTGTGGATTTCGGATTGGCGAAAACGGTCTCAAATCAACCGAAAGGCGGTGGCGCGACTGCCGCCGAAAGCCTTACCGATTCCGGAACTGTGATGGGTACGCTGTCTTACATG
>DATNBZ010000174.1:0-7810 GCA_035607285.1 Blastocatellia bacterium | reverse complement strand
CGAATATGTCATCCGTATCCTTGGCAGCGGCTAAGCGGACGGCTTGCGGTTACGACCTAAGATAGGAGCCGGATGCGGTAACTCCGCACGTCCGGATCTGTGGAGGGGGCGCGCAGCAATGCGCGTCCCTACTCCGACTTCTAAGAAATTCTCCAGAGCTTCCATCGACGAGGAACCCCGTCCGCCACAAGTCCCATTCTTAATCACCCCCCTTGATAACTGCATTAAAAAAGCCGGTTACAGCGTTGGGAACACGATTCTGTGCCGTTGGAGTCGCAACTCCATCGACTAAAGTTGCAACTTCATCGACTAAAGTTGCAGCTTCATCGACTAGAGTTGGAACTTCATCGACTAGAGTTGCAGCTTTATCGACTAGAGTTGGAACTTCATCGACTTGAATTGCAACTTCAGCGACCGGCATCGCAACTTTATCGATTTGAGCCGCAACTTCATCGACTTGAATCGCAGTTTCCATCGTTTGACCAGAGAGAGACGCCGCGGAGAAAAGGTCGCGAAAGAGACGCCACATTCTCGACTTCCAATTCAATGCTTCACTCTACTTCCTGCGTTGCTTGATTCTGATCGGAGTTGCGACGAAACCAAACTCTTCACGGAGGCGGTTGACGAGATAGCGTTCGTAGGAAAAATGCAGCTTTGCCTTAGGGCTGCGCGATGATGTGAACAGCACGAACGTCGGCGGTCTGGTCGAGGCCTGAGTCATATACATGACTCGAAGCGGGTATCTGGAAGAAGTCGTCGCGCGAGGCTGTTCCAGATGGCGTTCAAAAAAGCGATTCAGCTCAGAAGTCGTGATGCGCTTGCTTCGTTCATCGTAAGCGCGGCGGGCGAGTTCCAGTATCTTCGTCACCCTAAGACCGCTCTTCGCCGAGACGAACACAATCGGAGCATAGTCGGCGAACTTCATCATCTCACGTACTCGGCGCTCGTACTGCGACGTCGAGTGGGTATCTTTCTCAATCGCGTCCCATTTGTTTACCGCTATGATCAAACTGGCGCCGGCCTCGTGAGCGTAGCCCCCAATCGTAGCGTCGAGGGCTGTGGGACCTTCGATGGCATCGATCATAAGAACTGCAACGTCGGCCTGCTCCAGATTCTGGCGCGCCATAACCACTGAAATCTTTTCGGCGTAGAGATCGGTCTTTCCTTTGCGCCGAATGCCGGCGGTGTCGATGAGCCGATATTGATTGTCTTCGAATGAGAGTTCCGTATCGACGGCATCGCGCGTGGTTCCGGGGATCGGAGACACAATTACTCGCTGTTCTCCGACGAGGCGATTCACGAGCGACGACTTGCCCACATTTGGACGCCCGACGATTGCAATGCGAATTTCTTGTTTACCTTTTTCGCGCGCCGGATTTGTGGGGAGAAGTTCGATCGTCCTGTCGAGCATCTCGGCGATGCCGCTGCCGTGCTCGGCTGAGACTGGAAACACTTCGTTGAAGCCCCACGTTGCGAACTCGAGCGCGTCGGCCTCGAGTTTGGCGCTATCGACTTTGTTTGCGGCGATGAAGACAGGCTTATTGATTCCGCGCGCCAGTTCGGCGAGTTCTTCGTCGAGCGGTGTGATTCCGGCGCGCGCGTCGACTACCAGCATTATCAGCGAGGATTGCTCGAGCGCAGTTCGCGCCTGCGCCAGAATGTTGGCCGGGATAAGCTGTTTATCATCCGGAATGATTCCCCCGGTGTCGACAAGGGCGAACTCGCGACCTTGCCATTCCGCTCGGCCGTAGATCCGATCTCGGGTGATTCCGGGTTCGTCTCCAACGATGGCGCGACGGCTGCCGGTGAGCTTGTTAAACAAAGTTGACTTGCCGACGTTCGGCCTGCCGAGGATGACTACGATCGGGAGGGCAGCCAGCGGCGGCTGTCCTTCAGGTGACGCGTTGATTTCAATTTGATCCCCAATTTGTTCCATAGTGCGACCTTTCAATGTAGCTTGTAGCTTGTGGCTTTTACAAGGAACAGCGATCGCGGGTAGTGGGGTATTAGCGTGTTGCCAGCAAGTAGTCCTCTGCGTCCCCGGCGTCCTCCGCGGTTTTTCCTGCTCAGTGGCTCGGCATCAACCGCAGAGGACGCCGAGGACGCAGAAGAGAAACGCGAATGTGAGCGAGCAACACACTATCACCCAAGTTCCCAATCGCGTAAGATGCACGCGATCAATTGAATCTCATGATTGAACGAATCAAAAGTCTTTTCAGAAGTCGCAACGCGACTCGCGCCGCCCATCTGGAGTTGGGAGAGCGGGGTGAGCGTAAAGCCCTGAAATACCTGGTGGACTACCAGGGCTATCGAATCGTGATGACAAATTTTCGCGCGCCGCTTGGACGAAGCCTGCGCGGGCAAAAACTCAATGCGGAGATCGACGTGGTTGCTTACGATGGTGAGACTCTCGTGTTTATCGAAGTGAAGACGCGGACCTCAACTAACTTTGTGGCTCCGGAACGCGCGGTTGATTTGAGGAAGCAGCGCCAGATAGCTCGCGCAGCCGGGCGGTATCGCCAGTTAATGAAGGTTCTCGACGAGCCTTATCGTTACGATGTAGTGACCGTTCGGCCATCCGAAGACAATGAAGAGATAGAGCTGTTTCGTGGATACTTCGATGATCGGGTTTTCCAGCGGAGCAGGTACTTTGGGCGTGATAAGTGATTAGTCTAACTTCCTACGTGTTTTCACAAGTGTTACTTACTGCCTCAGCAATGAAGCCAATTCTAGTGCTAAGTCCTTCAATTCTTGAGAGGGTCGCTCCTTACCCTTTACTTCCTTGTATAAGGCGTCGAGTAATCTATCAGATAGTCGGTACAGTTGTATGGGGAGGGAATAGAGGGAATAGTCCTGTACTTGAACAGCCTCGCGAATCTGAAGGGCAACAGCTCTGACTTTTGATTGTTCAGGCGCTGTATTGCTGATTCTCTCAGCCACGGCAATGATCTTGTCTTTAGTTGGTGGTATGCTTTCCTTCGCGCTGAGCAACGCATCGTCAGAGAGGAGCCCCAGCGATCGACTGTTAATGCGTTCATGCATCTTATTTAGTCTCTCTTCGACCTGACTCTCCCACCTCTTGCGGTCGTGTAATATGCGTTCGCGGATCTCATATAGTCTTTCTTCGACCTGACTCTCCCACCTCTCGCGGTCGCGTATCTCCCTACTTTCCCTCATTTCTTCCCTCATTTGACGCGCGTGCATTTCTTCACTCGTTTGATCCACGCGGTATCCGAGCAATGCAAGACGGCGATAAAGAAGAAACTCAAGCCCGCTAAGCAACAAAAAGCTCAAGCCAATAGTCACGCCGACGGTCCAGGGTCCCCAGACCGATGTCTCTCCGGTCTCCTTCAAGATCGAATCCACAGGTTTAGTTGTCACCTGTGGTGTCTGGATGGGCGCATCGACGGGAAGAGTTGCGGAGTCGCGGCTGGTCTGAGTGGAATCCCGCGCCAATCTTACACTCCCGTTTTCCACAAGCTTTTCTAACCCTTTATTAGAAAACCAGTTCCCGAGCCAGATCCCAATGGCAACCAGCAAAACCGCCGCAAGCAAAATAAGACATACTTCCGTGATTGCGCGTGTGTTAGAATTCCTATAGAAGTTGGGTTTTATCCATAAGTAATATGAAAGCGATCCAATACCGAGTGTGCCAATTACGACCCAGATGATCCATGTTGGAAATCCAGAGAGCTGAATTCCAGTTGGTCCAACGACTATGCTGGTAGACTGCTGAGGAGGTTGCGCCTCGGCATTGCCTTTCCTGTTATCATTCGCATTATTAGATTGCGAGGTGCTGGCGGTGTTAGAGTTTCGATTAGCGTCTTCATTAGACTCCGGGCTTAAGCTCCTATTAGCATTACTTGAATTAGCGTTACTTGAATTAACGTTACTCGAAGCGGACTGTCCGGCCAGTGGCGGGGAACTCTGTGCGTGAGCAACGACGATGAAAGCCGATACGGCGCAGCAGATTATTAGTAACCGAAGTTGTTTCACGGGGTTTCCTCCTAACTTATTAATTGATTGGAAGGATGTACTCCAGCGAGGCGACGGAGAAGATCTATATCGGCCTTCGAGTAAGTCCGTCCGGTCTTGGCTGGGGCGCGCGGAATCATTCTCCCCGACTCCCATCAACTAATAGACCCTATATTTGAGGCAAGGTAATGCCAACCTGCGCGGGTATATCACACAACACGAGTCGAATCAATCGCGTCTTTGTGTGCTACTCGTAAGTGCCAACGAAACTTCCTCTAAAGCCCCTTTTATCTGCCAGCCGATCGTCTTATTGGAACACTCGGGCTCTCTCACTGGATGGTCCTGACACACTCGCTGAGAAGAAGGCGTAGTTTACAGATGGCCCAAAGTTGCAGCTACCTGGCTGTGGAAGCAATACACATCTGAGGAGGATTTCTAATGAAATTTACGACCAAAAAAGACGAACGAGAATCAGGCGGTGAGAGGTGTATCACTTCTTCATCAACCAAACGGGGAACTATGACGAAGCGTCTCCTTCTGTTGGCGTTGGTGACGATGAGCGTGGTATTTGCCGGCACTCAATCTGTGCCGACCACTCAAGCCAGCGTTGGGTGCGAGCTGGTGTGTGGCGCACCCTACATAGGTGCGGATGGCCTGTGCTATGTCGACTGTTGTCCCACGGACCCAACGTGTATGAACTCGTGCGAGAGACGGGTATGCAAGTAAGTCTTGATCCGTAAACATGGTATCAAGAGTAAACGGCTTATCCGTTAGGTAGTTTAATATGGATCCTGGTGCGGCCAGGATCCGCAGGTTATGAGCGAAACGATCGAAGTGCAGTTTCTTGAGATTTGATCCGCGAACAACTTCTCATTCTTCAATCTCAGTTTCAGAAAGATAGCGTGCGGCATCGGTAGGGTTGAGCGGGTTAATGTAAATCCCGCTGCCCTGCTCGAATCCAGCCCAGATGGTCGTTCGAACCAGAATCTCGATGTGCCAGTGAAAGTCCTCGCGAATCGTCCCGTAGTCACCGGTGCGCGGCGTAATGTTCAAGTTAGGGGCCGAGTGAATGTAGAAGTTATAAGGCGGGTTGCCAAGCAGTTTGTAAATCTTCATCAACACACGCTTCAACATCTTTGCCAGCTCGAGGCGTTCCTCGGGAGATGTTTGGATGAAAGAGTATTGATGAACCTTCGGTACGATATGAATCTCGTAAGGCATACGCGCCGCGAATGGTATGTAGGCCACAAACTTGGCGTTCTCAGCCACCACGCGATCGCGCTGTTGAATTGCCACAAGCACTGAACCGTCAGGGTTATATATTTTGTTTTCGTAATAAAAGAGCTGTTCGATCTGCTGGCACCAGATGCAGCCCTCCCCGTTTACGAAGTGCTCCTTTGCATTTATGAGCTTGCTCTTGAGCACGTCGGGGATGACGGTCGTCGCGATTATTTGCGCGTGCGGATGTGTAAGCGATGCGCCTGCTGCTTTGCCGTGATTCTTGAATAACAGAACATATTTCAGCTTGCGATCACGTTCGAGGTCGACGTGCCGTTCCCACCAGGTGTCGACGATTCTGGCTATCTGGTTGAGCGGCTGCTGCTCGAGATAAACGTCGTGTTCCGGGGATTCGATGGCGACTTCGTGGGCGCCATACCCGGTTGCCATCTGAAACATCCCGACGCGCCTCAGACTGATTTCCTTGAAGATGCCGAAGGCTGGAAACTTGTTCGGGACCACGCGGGTGAGCCAGCCGGGGCTGTTCGGAGGTTCGCCGTTGTTGCGGATGGTGAATATCTCTGGCGGAGTTTGATCTTCTCTTCCGGAACAAAACGGACATCGGGCCCGGGCCTCCGGGGTTTCTTCTTCACGTCGCGGCTCAGGAGCCTCGGGCCGTTTCGCTCGCGCTGACGAAATAATAACCCAGCGACCGCTGATCGGATCCTTCCGGAGCTCCGGACTGAATTCAGGCATTGCTCTCCTCCATTCACCCTTATATGTTCGATCTTGGAAAGTGCACAGGACAAACCCGGCGGCACTCGGCAGTCAAACAGCGGACAAGAGTAGCAGGATTTGACCCACTCGGCTAGCGACGATCTGGCTGGGCTGTCGGTTCGATATGACGCGGGCGCAGTCTCGCGGAACTGGTGATCGCCGACGTTCTTGCGGCCGCCGAGGCCAGCGTGTTTGAGGGCGGCGTCAAATGGCGTGTGGCGATATATTCCCGCGTTGCCAATAGTTGATAGCGGCGTAGACGCTTCATGAGATTGGCTTGTCACTCATCGAAGCTGTAAAACCCAACTCTAGATTTTTCACTAGCCCAGGCGTTCACGCCTGGGTGATCGGCGCACAATTGAGCGTAGGCCCGTTCACGGGGCTTGTCTTCCTGCTTGAGCAAGTGTGTGAAAATGTGGTTTGTCCTCGCCACCCACCTGTTCTCAAATTCCCAATACACGGTCTCCCGTGGCCTGAAGGCGAGCTGAAGCCCGTTGAAACGGGCTTAAGGCGAAGGTTCGTACGCCGTGGGCCCAGGCGTGAACGCCTGGGCCAGAGAAAAGACTCGCCCGCTGTCTTCTAATCCCCCGTCACTACAGCAACGCAGAATTAGAACACTACGCAAATGGCGCGTTGGTTTTAATGTTTCCCACACTCTGATAAGATTTGCTAAGGCAAAGTGCTCGGATCCCAGCCCGATTTAGTGCGACTCCGGAGGTTTTATGAAGTCATTCGCAGTCATCAGGGTAGTGTTTGTTGCAGCCCTGTTATCCGTATTGTTGACCACGTCTTTTGTTCCGCGCTCAAATGTCGCGGCACAAAGCGGCAGGCAGCCGGCAAAGAAAAGCGTGGAGAAGAAGACCGATCAGCAAAAAGGTGCCGAGCAGCCTCAGGAGCCCGTTCCTCCGGTACCAAAGGACTTCAAACAGGAGCCGCCGATCAAGCTGTCAACTCAGATCGTCAACGTTGAAGTGTCCGTTGTCGACAAGAAGTCCGGCCGGCTTTACACCAACCTGACCAGGAAGAACTTTACGATTTATGAGGACGGCGTAAAGCAGGATCTAACGAACTTCGCGAGCGGCGAGGGCCCGATGACCGCCGTGCTGCTGCTTGAAAACTCTTTCAACAACCGATACTGGCAAGGGTACTTCAATCCGACATTCGCGCAGGAAATATTTCAAGCGGCCGCGACTTTTGTCCAGGGATTCGTCAAACCCGACGATCATATAGCCGTGGTCACGTTCAGCATGCGGCCGAAGGTGATTCAGGACTTCACCGGCGATCGCCAGTTGTTGTATCAGGCGGTCTCCGCCGCGGCGCGCGACACCTTGAACTTCAGCGAAGCCAACATCTATGACGCGCTTTCGTTTTGCCTGCTGGGCGGCAAAGCGATCCAGCTTTATGACGAAAACCACGGGGAGAGTGAATACACCGGAGTATCGGAAGTCGAAGGCCACACCGCGATCATTTTGGTAACGCTCGGGCGCGATACATTCAGTCGCATCACTTATGACAAAACTCTAAAGATAGTTTCGCGCGCGGGCGTGCCGATCTTCTGCGTGCACACGGGAAATCTGTTCTACAAGAAATATGGCGACAGCCTTCCCCCCGAGACCCGAATGGACTTCGAGCAAGCCAGGAACTCTCTGCAGACCTTCGCCAGATACACCGGCGGAGCATACTTTCCGATGACCTTTCAGAGCGAACTGCCGCAGATAATGCAGAGCATCCAGGCTTTGTTGCGCACGCAATACAGCATAGGCTACGCGCCGACCAACACTCGTCGTGAAGGAAAAGAGCGCAAGATCAAACTCGATGTAGACATCGACGGCGATGGCCA
>DATNBZ010000156.1:0-15166 GCA_035607285.1 Blastocatellia bacterium | reverse complement strand
GATGTATGTCTACGGCGCGGCTGCTTATCCCTATCCTCCGATCTACTACCCGCCCTACACGCCGGGGGCCGCCTTGATTGGTTTCGGGGTCGGCATGGCAATCGGCGCCGCGTGGGGCGGAGGTGGTTGGGGTTGGGGCTGCGGATGGGGCGGCAACGACATCAACATCAACCGCAACAATAGCTTTAATCGCAACACCAACATCAACGGCGGGAACCGAAACAACATCGGCAACGGCAACAACTGGCAGCACAATCCGACGCATCGCGGCGGCGCGCCTTACGGTGACCGCGGTACCGCAAGCAAGTTCGGCGGTACGACGCGAGGAGACTCGCTGAACAATCGCCAGGCAAGCGCCAAACAACAGGTCGGCAGACAAGGTGGAAATCTTGGCAGCAATACTCGCGCCGGCGATCGCGCCGGCGGTGCCGGAGCCAGTGATCGGTCGCGCGGCGGTGATCGCGCGGGCGGCGCCGGAGCCAGTGACCGGTCGCGCGGCGGTGATCGAGCCGGCGGCGCGGGAGCCAGCGATCGCTCCCGAGCCGGTGGCTCAAGTGGTCAATCTCGAAGCAGCGGTGTTGCCGGTGATCGCGCCAGTCGAGACAGCTCAGGCGGCGGCAGCCGCGGTGGTGGAGGTGGAGGTGATCGGGTTGGCAGCCGCGACGTCGGGCGCAGCTCCGGTGGCGGAAACAGCGCATTCGGGGGTGGTTCGCGAGGCTTCAGCGGCGGCAGCGCGCGCTCGAGCAGCAGTCGCGGCTCTTCAAGCATGGGAGGCTCGCGCGGTGGTGGTGGCGGCGGCATGTCCAGAGGGGGCGGCGGCTCCAGAGGTGGCGGCGGCGGCCGCAGGAGGTAAGTGAATCATGAAACGGAGAACAAACATGAAATCCTCAACTTTGAGCTTAAGTATTGCAACGCTCCTGTCGGCTGTGAGCGCGATCGCAGGTGTTTTCTTGTTTGCGATTGTAGCTTTGGCGCAAGCGCCGGGAGCGACGAAAGCTAAAACGTTCGCGTCGCCGCAGGAAGCCGCCAGTGCGCTTATCGACGCCGCGGAGAAGTACGACGTTGCCGCCCTGGCGGCGGTCCTCGGCCCGGGCGCTCGCGACATCATCAACACCGGTGAGCCCGCGCGTGATCGAGAGATGGCCGCGGAGTTCGCCAAACAAGCTCGCGAGAAGAACAACGTCGCGGTGGATCAGCGAACGAAGACCCGCGCGTTTCTCTCGATAGGCGTCGATGATTGGCCGTTCCCGTTGCCCATTGTCAAACGGGTGGGGAAATGGTCTTTTGATGCAAACGCGGGCCGGCAGGAAATCCTGTTCCGGCGGATCGGTGGAAACGAACTCGATGCAATTCAAATATGCCGCGGCTTCGTCGAAGCTCAGCACGAGTACGCGCTGCAGAAACGCGAAGGCTACGAGGTCAATCAGTACGCGCAAAAGATCATCAGCACTTCCGGCAAACAGGATGGCCTCGCGTGGCAGAACGCGGATGGAACATGGGGCGGCCCGGTCGGAGAGAAAGCTGCGCGCGCATTCGAGAAAGGCTACACCGGAAAGGGCGAACCATTTCACGGGTACTTCTTCAAGGTCCTGAAAGGGCAGGGACCCGCTGCGCCGCTCGGTCAAATGTACTTCGTCATAAAGGGCGCGATGATCGGCGGATTCGCGCTGGTAGCATCGCCGGCCGAATACGGCGTCACCGGCGTGAAGAGCTTTATGGTCAGTCACGACGGTGTTGTCTATGAAAAAGATCTCGGTCCACACACCCTAACCGAGTTCAGAAAGATTGAGCTGTTTAACCCGGACAAGAGTTGGACTCCGGTGTCGGAGCCACGTGACTAGTTGGCCTGGTTGCCGGTCGTTTTCCCGTTTTGTGAATGGCGGCTAAAAGCGAGACGAATGGCTCGGACTCAATACCATCACCGGCGGCGGGCGCAACCCGCTACCAGCACAAGATAAGGAGAAAGGACATGACCAAAGAAACGAAACCCTTTGAAACGGATTGCGACGATCTCCTCGGCAACCCTGACGCGTTGCTTTCGCAGGAGATTCCCCCCGGCATCGATCGCCGGAAGTTTTTGATGAGAAGCGCTGTGGGCGGCGCCGCAGCGATAATGACGGGCCGGAGCCTCTTAGCCGCGGACAGAACATCCGGGGCAGTCAAATCGATTCCGACATCGCTCCCGATCTACAGAGGACTGTATGTCTATGCGGCGTCGAAAGGGCCCATCGTGACAACGGCTGACGAGTTCTACAAAGTGGGGCCCGGCCCCTCGAGCTCGCACACGATCGGCCCGATGCGCATTACCTATGATTTCTACCAGCGATGCACGAAGCTGCCGGCGGACCAGCTCGCGAAGGCAACCGCGCTGAGAGTCAACCTGTTCGGCAGTCTCAGCGCCACGGGCAAGGGACACGGCACGGAACGAGCTTGTCTGGCAGGTTTGATCGGTATGGAACCCGCCACTGTCGACCCCCTGTTTCTTGACGGCCTGCGCGACAAGCCTGACCAGTCGTTCAAAGTTAAGCTCGGCGAAAAAGAAATCACGGTTACGCTCAAGGACGTCGTCTACGACGCTCCAAAAGGCGAGTTCCATCACCAAAACACCATGGTCTGCCATCTGCTGGCCGGCGCCGAAGATGTGTTCCAACTGGAGTACTACTCCGTGGGCGGCGGATTCATCGAGTGGAAAGGTTATGAGCCGCCGAAGAAGAATGCTCCGAAGTATCCGTTTGAGACAATGAAGGAGCTTCGTGCCCATGCGGACAAGAACAAGTTGTCCATCGGACAGGTGATGCTGGCGAATGAAATGTCAATCGCCGGCAAGACCGAGGCGGAAGTAAATGCGTTCATCGACAAGATCATCAACGCGATGCTCGCGACGGTAAAGTCGGGGCTGAACATGCCGGAGGAGGGCGTACTTCCTGGCCCGATCAAGCTACACAGCAAAGCAGCGACGGTTTATAAGCGCGCGATGGACGACGAGAATTTGGCAGACCGCGGCGTCGGCTTGCTGTCCGCATGCGCGATAGCCGCCTCTGAGGAGAACGCTCGCGGCCACCTTGTCATCACCGCTCCAACGGGAGGATCAGCCGGCGTCATGCCTTCCCTCGTCTATGCGTTGACCGAGGGACGCAAGATCCCGCGGGAAAAGATCCGTGACGGCATGCTCGCCGCTCTCGGGGTAGGCTATCTCTGCAAGCATCACGCGACGTTGGCTGCTGCAGAGGGGGGCTGCCAGGCCGAGATTGGTGTGGCTTCCGCAATGGCCGCGGCATTGGTCGCCACGGCGCGCGGAGCTGAGTCGCGAGTGGTCGAGAACGCCGCGGAATCGGCCCTCGAGCATCACCTGGGCCTGACCTGCGACCCGGTAGCCGGGTACGTGCAGGTCCCGTGCATTGAAAGATGTGCGTTCGGCGCAGTCAAGGCCTGGACAGCCTATGCGATCGCCAGCAACGAGATCGCAAACAATCACCGCGTGGGCCTCGACGAAACCGTGCAGGCCCTGGCACAGACCGCCAAGGACATGAACAGTAAGTACAAGGAAACAAGCGAGGCCGGTCTGGCTCTCTCCGTGGTCCTCTGTTGAGCCAACGGGCCATACGCCGCATGGCCTGACACCGCATGGCCTTACGCCGCATGTAAGGGCGGCCCTCCGTGGCCGCCCCTCACTGGCAGGGCCTAGCTCTCGAGTGAGGGGCGGCCACGGAGTGCCGCCCCTACAGGTCCGCAAATTAATCCAGGCACGGAGGCTCCATCATGTTGATAAGCCGCGCATCCTTCAGGCTCTC
The DNA here is from genome assembly GCA_035607285.1 of Blastocatellia bacterium. Lineage (GTDB taxonomy): Bacteria > Acidobacteriota > Blastocatellia > UBA7656 > UBA7656 > Onstottus_A. Next base: position 11,375 of record DATNBZ010000156.1, on the reverse strand, counting down.
AGCCGCATTGGCGTTCGCGTCGGTGATGTGTCTTACGGCTTCGGCCTACGGGCAGTCTCCACCGATCCGGCCAGGCGCGCCGGATCGCGAAGTCGCCGCGGCCGAGAAAAGAGTCGTTACGGAGAAGCCCCGGCCAGTCGACCTTGAGGACGAAGTAGCGGCTGTGAAGGCCGAGAACGCCGCCGTTCGAGCACAGCTTCGCAAGATGGAAGAGCAGCAGAAGACACTGCTGGAACTTATGGACCGTCTGCAACGGCGGCTCGACGGCCCCCCGATCGCAGATACGTCGCGCGCTGCGCCGTCACCAGGCACATCGACAAGCACATCGACAGGCACATCGACACGCGCAGACGCTCCGGCGCCATCGACAGCGGCGCCCGGGGCTTCAGCGCCTTCGCCGTCCGTCTCCCCGGTTCAAGCCAAATCAACAGACGACGATCGTTATCAGGATGGCATTGTTATCTGGAGAACTTCCGACGACGCTGAGGTGCCTTTCCTGCTGAAGTTCAACGTCAATACCCAGGTCCGATATCTCAATACACTTTCATCACCTGACACTTTCACCGACCATCTGGGCGCAGTCCACGAGGTTCACAGACGCAATGACATCACGGTAAATCGCTCGATGTTCATCCTGGGCGGGTACGTGTTCGACAAGAGGCTGCGATATAGCATGACCGTCTGGACGTCCGCCGGGGCCGCGTCAATCGTCGTAGCAGGGAACATTGGCTGGCAATTCAACAAGGCACTCACGATCACCGGCGGTTACACCGGTGTTCCAGGCAGCCGATCGCTCGTTAACACGTTCCCATTTTTTACCTCGACCGATAGGAGCATGGCGGACAACTTCTTCCGCCCCGGCTTCACCCAGGGAGTCTGGGCGAACGGGGAACCGCTGAAGGGCTTGAACTATTTGGTGTTCGTCGGCAACGGTCTCAACACCCTGAATATCTCGGCAAACAAGATCGATACGAAGCTGCTCGTTTCCGGCAGTGTCTGGTGGGAACCGCTGGGAGCCTATGGGGAACCCGGCAAGTCACGCAACATGTACGATGATTATTTCGCCACCAAAAAAACTCGCATTCGAATTGGTACTGCGTTTACAAGATCGCGGGAAGACCGTTTTTCAAATCTCGATCAATCAAGTCCGGAGAACACTTCACTGTACAATTCCGACGGCGTGCTTACATTCGCGACCGGAGCGTTTGCGCCGGGTGTGACAGTCGACAAGGCTACCTACCGCTTGTGGGCGATCGACGGCGGCATCAAATGGAACGGGCTCGCGGTCAATGGACAATACTACTTTCGCCGGCTAAACGACTTCGAAGCAAGCGGGCCGCTTCCGCTCGCATCTACATTCGACCACGGCTTTGAATGGTCGGCGAGCCAGTTTGTAATTCCTCAGAAGCTGGTTGTGTATGGCCGCGGCTCCAGGGTCTTTGGACAGTTCGGCAACTCGTCCGAATACGCCGGCGGCGTTAAATGGCATGTTCTTCCGACCGAGCGGTTATGGCTCAGCGCCGAGCTGATGCGGGTTTACAAGGTTCCTTATAGCGGCGCCTTTACTCCATATACCGCGGGTATGAATGGCTGGGCGCCGATGATCCAGTCGGTCATCGCTTTTTAACGCGAGACTAGTTTTATGAGACCACTCGCATGATGCGTTTGCCATCAGTGAGCCGCGCACGGCTCGGGAGGCAAGGGGTGTGACTAAAAGCCGGACTTCCCACGTAGTAACGAATTTATTCGTTTCTGAAATCCCCAACGAATAAATTCGTTACTACGTGGCGGTTATCCGTTGCAAGTCCCGCTTTTAATCACACCCGGAGGCAGGGTCGCTTCGATAACCTCGGATGAGGAAGACGTATGGCACAGGTTATTGCTCATCATGTCGCTGAGTCTCGATCGCGCACCAGCGTGCGTATGGTAACCGTCGCGTGGTTATTGGCTGCGGTCTACTACTGTTATCAGTACTCGCTTCGCTCGGCGCCTTCGGTGATGATGCCGCAATTGTCTGAAGCCTTCGGACTCGGCGCGATGGGCGTCGCTTCGATCGTAGGCTTGTTCTACTACGGCTACTCTCCGTTCAGCCTGGTTGCCGGCGCGGCGATGGATCGGATGGGAACCCGGCGGTTGCTGCCGGTCGCAGCCGCAGCGGTTGGCATCGGAGCGCTGCTGTTTGCGACGGGCAACAGCGGAGCAGCGAGCGCCGGCAGGTTCTTGCAGGGAGCCGGAGGTGTTTTTGCGTTGGTGGGAGCGATTTACATCGCCACCAAAAACTTTCCGGCCTCCCAGGCCGCCACTCTTATTGGCGCGACTCAAATGTTCGGCATGGCGGGAGGGGCAGCGGGACAGTTTGTGGTCGGACCAGTGATCGGTGGCGGCCTCGCATGGAATAGCTTTTGGATTGGGATGGGCATCATCGGGTTGGTGATTGGCGGTGTTTTATTCCTGCTTCTCCCAAAGGAAGAAGAATCACACCAAACAGGCAATTGGTTGAAGAGCGCCACCGGAGCGTTCGGCACGGTGTTCAGGAATCCGCAATCGATTCTGTGTGGCTTGATCGCCGGGCTTCTTTTTATTCCGACGACGATCTTCGACATGATTTGGGGAGTGCGTTACCTGCAAGAGGCGCACGGTTTTGACTATGCGGCGGCGGTAATGCGCTCGGCGACGGTCCCGATCGGTTGGATCATCGGGTGCCCCCTTCTCGGTCTCATTTCGGACCGGCTAGGACGACGAAAACCGGTGATCATCGGAGGGGCCGTCGTGCTTTTGGGATGCCTGGCGTGGATACTCTACGGCCCGGTTGCTGTCCTTCCTCCTTACGTGCTGGGTCTGGTTGCGGGTATCGCTTCAGGCGCCGCGATGCTCCCTTACACCGTGATAAAGGAAGCCAACCCTCCGCAGGTTGGCGGCACCGCGACGGGCGTCGTCAATTTCATAAACTTCACGTTCAGCGCCTTGCTCGCACCTGTCTTCGGAGGACTTCTTCAGCGGGCCTCGGGCGGGGCCGCGCAGATGGAACTCGAGCATTACCAGACGGCGTTCATGCCGCTTCTGTTTGGCGTCGCAATCGCGATCGTCCTTTGTTTTCTGTTGAAGGAGACCGGAACCGCGGTGCGACGAACACCTCAGGAGGTGAGATGAATCCAGGGACCGGAAAGTATGAACAGCTACTCGAGCGATGCAAGAGGCTCGAGGCCATTCCAACAGCCGTGGCGCATCCGTGCGGCGCATCGGCGTTGTCCGGGGCGATCGAAGCGGCAAACGAAGGGCTCATCCTCCCAATCCTCGTTGGTCCGATAGGTGAAATAGAAGCGACCGCAAGGGCGGCAAAGATCGATCTCGGCGGCTTCCGAATCGTCGACGCCGAGGACAGCCATGACTCGGCGCGCAAGGCGGTTGAATTAATAAGGAAGGGCGAGGCCGAGCTTCTGATGAAGGGCAACCTTCACACCGATGAATTGATGGCTGCGGTCGTCTCGCGCGAGGGAGGCCTGCGCACAGCCCGGCGTATCAGCCACGTGTTTGTGATGGATGTTCCCACTTATCACAAGGTGTTGATCGTCACCGACGGCGCTATCAATATCGCACCCACGCTCGAAGACAAAGTCGACATCTTACAGAACGCGATTGATCTGGCAATCTCACTCGGCCGTGAAAAACCAAAGGTCGCGATTCTCGCGGCGGTCGAGACTGTGACTTCCAAAATGCCCGCGACGATTGACGCCGCGGCGCTGTGCAAAATGGCCGAGCGCGGTCAGATCAAAGGCGCCATCCTCGATGGCCCGCTCGCGTTCGACAACGCGATCAGCAAAGAAGCGGCTTCCATCAAGGGGATCACTTCCGAAGTTGCCGGCGACCCGGACATTCTGCTGGCGCCGGACCTTGAAGCGGGCAACATTCTGGCCAAGCAGCTCACCTTCCTTGCGAACGCCGATAGCGCCGGGCTGGTGCTTGGAGCGAGAGTGCCGGTGATCCTGACCAGCCGAGCCGACAGCGTGCGCGCTCGAATAGCCAGTTGCGCGGTCGCGATGCTCGCGGCACATGCGCGGCGCGGCAAGTTATAGTGGATGAATGTAATCAAAGTGAGGCTCAGGCAAATGAATTCACCGCTGATCCACGCTGCCTTCGGTTCGCAGATGCTGGCTGAGCTGCGCAAACCTGCGGACCGAAGGCAGCGCGGATCAGCGGTGAATTTTTCCAAGCCCGCTTTCAACTGCACCCATAGAGGATTTGTATGAACGACTATGCTCTTGTGCTCAACGCAGGATCGTCAAGTTTGAAGTTCTGCGTCTTCCAGCGGCCCAGCGGGCCAGTCTGGCGGTTGGAAGCGCGAGGCCAAATCGAGGGCATCGGTACTTCGCCCACTTTGTCTGTCAAAGACGCGGGCGGTGGACGCCTGGCCGACGAACAGTTGGACCTGGTCCGCAATGGGCGTGATGCCCTCGAAGCTTTGGCCGCCTGGCTCCGATCGAAGTACGGCGGGTCGCGTGTGCTTGGGATCGGCCACCGCGTCGTTCACGGTGGAGCGCGCTTCACCGGTCCAACTATCGTGACGCGGCGCGTTCTGGCCGAACTCCACGAACTGGCGCCGCTGGCGCCGCTTCATCAACCGCACAACCTTGCGGCTATCGAGGCTGTGTTTGAACGCATGCCTGACGTGCCGCAAGTCGCGTGCTTCGACACGAGCTTTCATCGCACTCATCTGGCGGTCGCGGACCTGATTCCACTTCCAGCCGATATCCGCAAACGCGGCGTCCAGCGATATGGGTTTCACGGTTTGTCTTATGAATACATCGCATCGGTCCTGTCGGAGGTCGCGCCGGAGATTGCGAACGGCCGCGTGATCGTTGCTCACCTTGGAAGCGGCGCAAGCCTGTGTGCGTTGAAAGATCGAACGAGCGTCGACACGACGATGGGTTTCAGCGCGGCCGATGGTTTGTGCATGGGCACCCGGCCCGGCGCGCTCGATCCCGGAGTCGTGCTTTACCTTTTTCAGACGCTTGGCTTATCAGCGAACGAAGTGGAGAGCCTGCTTTACAAGAAATCGGGACTGCTCGCGATTTCGGGCATAAGCAACGACATGCGCGATCTGCTCCCGAGTGAAGATCCGCAAGCTCGCCTTGCCGTCGATTATTTCGTCTATCGCGCAGCGAAAGAGATCGGTGGGATGGCGGCCGCGCTCGGCGGTGTCGATGGGCTCGTTTTCACCGCGGGCATTGGTGAGAACTCCTCCGACATCCGCCGGCGCATTTGCGAGGCCTCGTCGTGGCTCGGAATTGAGCTCGATTCAAGAGCGAACGAGCAAGGAGCTGCGCGAATTTCCACTACGCAGAGCAAAGTTTCGGCATGGGTGATTCCGACAAACGAAGAGCTGATGATCGCCCGCCATACCGGATCGCTGCTTGGATTGAGCCAATCCGCTGCAGCTTAGCAATGTAAGGAGCAATACCATGGCTACTTCAGCTTCTCAGAAGACCGCCCGTCCGGCGAGTCCAGCATGGGAAAGCTTCAAGGGCGGTCTCTGGCAAAAAGAAATCAACGTTCGTGATTTCATCCAGCAGAACTACGAGCCGTACGAGGGAGGCGACTTGTTTCTCTCTCGCGCGACCGAACGAACAAAAGCCATCTGGGCTCGGTTGAATGCGCTCTTTCTTGAAGAGCGCAGGAAAGGCGTGCTCGAGATCTCTCAAATCCCTGGCACGATCACCGGGCACGGCCCCGGATATATCGATCGCGAAAATGAAGTGATCGTCGGTCTTCAAACTGATGCGCCGTTGAAGCGCGCAATCATGCCGAACGGCGGACTGCGGATGGTCCTGAGCAGCCTGAAGGCTTACGGTTACGAGCCCGATCCTGCCATCGTCGACATCTTCACGAAGTACCGGAAGACACACAATGAAGGAGTGTTTGATGCTTACACAGCCGACATCAGGCGCTGCCGCAGCTCGCACATTTTGACCGGACTCCCGGACGCTTATGGCCGCGGACGCATCATCGGCGATTACCGCCGAGTGGCTTTGTATGGGGTTGCGCGGTTGATCGAGCAAAAGAAAGAAGAGAAACAGCGGCTCGATTCGGAGATGTCCACCGATGGGATCATTCGGGACCGCGAGGAGCTCGGGGAACAGATTCGCTCACTCGAGGAACTGCAGCAAATGGGGGCGAGCTACGGCTTTGATATTTCTGCGCCCGCGAGTACTGCGAGAGAAGCCGTCCAGTGGCTGTACTTCGGCTATCTGGCGGCAGTCAAGGAACAGAACGGCGCGGCTATGTCGCTGGGGCGCACGTCGACTTTTCTCGACATCTACTTCGAGCGAGACCTGGCGCTTGGCGCGATTACCGAGGCGCAAGCGCAGGAGATCATCGACGACTTCGTCATCAAGCTGCGAATAGTTCGTTTCCTTCGCACGCCTGAATACGATGAGCTGTTCGCGGGTGATCCGACCTGGGTCACCGAGTCGATTGCGGGCATGGGAGACGACGGCCGCGCGCTTGTGACGAAGACGAGCTTCCGTTATCTGCAGACGCTGTACAACCTCGGGCCTGGTCCGGAGCCAAATCTGACTATCTGGTATTCTCCGCGACTGCCCGATGGATTTCGCAGCTTCGCCGCCAAAGTAGCAATAGATACAAGCTCGATTCAATTCGAGAGCGACGAGATCATGCGGCGCTCGCTTGGAGACGACGGAGCGATCGCGTGCTGTGTATCACCCATGCAGTTGGGCAAGCAGATGCAGTTCTTCGGCGCGCGCGCAAACATGGCCAAGTGCCTTCTCTATGCGATCAACGGCGGCAGGGATGAACTCACGGGCGAGCAGGTAGGTCCGGTTGGCTGCCCGGTCCAGGGAGATTACCTCGATTTCGACGACGTCACCGACAGGTTCGAGAAAATGATGGAATGGCTCGCGGGCGTCTACGTCAACGCGATGAACGTCATCCACTACATGCACGACAAGTACGCTTATGAGCGCGTCGAGATGGCGCTTCACGATTATGCGCCGTTGAGGACGATGGCTTTCGGAATGGCAGGCATGTCCGTGGTCGCGGACAGTCTTTCGGCGATGCACTTCGCGAGGGTTCGAGTGATCCGCGATGAGACCGGGCTGATCACCGACTATCAGATCGAGGGCGAGTTCCCTCAGTTCGGAAACAACGACAATCGAGTCGATCACATCGCGTCGTGGGTTGTCAGCGCCTTCATGAGCAAGCTAAGGAAGTATCCGACGTATCGTAATGCGACCCATACGCAGTCGATTCTTACGATCACTTCAAACGTAGTCTACGGCAAGAACACCGGAAACACTCCCGACGGAAGGCGGCGCGGTGAACCGTTTGCGCCCGGCGCAAATCCGATGCACGGCCGCGATACCCACGGAATACATGCTTCGGCGGCATCGGTAGCGAAGATCCCTTTTCGCGATGCCGCGGATGGGATTTCTCTCACCGCAACGTTGATCCCGGAAGGGCTCGGAAGAATCACCGAAGACCGGACCGCAAACCTGCGGAGCATGCTCGATGCGTTCTTTGGCGCGACGGGGTTTCACATGAATGTGAACGTGCTGAATCGCGACACGCTTGTGGATGCGATGGATCATCCGGAGAACTATCCCAATCTGACGATTCGCGTTTCGGGATACGCGGTGAACTTCGTGCGGCTTACCTGCGAGCAGCAAATGGATGTAATTAACCGCACATTTCACGGAGGGCAGGCTACGTTATGAGCGAAACACAAACAACTCGAGCCGTCTCGCTGGAGGCGGGAAGCCCCTTCGATCTCCGGGTGAACCTCGGCCGGCGTGTGCCTGAATCAGATTTTAGAACGGCCCTGGCCACGGGCGAGATGGGATTTCTTCATTCATTCACAACAGGCTCGACCGTCGATGGGCCGGGCGTTCGAGTCGTTGCGTGGACCACCGGCTGCCACTGGCGATGCCAGTACTGCCATAACCCTGACACGTGGAACATGGGCAACGGCATTCCGGTGAGCTTATCCCGCGCGACCGAGGAGCTGCGCAAGTATCGTCACGGTTTGAAAGCAATGTCGGGCGGATTCACCCTGAGCGGCGGCGAACCGCTGATGCAGGACCGATTCGCGGTCAAGCTTTTTGCGGCGGCGAAAGAGATGGGCATCCACACAACGCTCGAAACCAACGGCGCGCTGGGGAAACGCCTCCGCGACCATGAGCTCGAGCTTATCGATCTGATCATGCTCGGCATCAAGTCGTGGGGGCCCGAGCGCCATAAGGAATTGACCGGAGTGGACGGCATTTCTACGTTGGATTTCGCGCGGCGCCTTGCCGCCAGGAAGAGGCCGATATGGGTGCGTTTCGTTCTGGTGCCGGGCCTGACTGATGATGAAAAAAACATCGGCGGGATCGCGAAATTCGCCGCGAGCCTGGGCAACGTCCAACGAGTCGAGGTATTGCCTTTCCACCAGATGGGCAGATTCAAATGGAACGAGCTCGATCTCAGCTACAAGCTCGACGGCGTTACACCCCCAACACCTGAGGCGGTCGAACGAGCCTGTGAGCGGTTTCGCGCCGAAGGCCTCAACGCATATTGATCGGTTCGTAGTCCGGCCTTCAGGCGGAAGTTCGTAATGGTCAAAATTACAAATACAAACTTCCGCCTGAAGGCCGAACTACGAACGCGAATGGATAGTGCGTTGCTCGCTCACATCAATCGGTAGTCCTGTATGGGCGGTCCTCCTTGGCCGCCCCTCCCTGGCCGCCTTTCCTTGAACGAAGCGTTTCCTCATTGAGGGGCGGCCAGGGAGGGGCGGCCACGGAGGACCGCCCATACAGGAGTTCCTTACAAGTCACCGGGTTTGCTTTGCGGAGGTTGCTTCAATGACGTGGCTTCAACGTTATCGTCTTCGCCACTCCATTAAAAACTCAATCGTCGTTATTCCGGTGCTGGGTATTGTCGCCGCGCTGGTTCTCACTGCGTTGCTAAGCTCGATAGAAAGAAAAATGGGATTGCAATCTTCTATTTCGCCGGAAGCCGCAAGGCTCGTAATCGGAACACTGGCGGCGGCGATGCTCACGTTCATCGTCTTTCTTTGTTCGACGCTGTTGGTAGCAGTCCAGTTGGCCGGCGCGCAGCTTACGCCGCGAGTCATAGCTTTCGTTTTCCGTGACCCGGTTACAAAAGCCTCTCTGACGGTGTTCGTTTTCACATTCACCCTGTCGCTCGCAGTGCTTATTAGAATCGACGACACGGTTCCGCTGATCTCATCAAAGATTGCTACGTGGGGTTGCGTCGCGAGCCTGTGCGCATTCTTCTACCTCATCGATCACGTGGGCAAGTATCTGCGGCCGAGCGGCGTGTTGAAGGAAATGGGTGACGCCGGGCAGGGCGCGATTGAAAGCGTTTATCCGCGTCTTCTGATTGAAGTGCCGAAGACACCGCATGTGTTTTTCGAATTCCACGAGGGCGTGCCGGAACTCACTATTGCCAACCCAAAGCCCGGCGTAGTGCTGGCGTTTGACGCTGAAGGGCTGGCTGCGCTGGCTCGCGGCGCCGACTGCCTGATTGAGCTGGTGCCGCAGGTGGGCGATTTCATCGCCGGCGGCGATCCCTTGTTCAGGGTCTTTAACAGTGGAAGCAACTTATTGGCTAATAAACTCTGCCACTGCGTTGCCGTCGGCCAGGAACGAACCCACGAGCAAGACCCCGCGCTGGCCTTTCGCATTATTGTCGACATAGCGGCAAAGGGGCTGTCACCGGCGATCAACGATCCAACGACGGCGGTGCTGGCGATTGACCAGATTCATCATCTGCTTCGCAGAGTCGGCAAGCGGCGTCTCGATGAAGGAGTGATGCGAGACGACGAAGGGCGTATTCGACTCGTTTATCGCACACCGGATTGGGAGGACTTCGTTCAACTGGCGGTTACGGAGATTCGTCAGTTCGGTGGCCCGTCCATTCAGATCGCGAGGCGCCTTCGAGCGATGCTGGAGAATCTGATAGAGACATTGTCAGAGGAGCGCACGGCTCTTCTTCGTCAGGAGTTGGCCTTGCTCCAGCGAACGACTCAGCGCTTCTTTCTCGAACCGGAGGAGCGAGCCCTGGCGGCGGCGGCTGATTCTCAGGGCATGGGTGGCACGAGTGAGTGGAAACATAAGCACACTGGCGCTCTGGAGCACACTGGCGCTCTGGCGGCTTCAATTCGCGCCGGGCATTTGTGAAGTGGTGCAGTAGAGTTCAAGGTTCAGAGTTCAAGGTTCAGAGTTCAAGGTTCAGAGTTCAAGGTTCAGAGTTCAAGGTTCAGAGTTCAAGGTTCAGAGTTCAAGGTTCAGAGTTCAAGGTTCAGAGTTCAAGCTTTAGCTTGCCGTCTTTAGCTGCGCGCAGGCCAGGAGCAAGCTAAAGCTTGAACTCTGAACTCAGAACTCTGAACTCAGAACTCTGAACTCAGAACTCAGAACTCTGAACTCTGAACTCAGAACTCTGAACTCTGAACCAGTTGAGAAGGAGGATCATGAAAATCTTTTTTCACGGCGCGACCGGCGACGTGACTGGTTCCGCCTATCACGTAGTCACAAAACACGCGAGTGTGCTTGTCGACTGCGGTCTGTTTCAGGGCGGAAGAAAGGAGCGCGCAAACAATCGGCGCGAGGCTCGCCTCGAGGGAGGTAAGCTCGACGCCGTCGTTCTCACGCACGGCCATCTGGATCACGTGGGGCGCTTGCCGTTGCTGACCAGGAAAGGTTACGCGGGTCCCATCTATGCGACGCAGGCGACAATTGATCTCGCTACCTTGATACTTCGCGACGCGATCTCGCTTCAAAGAGCGGATCTCGCGCGCGAGAACCGCAAGCGCGAGCGATCTGGTTTGCCTGCGCTCGAGCCGCTGTATGAAGAGAGCGATGTTCGCCGGCTGAAGCCCCTTGCAAGAGCGGTCGAATACGATCAACGGATCGAGATCGCGCCGGGAATCCAGATTCGATTGGTGGATGCGGGTCATGTCATCGGCTCGGCGAGCGTCGAGATGACGGTCGAGGAGGACGGCCGGAAGAAGATCGTGATTTTTTCCGGCGATCTCGGCCCGCGCGGAGCGCCGTTGCTCAAGGACCCGGTACCGTTCGAGCGCGCCGACGCCGTGATTATGGAATCAACGTATGGTGATCGGGACCATCGCTCGCTTCACGAGACCGCGATCGAGGGACGGGAGATCATTGCAAGGGCGATCGAAGAACGGGCGAAGATACTGGTTCCGGTGGTTGCCGTTGGGCGGACACAGTTGTTGTTATACTTGCTTGCGGCGGCGTTTCGCAACAAGACGCTTCCGCAATTTCCGATTTATCTCGATAGCCCGATGGCAATTGAAGCAACGAAGATCTACGGAGACCATAACGATCTGTTCG
>DATNBZ010000142.1:0-4053 GCA_035607285.1 Blastocatellia bacterium | reverse complement strand
GGTCTCGGTGCTGCGTGTCAGCTCGCACTGGAGGACAACGGACACGAGCGAATCGAAGGGCTGCGGAACCGTCTCGAAGATGAGATTCTAAAAACGATAGCCAACGCTCGTCTCAATGGGCCTGCCGATCGTGCGAAACGTTTGCCAAATACAACTAACATCTCGTTCGAGTACGTGGATGGTCAAAACATTCTCCTGCATCTCGATGAAACCGGCGTCTGTGTTTCGACCGGCTCAGCCTGTCACTCGGCATCGCATGAATCGTCCCCCACGTTGCGAGCGATGAACGTGCCCTATACGGCCGCGCAGGGATCCATCCGGTTCTCGCTCGGGCGCTACAACACGGAGGCGGAGATCGAGACTACTTTGGGCGTTCTCCCCGGAATCATCGCGAAACTCGCGGCCATGTCTCCCTACCAGGAAGAGCTGAGCCGCGGCTCACACGGGTGAATTGGCAGACCTCTTTTGTGGTCTTGGCTTTGCTGTTAGAATCAGTTGCAGAAGTTAGTGAGGGTATTATTGCGAAAAAATCCTCTCCGCTGCCATGTCGTTGCGAACAATCCCGCAACAGTAATTATATTTGAAAGGGTTTGGCGAGAATCAAAATGAGCACTGTTATCGATCCTCCTGTCACTCAGTTGGAGAAAAACCTGGAAGAAGTCGAAACCGTAACCATTCGCTTCGCGGGCGATTCCGGCGACGGTATGCAGTTGACGGGGACGCAGTTCACCAACACGTCTGCTGTGGTCGGCAACGACATTTCAACGCTGCCTGACTTCCCCGCAGAGATTCGCGCCCCGGCCGGGAGCTTGCCCGGCGTGAGCGGTTTCCAATTGAACTTCTCAAGCCAGGACATCAAGACGCCGGGCGATCAGCCGAATGTACTGGTGGCAATGAATCCCGCCGCCTTGAAAGTAAATCTTGCCGACCTGGAAGACGGTGGCACGCTCATCGTCAATACTGACAGCTTCACGGCTGAAAACCTGAAGTATGCGAACTACGTCTCGAACCCGCTCGAGGACAACTCGCTGGCCGGCTATCGCGTGCACAAGCTGCCGATAACGACGCTCAACATGAATGCCCTGAAGGGCAACGTCGAGCTCTCGCGTAAGGAAATAGATCGGTCGAAGAACTTCTTTGCTCTCGGTGTGCTTTACTGGCTCTACGACCGGCCGATGGAAAACACGCTGAACTGGATTCGAGCCAAGTTTGCGAAGAATCTGGAGTTGGCCAAGGCGAATGAAATCGCGCTCAAGACCGGTTACAACTTCGCCGATACAACTGAAGTCTTTACCACTCACTACACTGTTAAGAAGGCCAAGATTGCGCCCGGCAAGTATCGAAAGATTACAGGCAATGAAGCGACGGCAATCGGGTTCATTGCCGCGTCGCAGATTTCCGGCCGCCCGTTATTTTACGGTTCGTATCCCATCACGCCTGCGTCAGACATCCTTCACGAGTTGTCGCGCCACAAGGCTTTCGGCGTGAAGACATTTCAAGCCGAAGACGAGATTGCCGCAGTTTGTGCTGCGATCGGTGCGAGTTTTGCGGGTCAGATTGGATTGACTGGAACTTCCGGCCCGGGCGTGGCGCTGAAACAGGAAGCCATTGGCCTGGCAGTTATGACTGAGTTGCCGCTGGTTATCGTGAACGTGCAGCGTGGTGGACCATCAACCGGCTTGCCGACAAAGACAGAACAGGCGGATCTGTTTCAGGCGGTTTGGGGAAGAAACGGAGAGTGCCCGGCGATAGTCATCGCGCCCGCAACGCCGGCCGACTGTTTTCACATGGCGATTGAAGCCGTGCGGCTTGCGTTCAAATATATGTCGCCGGTGTTTTATCTGTCAGATGGTTATCTCGCCAACGGTGCGGAACCCTGGGCGGTGCCGGAGATCGATGAGCTGCCGAAGATTGAAATCAGGTTCGCCAATGATCCCGCTACGTTCATGCCGTACGCGCGTGATCCCGAGACGCTGGCACGTCCGTTTGCGTTGCCGGGAACACCGGGCCTCGAACATCGCGTCGGTGGCATCGAGAAACAGCACATCACGGGTAACGTCAATTACGATCCCGAGAATCATCATTTCATGGTCAAGCTGCGGCAGGAAAAAGTCGATCGCGCAGTGGCTGACATTCCGCTCCTCGAAGTGATGGGACCAGCGACTGGAAAAGTCCTTGTCCTCGGCTGGGGTTCGACCTACGGTTCGATCAGTTCAGCAGTCGAGCGAATGCAGCGTGAGGGCAAGAGTGTTTCGTCGGCACACCTGCGGCACCTGAATCCGTTTCCGCGCAATCTCGGCGATGTTCTGGCGGGCTTTGAGACGGTGATCGTCCCCGAGATGAACCTGGGCCAGCTCTGCACGATGATTCGGGCGAAGTATCTGGTGGACGCGGTCGCGTTCTCGAAGGTGAAGGGCCGTCCGTTTCAGATTCGTGAGATCGTCAGGAAAGTTGAAGAGTATTTGTGATGTTGGAGCGTTTCGGTTGAATGGTTACGCAGACGCCAAATCTCGAGGGGCAGAGGTCCATTGCGGAAGTCTACGCTGAGGGACTGCGCTACTTTATGGGCGAAGGAACGCTGAATAAAACTCTGGCACGCATTTCACACGATCTCGACGAGCATGGAATCGATTACATGGTGATCGGAGCAGTTGCACTGTTGGCCCACGGCTATCCGCGATTTACGGAAGATATCGATCTAGTTATGACAACCGAGGGTCTCGAGCGGTTCCACGAAGAACTGGTGGGCTTGGGATATGTTCCAGCATTTCCAGGCGCTAAGAAGCGATTGCGATCCACGATCGATGGCGTAAGTATAGAAGTGATGACTACCGGAGAATATCCGGGTGATGGAAAGCCGAAGCCCGTTAGCATGCCCTTGCCTTCGGAAGCGTCTACGGCGATCGACGGAATCAGATTCGTTACCATCGAGAAGTTAATCGAGTTGAAGCTGGCCTCAGGGATTTCGGCTTCCGATCGATTAAAGGACCTCGCGGACGTTCAGGAGCTTATCAAGATTCGGAAACTCAATGCCGACTTCGCGCTCATGCTGGATCCTTATGTGAGGACAAAGTATCTCGAGCTCGAAGAGGCAGTCAGGCGAAGTGAATCAATTCAGGAGAAATAATGAGCACACAGAGTAATGGTCATAGTGGGAATGGAAATGTGAATAAACCGATTACGGAAGCGGTGTCGGCCGAGAGCGAGGGCGGTTCGGCGGTATCGGGCCGGATTGCGCCGCCGCCGGGACAGTTGAAGAAGGCTGACTTCATTTCCGATCAGGAAGTGCGTTGGTGTCCGGGCTGCGGCGACTACGCCATTCTCAACAACGTGCAAAAAGTGATGCCCGAGCTCGGTATTCCGCGCGAGAAGGTGGTTTTCGTGTCAGGTATCGGCTGCTCCTCGCGCTTCCCTTACTACATGAATACCTACGGCTTTCATAGTATTCATGGTCGCGCCCCCGCACTCGCCACAGGCATCAAGTGCGCTAACCCCGAGCTGAGCGTTTGGGTGATTACGGGCGACGGCGATGCGCTGTCGATCGGCGGTAACCACTTCATCCACGCCATTCGCCGCAACCTCGACTTGAATTACATTCTCTTCAACAACCGCATCTACGGTTTGACGAAAGGCCAGTACAGCCCGACCTCCGAGTTTGGCAAGAAGACCAAGTCGACACCCTCCGGCACCATCGACTATCCGATCAACCCGCTGTCACTGGCGATTGCGAGCGAGGCGACGTTTGTCGCGCGTTCCATCGACATCGACGTCAAACACCTCGGCGCGATGGTCGAAGCCGCAGCGCGGCACAAGGGCATCTCGTTTATCGAGGTCTACCAGAACTGCAACATCTTCAACGACGGCGCGTTTGACCACTTCACCGAGCGTGCGGTTCGGTCCGATCGCGTGCTCTACCTCGAACACGGCAAGCCAATGGTTTTCGGAAAGAATCGCGACAAGGGTATTCGCATGAACGGCGCCCTGCCGGAAGTCGTGACGATTGGCGAAAACGGCATCACCGAAAACGATCTGCTGGTTCACGATATGAACGAG
>DATNBZ010000136.1:0-25544 GCA_035607285.1 Blastocatellia bacterium | reverse complement strand
GTTGAGCGCGAGAACGCTGTCCTCGTTCAGCTCCCGAACCAGGCCTACATCGGTGAAATGGCCCGACTGAAGCACAACCGGCAGATTCAGATCCGTGAGGGCCTCGCGAAGATCGGCTATGGTTGAAAACCGATCGGCGGGTTCTTCGGCGAGCGCTCTCGCCAGAAGCCGCTCAAATTGAGGAAAGACAGTTGCGACGGGGTAGAGTCCCTGGCTCTCGCCTATACCGGCGCTCTCGCCGCTTAACAAAAACAGCAGCAGCGCGCCGATCGAGTAGATGTCCGACCTGCTCTCGTAGCTCGCGTTCGGCAGGAAGAGCTCCGGCGCGGTGAATCCGCGGCTGGGATAGATCGGTGCGTCCTCTACAAGCGTGCCGGCCTGGCGCGCGCGATCGAAGCCAATCAGCCGCGGGTGTCTGTCTTCATCCAGCACAATGCCGTAGGGCTCAAACTCGTTGTAGACCCATCCGTGGCGATGGAATTGTTCCGCGAGCGCACAGAGCTGCAAGCCTATTTCGCGTGCTTCTTTCTCGTTGATTTGATCGAGGTGCGCCAGGGCTTGCCCCTGAATATGTTCCAGCACCACGTAAGATTGATCGCCGTCGATCGCCTGCTCGATTGGTTTGATCAAGCCGAATCGCTCGAAGGCTGGCGCGGCTTCCTCGAGTGAGCCCGACACTCTCGGGCGGGCCTCGCCCGCCGGCGTGGCCTGCGAGGACTCGCTTTCCTGGACCGTCAAGCCCGGCCGCCGTTCGATTATGGTATGGCGCGATGAGGTTGAGCTTCGAATCGCTTCATAAGCGTTGTAAGTCGGAGCCGACCATAGCAATGACTGGACTACAAATTCCCCGGCAATGGCTTTGCCTGGCTCGCACGCGCGAGGCGCGGCAGGCGGCCGGAGCAGCGGGGAATCCAGTCGGGCGCCACAGCTCTGGCAGAAGATAGCATCAGTTTCGTTGTCGACCGCGGCGCAATTGGGGCAAGCGTCTTGTAGTTTTACCGTTTTTTCTTCCATAGAGATGAAGCTCTAGGATAGCACAAGCCAACTCCAGTTTGAATCTTCGGTCCGACAAACTTCAGTCTTTCGAAACGTTCGCCGCTCAACTGCTTTCACAGTCTATGCACACTGAAGTTGGCATAGACCTGCGTTCGGCGTTGCTGCATGAAACGTATTTCTTTGACAGGGTTTCGTCGCGCTCGCTATCATGAGTATTTACGGGAAATTCACGGTGGAACCGACGGCCCCCGCTGTTAATAAACCGGCGCGGATTTCGTTTTTGGAGTGTGAAGCGCCGGACGGACATTTTAGTCAAGAGAGTGAGCAATAGCAGCACGCGAGCACTCAGATTTGTTGAACCTCAAGAAGTACGAGGGCGTACTACGAGGCGGTTGCAGATTCACACAAAGCTTACGCCCATAAGATTAGCAAAGGTTGTTGGCCGGTAGATTCTTAGGCAATAGAATTCAGGAGGATACCCGTTCCATGCAGTTCAAAACGAGTCGTAAGAAGAAAACTATCATTATATCGGCCGCCGTAATCGGCTTGATCGCGATCGTCGTGCTGTCAAAAGCCGTTCAAAAGAAAGAGGGTGAGCCGGTACAGGTAGGAAAGGTCGAGCGCCGAGCAAAGCTCGAGTCCAAAGTAACTGCATCCGGTGATATTCGCCCAGTCGCACTCTACAATCTTACCGCTGAGGTTCCGGGCCGCGTCGAACAGATTTTCGTAAGCGAAGGCGACCCCGTCAAAAAGGGTCAGCCACTCGTGCGCGTAGACCCGACTCAATCAGAGTTCGCGAAAGCGGGCGGCGAGGCTTCGGTCCGCGTTGCGCAGGCCGATGTCTCCAACCAGCAAGTCGCTTTGCAGCAGGCCCAGAACAATGTCAACCAGACAAAGGCCAATGTCGCGTCGGCCGAGGCCGATCTCGAGCGCAACCGGGCCGAGATGATAAACGCTGAAGCCGAGTACAAGCGCTACCAGCAACTGATCGAGGGCGGAGTGGTTAATCGATCGCAGTTCGACGCCGCGAAGTCGCGTTATGATCAGGCGCGCGCAGTCGTCACCTCTCAAGAGGCCCGCATAAATCAGCTCAAAGTTCTGATACATGACGCGGAACTGGGAGTTGAGCGCGGGCGGGCGTCGCTTCATTCGAGCGAGGAGCGAGTCAAGCAAGGTCAGGCGGATCTTAATCGTCAGTTGGATCAGCTCAAAAAGTCGACGAGGTTCTCGCCAATCGACGGCGTCGTTTCGAGCCTGCCGGTTAAGGTCGGCGAGTACGCGCTCGCAAGTTTCTCGACGACTCCGCTTATGACGGTTGCGGATATGTCGCAGATCAACACCGAGGTAAAGGTCGACGAAACCGACATCGCCGACGTGCAGGTAGGTCAGAAGGCCAAAGTTAAAGTCGATGCGCTCGGCGACAGCGAGATCGAAGGCGAAGTCATCGAGAAGGGCGCTTCGGCTATCACGCGCTCCGGCCAAACAATAGCTCAATCGTCCAACACACAGGAGGCGAAAGACTTCATCGTCAAGATCAAGCTGAACCCGACTCAGCAAATACGTGAGAAGCTAAGACCGGGTATGTCTTCGACTGCGGTCATAACCACCGCGACTGTCGATAACGTTCTCACAGCGCCGCTTCAGGCCATCGTGCCGCGTGAATTGCCCAAGGAGCAGCAGCCTGCCGAACAACCCGGCGCCGGTGCCGCCAAGAAAAAAGAAGTTGAAGGTGTGTTTGTTTTCGGTAAGGATGGCAAGGGGCACTTCACTCCGATTACTACCGGGATTAAGGGCGACCAGGAAATCGAGATAAAGACAGGGCTCAACGAGGGCGATGAAATTATTACGGGTCCATACAAGACGCTTCGCACGCTAAAAGACCTGGACCAGGTGAAACGCGAAGCGAGCCCCGCGAAGGTTGAGACGAAGAGCTAAAGGGTGGATGGGGGATTCTTCCGACAGAAACAGAGGCGACGATATGATGATCGAAGAAGCAGTGTTCGATAAGGGATTGGCCTATCTGGGCGTTGCTCCGGGAACTGACAGCGTAATTAGAACGGATGAACTCTGGAAGACCTATCAGATGGGCGCCGAAGAAGTTCACGCGTTGCGAGGCGTCTCATTTGATGTTCAGCGGGGTGAATACCTCGCGATCATGGGCCCATCCGGATCCGGAAAATCCACCCTTATGAACCTGATCGGCTGCCTGGACACGCCGACCTCGGGACAGTACTGGCTGAACAAAAAACTCGTTTCCGAGATGGACGATGATGAACTGGCCTACATCCGGAATAAAGAAATCGGGTTCGTGTTCCAGACGTTCAATTTGTTGCCTCGCGCATCCGCGCTGCACAATGTAGAGCTTCCGCTTATCTACAACGGCACGCCTCGCAAAGAGCGGCTCGAGATGGCGAGGGTGGCGCTCGAGCGTGTGGATCTCGCGGATCGAATGAATCACAAGCCGAACGAGTTGTCTGGCGGCCAACGCCAACGCGTAGCAATTGCGCGCGCGCTGGTGAACAACCCGTCAATCATTCTCGCGGATGAGCCGACAGGAAACCTTGACTCGCAGACGTCTGAAGAAATAATGCGCTTTTTCGGCGAGCTGAACCTTCAGGGAAACACCATCATCCTTGTGACGCATGAGCACGACATCGCCGAGCACGCCCACCGGGTGCTGCACATCCTCGATGGCCGCATCAACCTCGATGAGCGCAGGTAATAAATAATCCATACCCGCAGGAAGCGGAAGCAGCCAGCCGGAGTCAGACTCCTGCTGGCTGCTTTTATTTTGCGCGACTCATTAGGACACAACCGAACCCGTTGCTATAATTCGTCGTCGTATTTGCCGCTTAGCCCGGACGGATTTTTCTGGCGTATGAACAAATTCATCGAAGCCACCATCATCGCCCTCTCTTCGATAATGGCTCACAAGCTGAGATCATTCCTGACTTTGCTCGGGGTGATAATCGGCGTGGCGGTGGTCACCGCAGTCGCCACGGTCATTGAAGGCGCCAACGTCTACATCAGGGAAAAAATCGCAACGCTTGGCTCGGGCGTCTTCAGTTTGCAAAAGGCCAGTGTCACCAGCTTCGGCGACTTTCAGAAGTTCCTCGATGCGTATCGCAAGAACCCCGATCTCACGATCGACGATCTAACCGCTCTACGAGCGTCAGTCACGTTCGCCGATCAGATCGGCGCCCAGGATGGCAGTTCAAAACCAATCGCATATGGAAACATTTCGCTCGAGAATGTAGGCGTGCAAGGCGTGACGCCGAATAGCTTGCTGATCTCGAATGTCGAAATAGACCAGGGACGTTACATCAACGACTTCGACGACGATACTCGCCGAGATGTTGCGTTCATTGGCGCGGAAGTAGCCGAAGGCCTGTTCCCACAGCTCGATCCGATCGGAAAAGAAATAAAGATCGGTGGCGATCTCTACACTGTCATCGGCGTCGCAAAGAAGCTTGGTTCAGTGCTGGGGCAATCACAGGACAACTTCATTCAGCTCCCGCTGATGACCTTCTTTAAGAGATTCGGCGCGAGGAGCTCTCCGACTTTTCGAATCATTATTCGCTCGAGAACCGATGTGCCGGCGGAGAAAGTTCAGGACCAGGTTCGCATAGTGATGCGCACCCGGCACAAGCTCAGCTACAACAAGCCTGACGATTTTTCTATTGCGACCGACGAAGCTACCGAGCAGTTGCTCGGATCAATCGTCAGCGTAGTCGCGGCAGTCGCGTTTCCGGTGGTGGGTATTTCGCTTGTGATCGGCGGAATTGTCATCATGAACATAATGCTCGCCAGCGTAACCGAGCGCACACGAGAGATCGGCATCCGCAAGTCGCTTGGCGCGACTCGAAAGGACATCCTTATGCAGTTTCTGGTCGAGTCGGCCATGATGTCCGGGATAGGCGGACTCATCGGCTTGCTGCTCGCGGTCACAAGCATGGCGATCATGGGGCACTACGTTCCGGTGCCGGTTGCGGTACCGCTGTGGGCTCCAGTCGTAGCGATAGGAGTCTCTACCCTGGTGGGCATATTCTTCGGAATGTATCCCGCGAACCGCGCGGCTCGCATGGACCCGATCACTGCTTTGAGAGCGGAGTGAGAATGAAAACGTGATGCGTGAAACGTGATGCGTGAAACGTGATGCGTGAAACGTGAAACGCAGAGAACAAGTTGCGAATCACAAATCACGTTTCACGTTTCACGTTTCACGCATCACGTTTCACGCATCACGCATCACTCATCAGTCTTTATGCACATTCAAGAGATTGGCGAAAACGTATTGATGGCGCTCGACACGTTGCGCACGCATAAGGTGCGGTCTGCTCTGACGATGATCGGCGTCATCGGCGGTACCATGACCGTAATAGCGATCTCGTCTTTTCTGACCGGGCTTCGCGAATACGTGCTCGAGCAGACGAAGCGCTTTGGCCCTGATATTGTCTTTCTCACAAAGTGGGACAACATCGGAATCCGATTCAGCCGGCCCTCGCAGTCCGAACGCTCGCGCAAAAACCTGACCATCGATGATGCGCACGCGGTCGCGGAGCTTCCGTCCGCCGAGAGCGTCAGTCCGACATTGCTGGTTGGTTCATTCGGGCCCGGCACGCAGCCGGTCGTCAAGTACAAAGGCATCGAAGCTAATCGCCCGCTGATCTTTGGCGTCTGGTCGAACTACGATTCAGTTCGAAATGTTTATATCAGGACCGGCCGGTTCTTCACTCAGGCCGAGCAGGACCATCGAGCCCAGGTCGCAATCGTAGGCGCGGCGATCGCCGAGTCTCTGTTCGGCGCACTCGATGCGATTGATCGCGAGATTGACGTCGAAGGCAAGGTCTATCGCGTGGTCGGCGTATTGGAGAAAGCTCCGGGCGGACTCTTCGGCGGCGACCCGGTCGAAGACCGCGAGCTGCTCGTTCCTTTCGAGACGCTCAAGCGAGACCACCCCGAGATCGACGACATTACTGTCAACGTCAAGGCAAAGCCCGACCAATTCGGCAAACTGGTCGATGAAATAACCGAGTTGATGCGCCGCCGCCGGGGAGTCGCAAACGACAAACCGAACGACTTCGGCATAAGCACGCCCGGGAGCATATTCGAGGTGCTCGCTCAGTTCGCCGCCGTAGCCAGCTTTATCGTTTTTCCTCTTTCCGCGGCCGGCTTGCTCGTCGGCGGAATAGGTGTAATGAACATCATGCTTGTGTCGGTAACCGAGCGCACAAAAGAGATTGGTGTGCGCCGGGCGATCGGAGCCAGGAAGGCCGATATCATCTGGCAATTCCTGACCGAAGCAATAACCCTCACCGCCGTCGGCGGATTAATCGGCATATTCGCAGGTTGGGTCATCAGCCTGGCATTGAAGCAACTGGCACCCACGTTGCCCTCGGTCATTCCGTTGTGGGCGGTTCTTTTGGGGTTTTTTGTTTCGTGCGCGGTAGGCTTGATTTTCGGAATGTGGCCGGCGGTAAAGGCAGCGCGTCTGGATCCAATTGAGGCGTTAAGGTACGAGTAGCCTTGCCATCATCACCCCAGCCAGCACACCCCGGCTGAGGCATATTGTCGCATCCCAGTCTAGTTAGTGACGATGTGATAGCCGACCTCTCTGGCGAGAGGCCGCTGCTCGATCGACCACTGACCCTCTCCGGTTTCGTCCAGCAACATCATCATACTGCACTCAAGATCCGTGTGGGATGAGAGATAGAGCATTGGGCGTATGCCACTCGACGCGCGCTGAAACAGCATGTCCTCAAGGAGGTCAACCATGTCGACGCCTGAATGCTCCCTTGGTGTGGCCACATTCTGGAGTTTGTCTTTCACGGTTCGGCATAAGAGCAATACGCGTGCCGCTCGACTGTTCGACCTCGCTTCGAAGCATACCTTAGGATTCTCGGTTTATGAAATCTCTTGATTTTCGATTGTCAGGACGAATGTAAGCGACATCCGGACGCACACGGAAAAGCTAACAGCATACGCCCAACGACGGGTAAAATCTCCTCAAGGCTGCGTACTGATTTACCATTCGCTGGCAACTTCCTGTCGCTAAGCGCCGAACATTGCAGCCCAACCCACCTTGATCACGACAAACACCAGCCAGAAACCGAAAACCACGGTAGCCGCCTTACCGGTCGTGATCTTTCGCGACCCGGCAATCGCTGCAAATCCGATCGATAACAGGATCAGGATCCATATCGAAAAGACATCCAGCGAGCCGGCAATCGCTTTGATCACCGGTGATGCATCCGACGCCAGGAAAACAGCCAGATTCGTTGGCACTATTCCGGCAGGCTGCGTGGGATCAATGTTCCGCAATCCCTCTTCGTCACGCACCATCAACGACGCAATCATTACAACGGAACTCAGAATTCCCATCGCGGCAAAGGTCCATGAGACCACCGACAATATTTTCTTGAATGTGGTCTTTGCTTGAATGAGCATCATCCCAAGGGCAAAAATACCGGCCACTATGAGATACACGACGGGTGTGAAAATGGCCCCGATTATCGGATAGAACTTGGCTATTGTTTTCCCGATATTGACCTGCTGCTGTAACTGCTCCTCCGAAATTGATTGGTTGCTCTTCTCCATTCGCTTTTTTATCTGGGTGCGTGTGATTTCTTCCCAGTTGGGATGAACGCGCCAGGTGAAGAACACCGAGGACGCAATGACCGTCACTATGGCAATGATCATCGGAGCCAACCATGTCGGTTTGCGATTGACATCGACGAACGTTTCGCCCGGTGATAACAGCGTACCAGTCAGTCTCGATAACGGGCCCAAGCGGGCAGGTTCTTCAACAGGCGTTTGCTCGTTCTGGGTTTGGGGCGCGCCGTTTGAAGGCGAAGGTTCAGGCGTCTGCTTTTCAGTCTCGCTCATGTTCGGTTTTCTCTCCTGAGGGTCTTTCGATTGCCGATTGCAAGATTGGGCCGCGAACGAGGCGCTCAGATTGCACCCGGTTCCGCAATTCGAAATCCACAATCCGCAATCCGAAATTTCTTCGAGAGCCTACTATCTTTTGTGATCGGGCGCAACCACCATGCACGCAACGAAATGGGCCGCTGTTACTTCAATCAACTCAGGCTCTTTATCAGCGCAGCGCGTTTCAGCGATCGGGCAACGAGTGCGGAAACGGCAGCCCGTAGGCGCTTCGCTCGACGTCGCGATGTCTCCCTTCAAAGGCAGGCGTTCATGACGAAGCTCAGGGTCGGGGATCGGAATAGCCGACAGCAGCGCTTGCGTATACGGGTGAAGTGGATTTCGGAAGATCTCCTCACTCGAGGCTACCTCGACCAGCTTCCCGAGATACATTATTCCAACACGCGTCGAGATGTGCTCAACAACCGAAAGCCCGTGCGAGATGAACAGGTACGTCAGCCCGAGCTGCTCCTGAAGGTCCTGGAGAAGGTTTACGATTTGCGCCTGAACGGACACGTCAAGCGCTGACACCGGCTCATCGCACACAATAAACCTGGGGTTCAGCGCCAACGCTCGAGCGATGCCGATTCGCTGTCGCTGCCCACCGGAGAACTCGTGCGGATAACGCCCCGAGTGCTCCGGCTCGAGACCAACGCGTCGAAGCAAATCAGCGACTCGATCGGCGCGCTCGGTTCGATTGCCAACCCGATGGATGACGAGCGGCTCTTCGATGATTTCGCCGACCTTCATTCGCGGATTGAGCGATGAGTAGGGGTCTTGAAAGATGATCTGCATTTCGCGTCTCAATCTGCGCAATTCGTTTGGCGCAACCGAAAGCAGGTCCTTGCCCGCGAACCGGACTTCTCCCGAAGTTGGCTCGATCAGTCTGAGAATCGAGCGCCCGGTAGTCGACTTTCCACACCCCGATTCGCCGACAAGCCCGAATGTCTCTCCGCGCCGGATAGTGAAACTGACGTCATCGACTGCCCTCACAACGTCTCGCCCCGCCCCCAGTAGGCTCCTGCCGGCGGGAAAATGTTTCGTGAGGTTTCTCACCTCGATCAGATTTGAGTTGTTCTCACTCATTGAAAACCTTGCGCGCTTTGCGGTCCTTTGCGTCTTTGCGCGAAACGGTTTTACATACTCAGCCCGCCTTCTACCGGGCTTCTCCCGATACGCTCAGAATGCGTCTTCGCCGAATCATCTCCAACCAAATCATGACGGATACATCGCGCGCGATGTTCTTCGTCTACTTGAAGCAGCGGGACATCCGCAGCGGTGCATTCCTCGATCACGTAAGCACATCGAGGCGCGAACTTGCATCCTTCAGGCAGGTGAAGAAGATTCGGCACGGTGCCCTCTATCGTCTCGAGCCTTCGCCTCTTGATTCCCTGCTCCGTGAGTTTCGGGACAGAACGGAGCAGGCCTTCCGTATAAGGATGCCTCGGGTTGCCGAAGACTTGCCGCAGCGGCGCCTCTTCGACGATTCGCCCCGCGTACATCACGGCTACGCGATCGGCAGTCTCGGCGACGACGCCCAAATCGTGAGTGATCAGGAGCATCGCAAGATCGAAGTCGTCCCGCAATATCCTCAGCAACTCAAGAATCTCGGCTTGAATCGTTACGTCGAGCGCGGTAGTCGGCTCGTCTGCAATAAGCAGCTTAGGCTTGCAAGACAACGCCATGGCGATCATCACTCGCTGGCGCATGCCTCCGGAAAGTTGATGAGGATAGTCGCTCGCGCGCCTCTCCGCGTCCGGGATTCTCACTCGCGTCATCATCTCGACTGCGCCTGCCCACGCTTGCTTTTTCGACACGCGTTCGTGAAGCTCGATCGCTTCGGCGATCTGATCTCCGACTGTATAAACAGGATTGAGCGAAGTCATCGGGTCCTGAAAGATCATCGCGATCTCACGTCCGCGAAGCCGGCGCATCTCTTCTTCGCTGAGCCTTAGCAGGTCGCGGCCGTTGAACATGATCTCGCCCGCCGTGATTCTCCCCGGAGGCGGCACGAGCCGCATGATAGAGAGGCTTGTTACAGACTTGCCGCTGCCGGATTCCCCGACGAGTGCCAGAGTTGAGCCGCGCTCGATACTGAAGCTCACGTCATCTGCCGCTTTGATTGTGCCTGCTCTTGTGAAGAAGTGCGTGCTGAGGTTTTTGACTTCCAGGATGTTCGGCATCTGAATTAAGAGAAGATCATTCCGCGTTAGCGCCGGTGTATTCGCCGAAGACTGCGCGCAAAGTATCCGAAATCTCGCCCAGCGTTACGTGTGCTTCAACAGCGCGAATTATGTGAGGCATCACGTTCTCATCGGTTCGTGCCGCCTCTTCGACCCTGTTGAGCGCCTCGGTCGCCGCCAGTTGATCGCGACTCGAGCGCACCGCCTTGAGGCGTTCAACCTGCTGCCGCTCGAGTTCGGGGTCAATTCGCAGCAGCGGCACAGTAGCCGACTCCTCTGAAACAAATCGGTTCACTCCGACAACCGTCTGCTCGCCGGACTCGACTCGGCGCTGATACTCGTAGGCCGCTTGTTCGATTTCGCGTTGCGGGTAGCCCTTCTCGATGGCGCGCAGCATGCCGCCGACGTCGTCGATCTTTTGAATGTATTCCGAAGCCAGTTGTTCGATCTGGGTAGTCAGGCTCTCAATTGCATAAGACCCGCCGAGCGGGTCCGCGGTATCCGGCACTCCTGATTCGTAACCGATTACCTGCTGTGTTCGAAGGGCAACGCGGGCCGCGCTTTCAGTCGGTAACCCCAGCGCCTCGTCCATCGAGTTAGTGTGGAGCGATTGCGCTCCCCCAAGCACCGCGGCCAGCGCTTGAATTGTAGTCCGGGCAACATTCACTTCGGGCTGCTGGGCCGTCAGGGACGAGCCGGCGGTTTGAGCGTGAAACCTCAGCATCTGCGAACGGGGATCGCGAGCGTTAAACCGCTCGCGCATGATTCGCGCCCATAGCCTGCGGGCGGCTCGAAACTTCGCGACCTCCTCCAGAAACTGATTGTGCGAGTTGAAAAAGAAAGCGATGCGCGGCGCAAACTCATCGACATTCAGCCCGCTGTCGATCGCCGCCTGCACGTAAGCGATCGCGTCGGCTAAAGTGAACGCAACCTCCTGCGCCGCAGTCGAGCCGGCCTCGCGAATGTGATAGCCCGAAATCGAAATCGTGTTCCACCGAGGCGTCTCGCGGGCGCAATAAGCGAAGATGTCGGTCACGATCCGCAAGCTCTGGCGGGGCGGATAAATGTAAGTTCCGCGCGCGATGTATTCCTTCAGAATGTCGTTTTGAATTGTCCCCGAGATTTTGTCCGGCGACACGCCGTGCCTCTTTGCAACGGCGATATACATCGCAAGCAGTATCGCCGCCGTAGCGTTGATGGTCATCGACGTCGATACCCGGTCGAGGGGAATCTGATCGAACAGCGATTCCATGTCCTCGATCGTATCAATCGGAACGCCCACGCGGCCCACTTCGCCGCGCGCCATCGGATGATCCGAGTCGTAACCCATCTGCGTGGGCAGATCAAACGCTACCGACAAACCCGTCTGCCCCTGCTCGAGCAGATATCGATACCGCGCGTTGGATTCCGCGGGCGAGGCGTATCCCGCATATTGGCGCATCGTCCAAAGCTTGCCGCGATACATCGAGGGATAAGGCCCGCGTGTGTAAGGGAACTCACCGGGGTCGTTCAGGTCGCGCGTGTAATCGGCCGGTGAATCCGAAGGGCGAAACACGGTCTTCATCTCGATGCCGGAGCTTGTCTCCGGCTTTGCTTCGGTGCTCTCTTTTGTAGCCATGTTGCGAGGCGCTCTCGATTGATCAGATTAACAAACGCGCACTTGCTTGCCAAACTTACGTAGTGTTCCGTTATTGCGTTGCTGACTTGTAACGTCCGGTCAGCCCTCTGCGTGCTTTGCGGTCCTTTGCGCCTTTGCGCTGAGTATTGGGTCTTAAGCCAATACTCAGCGCAAAGGCGCAAAGGACCGCAAAGCACGCAGAGGTTTAAGCAACTCAGAATCCGAACACTACCCAAATTTACCCAGGTTCCTCAGCAGAGTTGCAACGAAGATCAACAGCGCACCGAGCGCGACTAATGAATGCGCGTCAGCCCATTCGGCTGCCGCGAGCCCGATAACGTGTGGACTCGTCAGATTGAACAGCACGAACGAAGTGGCGAGCGTGCCGAGCGCGAGTCGACGCGCGCCGGCTGGGGTCCGCGGCTGAAACAGCAAGGAGAGCAAGTACGCTACCGGGAAGACGAGTATTACGAAGTGCGCCTTCCAACTGAGCGGTGAGAGCAAGACTACACAACAGAAGAAAGGCGCCGCGCCGGCGAGCTCGCTTCGCGCGCGGCGCGCGGCAAGCACGGCAAAGGTGAGCAAGAGTGCCGCGATCACCAATGTCAGAACTTCTGCCGGGTTGCGCGAATCCGTTCCGGAGTCGTCGGCGTTCGCGCGCGTGGCTAATCTTGCGATTGCGCCGCGGAGCGATTGATTCCCGGGATCGGCAAGGTTGTAGCCCTGTTCGTTCCTCACAGTTCTATTTGCAAAAACCCGAAACGCGTCCACGCCGCGACCCTCGAACGGCAGGAAACTGAGCGCCGTTACGCCGGCCAGTATCGCAATGCACGCCGCCGCGAACTTCAATCGCATCTTTGCGACGTGATATACGAGGAACACCGCCGGAGTGAGCTTGATCGAAGCCGCGAGCACCAATGCAATCGCCGACAGCGCTTTCTTGTCGCGCGCATAGAAGTAGATGTGCGCAACCGCGAGCCCCGCGACTACGGTGTTTACCTGCCCCAGGTTGAAGGTGTCCAGAACAAATCTGAACACTACGAGAATGGCCGCGGCAGCGACGGCGGCTTGCAGCGAAAGACGACGACCGGTTCGCTCGCTCTCTGCAGCATTCTCCGCGTCTCTTTCACCCGTTAGAGGCACGGACAGCGAGGCCGACAGGCTGGCTGACATGCGTGCCGCGCCGAACATAGAAGCAGCGCTGATTAGAAACCAGAGATAAGCCGCGATCGGGAGCCACAACATTGCGAGCGGTATTAGTAGCTCGGCCAGCAACGGCGGATAAAGATAAGGCGTCCACGCAGCAAGCGAGCTCTGATATGGATCGTGCCCGGCGATTACCTCCCTCGCTGCATGGTAATAAACGTTGAAGTCGTTGCTGTAGGCTTCAGCATTCGTTCCGCTCTGCCTCGCGAAGTAGGCGCCTCCGACTAAGATACAAACGACCAGCACCGCGAAACACGAGCGCGCCACCATCGTATTGCCGTCCCGGATACCCGGCGGGACCGGGCGGGAGGAAGAATCAACTTTCGACAGATTAGTTCGCGCCATCTGAGTTGTAGCACGCCTCACACAATGCTTGCGGCTCGAGTAGCTTGTAACAAAGGTTTCGATAGCAATTAAGGGCACTCCTGGCGGTCCTCCGTGGCCGCCCCTTAATGAGGAAACGCTTCCTCGAAGGAGGGGCGGCCACGGAGGACCGCCCATACAGGACTAACGAATGCTCTGGTACGCTCCACTAACATTATTTACCTCGAAGAGTTCGACCTCGCCGAACCGTCGCAGGAGCCCTAACCACTTTGGCGGTACAAACGCTTGGTACGAAGCGCGCTCGAACGGGCCGTAGATGACGTAACGCACGCCGTTCTTTGCAAACAACTCTCGGGCGCGCGCGTCGTCCATCGCTCCGGTGTAAATCGCGGTGACTTGAGCGCCTTTCTCGTCGGAATTAATTGTCTGACCGTAGTGACCCAGGAACACACGCGAGCCGGTCATCGATGGAGCGATGTTGCCGGTCAGATAATGCGAAAACAACACGGCCTCGGCGTCCGCCTGTCTTAGCCATTCGAACGCTGCGACCAGATCGACGGAAACGTAGCGCCTTGAATCAGCCGCGCTCGCGTTACCGCGTGCGGCAACCTGCCCAACTATGAAACCAATATTGGTTATCGAGCAGAAGATGACGACTCCCGCGAGGTAGATTTTTCTGTATCGCGCAGCGCCTCGCTTAAGAAACTTTTTCGCGATCCAAAACACAGCAATGGAAGCGGCAATTGCGAGCGGCAGTTGCAAGCCTTCGACAAGTCGTCTTTGAAAATTGATCGGCGCATAAAGCAAAGCCGCTTGCACCACAGCCCACACAACAAGTAAGCGGCCGTAGAAGGAGCGGCGCCCCCACAACAATGCGAATCCGACCACCGCGAGGACGGCAAGCATGCCAAAGCCAAACAAATACTCCTGCGGCGCGGGCGAACGCGTGTCAGTGATGCGCAGCCACTCTCGCAAGACTTCGTTTGTTCTATTCAGATAAAGCAGGTAACCAACACCCGGAATCAACGCCACGCCGAACGCGGCAAGAGCGCGCGCGATCAAGCCGTAGACTCCCTTCTTGCGCTTACCGATCTCCGACCGGGTGACTGCCGCTACAAATATGACTGAGACAACTACGACAATCATGTACGGATGAACGAGTGCCAGCAGCGATCCAAGTAGCCCGGCTACGAATGCGCGACTGGGCTTACTCTCCGCGAGAGCAGTGAAAAACAATTTGATCGAATAACACAACAGAGCTGCGCCTATCGCAAAATGTACTTGCGCGAAGACGGAACGAAAGGCGATCGCTTCCGGCATGTTGAGGTCCACTGATCCAGTGGCGGAAGCCGCGCCAAGCAAGTCGTTTCGATTTCTTAGCGA
The DNA here is from genome assembly GCA_035607285.1 of Blastocatellia bacterium. Lineage (GTDB taxonomy): Bacteria > Acidobacteriota > Blastocatellia > UBA7656 > UBA7656 > Onstottus_A. The sequence continues at coordinate 10,910 of DATNBZ010000136.1, read as the reverse complement.
GTAGACCAGCCAGCCAAGCCCACCGGACATCGCATAGAGCCAGAGCGTGTACCGGACTCGAGTCCGCGACTTCATTACGGTTTCTGCAACTGCCCGCGCGGCAATCAAGAGCACCAACCCCGCCGCGAGTCTCGCGATGTGAAACATGACGACAACCGAGGCGCCGGTCAGACGGGACGCGAAGCCGATTATGTTCCACAGTGGAAGAAAGAATTCGCCGGGCTGAGGCTCGGATGTGAAAAGGTCACGTAAGAGCAGATGACCGTCGGCACTCTGCCTGATCCACGCGAAGTATGTGAAGGTATCATCGTAGGCAGTAAGCACGCCGGTGAAGATATGTCCCGGTGGTGTTCGCAGATTCGCTACAAGGTAGGGAATTGTAGTGAGGACACTGACCGCCAGCCAGACCAGCCAAACATCGCGAAGGAAGTTAGAGATGACTGATATGAACGATCGCGCCTCGTCTTTCATCCTTGCTTCTCCGCTCAGAGACTCGAAGCAAGCAGTCGCGCATAGCAGAAGAGCAGCGGCGCGCAAAACAGAATGCTGTCGATGCGGTCGAGCATGCCTCCGTGGCCGGGTAACAAATTACCCGAGTCCTTCACACCAGCGCCGCGCTTCAACATGGACTCCGCGAGATCTCCGACTTGTCCTACAGTGCCTATCGCGGCGCCGAGCGCGATAGCATGTGTGATTGGAATCTCATGGAAGAACGTCAACTTGATTAAGACGCCGGTTACAATCGCTGTAACGAATCCTCCGATCGCGCCCTCGATGGTTTTGCCCGGGCTTATTCGTGGCGCGAGTTTGTGACGGCCAAACGAGCGCCCAACATAGAACGCTCCAGTGTCGGTCAGCATCACCAATGCGAAAAACATGGTTAACAGCTTCGAGGAGAGATGAGGAGCGCTCAAATGTGTCGTCGTGTCGGGTAACATCCTAACGCCTATCAGGCAGCCCGGGAGCAGAGCTACGTAGACGACACCAAGGACAGTTGAGGACACGGACATCAACGAGGTTTTGATTTCATCGGGCCTTCTCAGTGCGATTGCCAGGCACGCCATCGTCAAAGCGATGAAGGCCGCTGATGCCAACTGAGGCTCGTTCAACAAGTAGCTTGCCAGGACCGGTATCGCGAACACGCAGCCAGCAATCACCTGCGGTTGGCTGCCCACCTTTGAGGCCAGTCCGTAAAACTCCACTAATGCCAGAATCGCTGCGATAGCCGTGAGCGCTGCAAAGAAGTAAGGAGACTGGCTCCAGACGGTGTAGAGCAGAATGGGTAGGCCGACGATGGCAGTGAGGATTCGTTTCATAAAGAGTGATGCGTGATCCGTGACCCGATGAAAAGACGTTGTCGATCAATCACGCATCACGGATCACGCATCACTCATTTCATGTTTGCCGCGATCAGTGAACCCCTTGCGGACGGTTTGACGTCGCCATAACGACGCTCGCGCTTTTGATATTCCAATATCGACTCAAAGAGATTCACGCGGCGAAAATCAGGCCACAGCACATCGGTAACATAGATTTCACTGTAGGCGATTTGCCAAAGAAGGAAATTAGAGACGCGCATCTCTCCGCTGGTGCGGACGAGCAGATCGGGATCAGGCAGGTCCCTGGTAAACAGGTGCTGCTCGATGTCGAATTCCGAGATTTGCGACGGGTCGCGGCCCTGAGTCGAACACTCGATCGCCAACTCCCGGCATGCCTCGACAATTTCAGATCTCCCGCTGTAATTCAGCGCGACCGTAAGCACCATTCCAGTATTGGCAGCGGTCTCGCGGCGCGCCCGATCGATTTCACGGCTCACCACGTTTTCCAGTCCCTGCTCGCGGCCAATGGTCTGGAAGCGAATGTTGTTTCTCTTGAGACTCCGAATTTCCTTCCGCAGGAACTCTCTCAACAACCCCATCAATGCTTCCACTTCAAGCCTCGGGCGCTTCCAGTTCTCGGTTGAAAATGCGTAAAGAGTCAGATAAGAGATTCCGAGTTGCGCCGCGGCTTCAACTGTGGCGCGCACGGCTTCGGCGCCCGCGCGATGGCCTGCAACGCGAGGTTGATTCCGGCGCGCGGCCCAGCGGCCGTTGCCGTCCATGATGATCGCTACATGCGAGGGGAGTCTGTCGGGATCGATTTGGGTAAGAAGAAACTCGTCTACGGAACCGGCCTCAATGGCGTTGTCAAACTTGAAGGTAATGCCCATTGCGTTTCGAAGTGATGGAATACTTTCGCGAGCCGTAGGGGAGGGCTCGACATTCGTGAATCTAATAGTCGACGCTCACCAAAGTCAACCCGTTGGCAGGAGCCGATGGTCCTGCGTTTGAGCGGTCGCCGCTCTCGAGCGCTTCCCGCACGCTCGCGGCAGTTCGCTTGCCGCGCCCCACTTCGATCAGCGTGCCGACGATAGCCCTAACCATGTATCTCAGAAAACCATTAGCCGCGACGACGATCGAGATCTCGTTTGTGTCGCATGAAACATCCAGGCGCCCAAGAGTGCGAACGTGATCTTCAGCCTCGGAATTCGAAACGGTGAAGGCGCTGAAATCATGCGTTCCGATGAGCGCAGAAGCTCCGCGCAGCATCTCGTCAACATTGAGTTCTTTGGGATAGTGATGAACGTATCGATAGATGAACGGGGCGACGACGTCGGTGGTCCAAATCCGATAGCGATAAGTCTTCCGCCTTGCCGAGTGCCGGGCGTTAAACTCCGGACGGACGCTGCGAATATCAAACACTCGAATATCGCGGTCAAGATTCGCGTTTATCGCCGCGCACAGCAGGTGACTTTCGAAGTGACGTTCGACGAAGAAGTTGGCTACCTGGCCTTCGGCATGAACGCCCGCATCGGTGCGCCCCGCTCCGTAAACGGTTACGTGGCGATGATCGAGCATCGACAACACCCGAGTAAGCTCACCCTGAACCGTCCGGCCGTTCGACTGAATCTGCCAGCCATGGTAGTTCGTTCCGTCATATTGAATTGTCATCCTGAGGTTCTGCATGGCGAAAAAGAACACTATGCGTGAAACGCTTTTGCGGGCTTTGCGGTCCTTTGCGATCTTTGCGATAAGGACCAAGACTACGGCGCAAAGATCGCCAGGGACCGCAAAGCCCGCAACGACATTTCACGCATCACGCTTCAATGCTCTGCTGCCTGGCTTGGTCACCGGAATGCCTTGCCGGCATAAAGGACATTCGTCGGGATCGTACGAAGGAACATCCAGCGTCAGTAATGAACATCGCGGCACGCCCAGGTCGACCGCGCCGTCGCTTCGATCTACTATCGAGCCTGCGCCGACGACTCGTCCGCCCGCGCGTGCCACTGCGTCTATCGTTTCGCGCGTGGACCCTCCCGTAGTGATCACGTCCTCGACAACAAACACGGCATCGTCGTTGTTCAAACTGAAGCCGCGTCGCAGCGTCATCACGCCGCCCTCGCGTTCGGTAAAGATCGCGCGGACGCCAAGCGCGCGAGCTGTTTCGTGAGCCACGATGATTCCGCCGATCGCCGGAGCGACCACTGCGACAACTTGCTCACCGCTGAAGCGCGAGGCCAGCACTCGGCCCGTCCACTCAGCATGCTCAGGGAACTGAAGCACCAGCGCGCATTGCAAGTAGCGCGGACTATGCAGCCCCGAGGAGAGTTGAAAGTGTCCCTCGAGCAAGGCTCCCGTCCGTTGAAAGACTTCGAGTAGATGCTGCTGTTGATCGATCATCTCTTCACCGTTCAGAATGTTCGGTAATCAATTCACAGGCGCCGATTACATTAGCAGACCCGGAACATCCCACAAAATGGCCGACAAAGTGTTCGACAAACTTCAGTTTGTCGATGAGCGCTAAGACGACAAACTGAAGTTCGTCGGACACAAACTGATATACTCGACGGCAGAATGAGCGACGTAGCTGGATTCGTTACAGCGGGTGGCCGGAGCTCGCGGATGGGCAGGGACAAAGCCTGGCTCGAGCTTGCCGGTCGGCCAATGATCGAGCACGTAATCGCAGCGCTTCAGCCAGTCACAACCAGTGTTTCGATCATTGCAAACGATTCCGAGTATGCGAGGTTGGGGTTTCCAGTCTTACCGGATTCTCATAGCGGCATCGGCCCACTGGAAGCGATCCGAATCAGCTTACTAAACGCAAGAAAGCCGCGGGCGTTGCTGGTTGGATGTGATCTGCCATTTGTCACGTCCGAACTCTTCAGGTTCTTAGTTAGCCTTGACGGCCCCTATGAAGCAGTTGTGCCGATGAGCGCTAACCAAAAGCTAGAACCTCTCTGCGCTATCTATTGCGTTAGCGGCCTGAATGCGGTCGACGCGCTCATAGCAAGCGGAGGGCGAAAGATCAGCTTGCTCTACGATCGAATCCCCACAAGATTTGTGCGATTCGAGGAATTGCAACACCTTGCCGGCTCAGAGTTGTTCTTTAAGAATGTCAACACTCCGGACGACTATGCTCAGGCAATCGACAACTTCAACAAAACCTTGAGCACAACCTCGGACATTCCCTCAAGGTAATCACCTAAAAAGTGCTTGCAATTGACTTATGGTGTTGCTTATACTTGCGGGCGCTCACCTATTGGATTAGGTTGTGCATAAGCGCATCTGGATAAAGCGTAGAAAAAACATACGCCCCCGAAGGAAGAACAGGATGTCATTCTTTTGCCGATTAAGCAGAAAGCACTACTGGTGCACGCCTCACAGATCAGCGGCCCACGGTGGTCTGGTTCAAGTCTGCTACGAGTGCGGGTCCGAACGCCCCGCGTCCGAGTTTCACGATGACTTTGCCTCAGAGCGACTCGTTCACCGGTTAGCCGCAGCAAAAAACGACGTGGTGAAATTCACTTCGCCTCCAATAGTAGAAGAACCAGCAAAGGCTTCGCGAGATCGGGAGCCTATCGCCGTCGGTCAGAACGTCGCCAGGAAGTTCATGCTAGTGAAGTAACCTGTATCGAAGTGCCCAAGCGCGTATCCTGATCGCGTCTACCCGATTTCCCTAGGAATTACTGCAAAGCAATAGGGCGACCTGCGATAGAAGCGTCATAGGCCTTCCGTAACTGTGAGGGAGCGATCTGGTACACCCGGAACCGCTTGTGAGCCGATAATGCTCTCCACACTTTAGCTCGACCGCCCGGCGCACCAACTTTCCCATCGTTTGGCTTTCTGGGTGAGAGTGCCATGCCTCCAACTACCGGACTTAGATTTAATAAAGTGACAAATGTGACATTTGGTCTTGTATGAAGAGGTAAATGAAAGTATACTGGAAAACCTAACGCCTATTCGTGATCTTTCAATACTCAACTGTCTGACAGGGAGTTCTGGAGAATCACCATGAAAATGATAATCGCTTTCTGTGCCATAGCCGTTGTGGTAACCACAGTAATGGCGCTGCCCCCACCGGTAACCAGCCCCTGTTACGACTCCAGGGACATTGTAGACCTTCAAACGATTGGCTGTCCGCTGTCTGGACGGAACTAGTTTCACGTTCAGTGTCAGCCATACCTGCTGGGAATGTCAGTAATTGAGGAAACGGTTCGAGGCAAACAACCGAAAGGACTACAACAGGAAAGGAGACCTTATGCAAATGCGAAACAAGTTAACGCGCAAGCATTTATTAATGACTGGAATCCTGTTCGGCCTGATTTCGATAGCAGTTGGCGCGGTAAACTTGGGCGGTTCACCGCACCAGTCGAAACTCGATGCCGGCCAGGTGCAAAACAAAACTTCCGCCCTCCAAGTCGTTTCGCTTACACCGGTACTTTCACCCTCTGGTAAAGCAGAAGGAGCTGTTGCTCTGACGGTGAAAAATGTCTTGAGTAAAAAAGAGGTCACAGGCCTGGTAATTACTAACGCGGCTGTTCAAGTGCAAATTGACTTCATCTCACAGGATTACACAATTCCCCCGGGCGGCCTCTATTCCTATGCAGTGCAACCCCAGTCCAAGGGCGCCGGTGTGAAGGAATCCGATATCTCTGTGCTCGCTGCCATTCTTGACGATCAGACCTATGACGGTGATGCAAAGACAGGGCAACTGTTTTTGGATTGGCGGAAGGGGGAGAAACGGGAGCTTGAGCTTCTCCTTCCTGTGCTTAAGAACGCCATGCATCTGCAGAGTGACGGTGTCACCGCGTCCGCGCTGGCTGAAATCGACAAGGTGCCCCACCCGCACCATGTTGATCTTCCAGGCTCCGTGAGGCAAGGTTCGCACGAGATAAGGGATCGAGTGGTTGGCCACATACAGGAGTATCGAACCGGCGGACAGAGATCCAAAGCTGAAGAACTCCACTTCTTAGGGCAGCTTTATCAGCAATACTCCCGGATGCTATCTAAATTGTAGGGTCTAAGACGCCAGCTTTGCGTCACTACATTGAGTAGCAGTCTAGTCCTGAGTTCCCTTCTTCATCCCAAACTTCTCAAGCCGGTACTGCAGCGTTCGAAATGATAGCCCGAGTAGCTTTGCCGCGCGCGTTATGTTCCAGTTGGTTTGCTCCATCGCCTGAGTGATAAGCGACCTCTCGACCTCTTCGAAAGAAATTCCCTCAGGTGGCAGCTTGAAGTTGAAGGCTGATGCTGAGGTTCCCTCCTGCCGAATCTCGACCGGCAAATCTTCCACCTGAATCTCGTTTCCTTCACAGAGCAGAATCGCGCGCTCGATGGCCGACTCGAGTTGTCGTACATTGCCCGGCCACGAATAGCTCATTACCAGATTGCGCGCGGACGCCGTCAATCCCTCGATCTTTCGGTTCGCGTCCACGCTGTGTTTGGCGATGAAGAAATCCACCAACGGCGGAATGTCGTCGCGACGATTACGCAACGGAGGAATCACAATAGGAATGATGTTCAACCGATAGTAGAGGTCCTCGCGAAATCGTCCGTCTTTGACCATGCTTTCGAGGTCTCGATTAGTAGCCGCGATCACGCGCACATCGACTTTGATAGGCCGCGTGCCGCCGACGCGCATAATCTCCTTTTCCTGAAGCGCGCGCAGGATCTTTGCCTGCATGCTGATGTTGAGATCGCCGATCTCATCCAGAAACAGGGTGCCTCGATCGGCCGTTTCAAACTGGCCCTTCTTCTGCGCGTGCGCGCCGGTGAACGAACCCTTCTCGTGCCCGAAGAGTTCAGACTCGATGAGATTCTCGTTGATGGCGGCACAATTGACGGCTTGAAAGACTTCGCCGGCTCTCGGGCTGGCCTTGTAGATCGCGCGAGCGACACGTTCCTTGCCAACGCCTGAGTCGCCTCGGATCATCACCGTCGATGTAGATCCCGCGACTTTCAATATCATCTTCTTGACGCGTTCCATCTCATCGGAATTACCGATGATCTCATCATCGATTCGGTTGAGCCGTTCGAGCGCGCTTTGAACCACCTTGAGCAATTGGTCGCGATCGATCGGCTTCTCGAGATAATCGAACGCGCCGCCGCGAAGAGCGTCCTTTACCGACTCGACCGACCCGTGCGCGGTCATCATCACGACGATTATCGACGGATCCAACTTGAGCAGCTCGCCCAGGAGTGTAAGCCCATCCATGCCGGTCATCTTGTAGTCGGTCAGCACAAGATCGAACTGATTCTCACTCGCAAATCGGAAGGCCTGCTCGCCGCTCTGCGCGGTAGTCACGTTATAGCCGTCGTCTCCAAGAATCATCGTATATATTTCGCGCTGGTTCTTTTCGTCATCAACAACCAGTACTCTGTTTCTCGCCATTTGATCCCTCTCGAGTGATTTGGTGAACTGTCTAAAGCTGATTTACCCTCATGTAAAATCTAAGATCGCGGGCTTCAGCTCATCATCTTGGATTATCCGGAGCAGCCGGCAGTCTTACCACAAAAGTCGTTCCGAAGTTTGGCTGACTTCTAACTTCAACCGACCCCTGGTGCTCCTCGACCACCGCTTTGGTGACAGCAAGGCCCAGTCCAAAGCCGGCTTGCTTGGTTGAAAAATAAGGCTCGAAGACTTTACCCAAAGCCTCCTCGCTGATCCCCACGCCGGTATCGCTAACGGTTACTTCAACACTTCCATTCACCTGTGCGATGTGTAAGCTCAGTTGGCCGCCGCTCGGCATCGCTTGCAGCGCATTGATGGCAATGTTGGAAAAGCAGGATTTCAGACGCTCGCGGTCACCTCGAACATCGGCAACTGCGCTATCCTTCTCAACCGATACTTTAACTCCCTGATCGTCCGCTTGAGGTTGGATCAAGTCGATGGTCTCGTCGACGAGCGTGCTCAAATCGAATATTTCCATGGCAAGTCTGGGAGGCCGGCCATAATTAAGAAGATCGCTGAGCAGCCTCTTCAAGCGAGCAACCTCATCACGGATCGACGACAGAATGCGCGAGAACTGCTCGCGTCGTTTCTCGTCTTCAGGAGCATACTTCGAAGCGACATGGTCGATCGACAGATTGATTACATTAAGCGGATTGCGAATCTCGTGCGCGACGGCCTGGGTCAACCTGCCGATTGCAGCCTGGCGTTCCGCGTTGTTCAGCTTGTCTTCAAGCTCTCGCTTTGACTTTAACCCGACAATCATCTCGTTGAACGTGCTTGCCAACTGCCCTACTTCGTCCCGGCGTTTGACGTCCACTTGAAAATCCAGGTCACCGGAAGCAACTCGTTGGGCAGATCTCGCGAGCCGCTCGATCGGCCTTGTGAAACTCCAGCCGATTATGGTGGCAAAAGCCAGTGCGAGAATGAGGAGCCCGGTTGTCGCAAGAAGACGCACATTGGACAGCTCGCGGCTCTTGCTGGCAAGCGTTTGTGATGCTGCGTCGATCCCTGCGATCAAGTTTCCCTGCTTGGCAACGATGATTATCCAGTACAAACCCTTCGCCGAAGTGAATGGTATGTCATAGGTCTTATACACTTCCCCATGGATCCGCAGTTCCCCCTCGACAGGATCGCCCTGCGCTTCCTGAACAACCTCGGTATCCGGCACTTTTATGGTCTTGTCTTTTTTCTCTTCGATCGAGGTATCGCTGACGAGGCCGTGCTCATCGGCAACGATTATGTGCTCGACCGTAGGCGGCAACGTAATCTCTCCTGTTTCGATTTGCTTGTAGAGATATCGCTCCGAGTTCAAGTTTCGAATCGCCATTCCTATCGCTTTAACAAGATCGCTGTATGTATCGTTGACCGCGTCTTTGACTTGCTCACTCTGCTGGCGTACTTCCTCGGCCGCACGTTTTTGAGCCCACTTATCAAGGGCGAGGACGAGCACTATCGTTAGCAACAAGAACGAAGTGAGTAGCAGCATCAGCCGCACTCTAAAGCTCATGAAAAACTTTACGTTCTCAGACATAAATACCACGTGTGCTTTTGATGCAGCGCGGGTTCCGATATGTTGCGCCTGGCATCGGCGTTGGCCCGCATGATACCACAGCCAACTGAATTGTTATTCCTCAGAATCGCAAGCGGGTCAGGGTTGAGGTTCAGAGTTCAAGCTATAGTTTGCTCTCGAGCTTTACGGTTGAAAGACGGCAAGCTGAAGCTTGAACTCTGAACCGAACTTTACTCGATAGTTAAGGTGACCAATCAAGAGTCGTGGCGACGACCTCTGACGCTACGCATTAAGGAATGGAGCGGGTGACGAGGCTCGAACTCGCAACTTTCAGCTTGGGAAGCTGACACTCTACCATTGAGTTACACCCGCTTATTTTCAAGGCTTCAGTGAACAGCGGCATGTTAAATGCCTCGCGGGAGCATTGTCAAATATTTGGGTAGTGGGGCATTAGCGTGTTGCCAGCAAGCAGTCCTCTGCGTCCCCTGCGTCCTCCGCGGTTTTTCCTGCTCAGTGGCTCGGAATCAACCGCAGAGGACGCCGAGGATGCAGAGGAGAAACGCAAATGTGAGCGAGCAACACACTATCACCCCACTACCAAATATTTGCGCGCTCGCTTGCGCGTCGGACTGTCAATGCAAGCCGCCGACTGCATAGCGAACAATGAAGAGCAGCGCGAAAACGTAGATCAACCAGTGAGCTTCCTTGGCTCGACCGGTAACCAGCTTCAACAGCGCGTAGGAGATGAAGCCAAACGCAATTCCGTCGGTTATGCTGAATGTGAGAGGGGTCACCACAATCATCAGAAACGCGGGCAGCGCTTCGGTGAAATCGTCCCACTCGATATCGCGGACCGATTTCATCATAAAACTGCCGACTACAATCAACGCGGGCGAGGTGACCGGGTACAATGTAAACGTTCGCGCTACTTCCTGGCCCTGGATAGACACGATCTCGTGAACGGGATAGCCGCCGCTGATCACTTGCACGAGCGGAGAGAAGAAAAGAGCTACAAGAAAGAGCGCGGCGACTACGAGCGCTGTCAATCCCGTTCGCCCGCCAACCGCTACCCCTGATGCGCTCTCGACATAACTCACCATCGTCGTGTTACCCATCAAAGCTGAGCCGACTGTTCCAATTGCATCGGCAAGCAGAGCACGGCCGGCGCGAGGCAGCTTCCCTTCTTTCATCAAGTCCGCCTGCTTCGCTATGCCGATTAGCGAGCCCACTGTGTCAAACAGATCAAGGAAGAAGAAGACGAAGATGACACCTATAAGGTTTTGCTTTAGGGCTGCAAAAATATCCAACCGAAAAGCCGTCGGCGTCAGGGCAGGCGGGAGGCTCATGACTGCCGACGGTCTGGTCACGACTCCTGCTGCCATCCCGGCGAGCGCCGCAACCAAAATACCGTACAGGATAGCGCCCCTCACCTTTCGTGCAATCAGGATTACCGTCGTCAGAAGACCAAGCAAGGCCACAAGCACCGGCTTTTGATTGAAGCTTCCAAGCGCAACAAAAGTATTCGCGTCCAATCTGACCAGCCCGGCCCACTCCATTCCAATAAGCGTGATCAGTAAACCGATTCCGACGGCAATTGCTGACTTCAACGAATCGGGCACTGCCGTGATGA
>DATNBZ010000130.1:0-45084 GCA_035607285.1 Blastocatellia bacterium | reverse complement strand
CCGGCCGGCTGGCGCCGGGCGCGGGCGGCGGTGGGACAGACGGAATGTAGCCTGAATTTGGGTCGCGGTTTTGTTGGATCAACGGAGCGGAACAGTAGCGGCAATAGTTCGATCCATCGCGATTCTCCGCGCCGCACTGCGCACAAATCATATTCGCTCTCCCTCGCCCGTTGATGCCCCAGCGTCTTGCAGCCTAATTCGTCAGCCGCGTGGTGTCAATGAATGAAGAGTGAAACGTGATGCGTAATTCGGGATGCGTGAAACGTGATGCGTGAAACGTGAAGCGTGATACGTGAAACGTGAAGCGTGAAACGTGAAACGTGATTCGTGATAAAGGTTTTCAACGGTCACGCATCAACGCTGTCACGAATCACGTTTCACGAATCACGTGTCACGTATCACGTTTCACGCATCACGTTTCACTCTCATTTCTCGAACAGCCCCGCCATGTCCCATTTCCGCCGAGTATCTATTATGAGTTTTGCAATCTTCTGATTGACCTTAGCGAAGTACTCATCGGCTTTCGCCTGATCGAATTTCACGTAGCCCTGTCCTTCCTTGTACAAACCGATCGAAGAGGGCGCCGGATACGCCGAGTAAGTGCCCGGTAAAGCGTTGGGTGTCGCAAGGTCATTCGAATAGCGTTCCTTGTGAACCAACTTTGGATCGATCGCCTGGACGAAAGCAGTTTCGTTCCAACCCGCGTGACCACCGTCCTCGCCGAACACGGAAAGCGTCACATCCGAAGCGTAGCTCCACCAGTTGATCACCAGAGTCCGCACGTGCTTCTCCTGACCGATCTCGGTGGCGAGTTGATTTAGCACCGCGGTTTGTGGACCGCCATGCCCGTTGATCACTACGATGTTGCGAAAGCCGTTCTTCGCGAGCCCTAACAGAACGTCTCTTACATAAGCGCGATAGGCCGCCTCGGAAATCGAAAACGCTCCGGGATAAGCGTCCATGCTTCCGGTGATGCCGTAAGGAATAATCGGAGCGATCATAGCGTTGACTTCACGCGCGATCTTCCGAGCTATGCCGATGGGCGCGGTAATATCAGCGCCGTTGTTGATGACTCCGTGCGGCTCCAGTGTGCCCGTCGGCAGAATCACCGTGTTGATTTTGGAAGGGACAACCTCCTTGAATTCCATCCAGTTGATGTCGCTCATATCGCGAGTAGACGCCAGGTCTTGCGTCTGGGCGCGGGCTTCTGAATGTGTTGATAGGATGACCGCCAGTCCAGCGATCGCGATCCAGGTGCGTATCATTACATCGTCCTCCTTCAGGTGTTCCGTTTCGGCGGGACACATGTAGGGGCGGCCCTCCGTGGCCGCCCCTCATTCGTTGATCTTTAGTTTCCGCGAGGAGAGGCGGCCACGGAGGCCCGCCCCTGCATGCCTTATACGTTACGCTCTTAAGGTTCGAAGATGTCGCTCAGCAATTTCGCAAGACGAAGCCCGGCACTTTTTAGCTGAGATTCCACGATCGGCAAATTGCTGTCGTTGTAGTCCTGCCCGAGGTGATATCTATGATGCACCTCTGTTCCCTTGCACGCTTGAGCATCATACTTGGCGCACTGCTTCTTGTTGTCCGCAACCTTCACCTGGCACACGGCGTCGCCGGCGGTTGGTTTGGGAAGCTTGTAGGTGTGAGCTATGGCAAGATCGAAGGCTTCGTTTGCCCAATCGATTGCGGTCCCCTTTTGAATTGCGGAAAGGTTTTGCGCATCGATCGCGCCGTTAAGCGAGTCAGCATAAGTCACATCATCTTTGTTCTTCGTTGAGATCATACCGTCGTCCCACACGGAATGGAGATTCACGCATCCATACGGGGACGATTCCTGGCCGAGCCATGTGACGAGTTTGAGATTGCCGCCCTGATCGCCATTGTCAGTTATCTTACCGTTGTTCTCTTTGTTGGCGGCGTCGCGGTCGTGATCCTTCGCGGTGTGCAGCGGCTGATGCAGATCGCCTACGAAATGCACGATGAACTTCAGCGCGATGGCGCGTTCCGCGGGACTCTTCGACTGATCGGCGAGAATGCCTCTGTACTTCGCGATAGCCTGAACGATGCAATCCCCATTTTTGCAATCGCGGCTTTCTATGTAATGCCTCTCCGCCTTGTCAACATAGATGGGGATGTTGACGAAGTGAAATGGTCCGGTGTTGCCGTACTGGGTATCGCTCCTGACATCGTCGGCCCAGGGGGCGATGCATGCCATTTTATCTTCGAGGCTGGTTTTGTCTGCGCAACGGCCTCGATCGTCAGGGTCCGACTTGAGCAGGTCGAGAATGGCCGTTTGAGTTTTCTGAGATAGATGTTTTGTTGCGATGCGGGCGACGATGCTATGACCTTTCCTGCTCCATGCCGTCGCGGGTGCGGGCAGCAAGCTTATCAAGCAGCACGTTACTGCCAACCACGTGATCAGCTTCCGGGCGTATGCGTTTTGCATTTTGGTTTTCTCCTTTTAGCGGCGTACCGCAGACTGTCCAGTCTGCCGGTGACTCATGCTTTTGTAATCTTCCTCTTGTAATCTTCGTAAACAGATTCAACCGCAGACCGGACAGTCTACGGTACGGAGGGTCGATTTATCACACTCGCATGAGGCCGTCAATCTACGGAAGATTCGGGTAGTGGGGTATTAGCGTGTTGCCAGCAAGCAGTCCTCTGCGTCCCCGGCGTCCTCTGCGGTTTTTCCTGCTCAGTGGCTCGGAATCAACCGCAGAGGACGCCGAGGACGCAGAGGAGAAACGCGAATGTGGGCGAGCAACACACTATCGCCTCACTACTAAGGTTCGACCTGCGCGGTCAAAACACGGGCTCGGCCAGCTTTCCAAGCATCACCGCCGAAGCCTTTTCCACATCGGCGTGCAACGAATTCCCGTGGGCATCCATCGTTACGATGGCCGGAAAGTCCTTCACCCGCAGATGCCACAGCGCTTCGGGAATGCCAAACTCGAGCAGATTTACATCGAGCACCGTCTCGATGCAGCGCGCGTAATACTGCGCTGCGCCGCCTATCGCGTTCAGGTACACCGCGCCCGCTTCCTGCATCGCGTCGAGCGTGCGCTTACCCATGCCGCCCTTGCCGATGACCGCCCGGACGCCGAAGCGCTTGATGATGTCGCCCTGGTAAGGCTCTTCGCGAATGCTGGTCGTCGGGCCGGCGGCGGTGATCCGGTAACTTCCATTTTCTTTCATTACGACCGGTCCGCAGTGATAAAGCACGGAGTCTCGCAGATCAACCGGCGAGTCGTGCTTCATCAGATATGAGTGCACCGCGTCGCGGCCGGTGAACATTTCTCCGGAGATCATAACGACGTCGCCAACTTTGAGCGCGCGGATCTCGTCCTCGTTGATCGGCGCTGCGAGGGGTTTCTCGTTTCCGGTCAGCTTGAAGCCTTCGCCCGCGGACATTCGCTTTTCCGTCTTCTGCTCATCGCGATAAAGCCAGCGCTTGATTTCCCCGGTCTTGGCGTCGAGCACGACGCCGAGACGGCGAAACGCCCAGCAGTCATACGCGACTGACACAAAGAAGCTCGCCGGGAGCCGATTGAGAGCGCCGACCTTGCAACCGATCAGCGTGACGCCGCCGCCGAATCCCATCGTCCCGATGTTCAAAGTGTTCGCGGCTTTCATTACATAATCTTCAAGAGCGGCGAGCTTTGGATCAGGGTTCGTATCGCCGAGGGTCCGGAAGAGTTGCTCCTTGGCGTGGCCGTAACCTGAAGTTCGGTCGCCTCCAATGCAAACGCCTATCGCGCCGGCGCTGCAGCCCTGCCCCTGGGCTTGCCACACCGCGTGCATAATGCACTTTCGCACGCCGTCCAGATCGCGCCCGGCTCGCCCGAGATGCGGGAGCTCGATCGGCACCGAGTACTGAATGTTCTTGTTCTCGCACCCGCCGCCCTTGAGCAGCAGCTTCACTTCTATCTCGTCGTCGTTTTCCCATTGATCGAAGTGAAGGACCGGAGTCCCCGGACCGAGGTTGTCTCCGGAATTCGCGCCGGTGATCGAGTCAACAGAATTGGGACGAAGCTTACCGCGGCGCGTTGCTTCGGCGATCGCCTCGCGGATCTCGCGCTTCATCGCAATCTGATTTGCGCCGACTGGAGTCTTGATCTCAAAAGTCGGCATGCCGGTGTCCTGGCAAATCGGGCCCTGGTTGTCACACGCCATGTCGATGTTTGTGGCTATCACTGCCAGCGCGGTTCCGGCGCTTGTCGCCGGATTTTCTTCCGCGACTGCTTCAGCCATTGCGTTGCGAACATCCGGAGGAAGGTTGGTTGAGGTTTCGGTGATCAGTTTAATGATGCTGTCTTTGAATGATTGCATGGTGCTTCTCCAATGTCCGACAAACTTCAGTTTGTCGGTTGATGCTGAATGCGGCGCGGGACGGAGCCTTCGACAAACTAAAGTTTGTCGGACAGCGAGTCTATCCCGTCTCGGCGCGAACAAAAAGGGAGGCCGTGAAGCCTCCCTTTTCGCACACCGTTTCTGTCTCGTGACAACCGATCAGTACTTCAGCACGACGGTCAGGAACGTGAACAGAACGAGGGTCTCGATCAGCGCAAGGCCCAGCAGCAGCATCGTGAAGATGCGGCCTCCCGCGCCCGGATTACGAGCGGTGCCCTCGCAAGCTGCAGCGATTGCGCGGCCGTCGCCAAGCGCTCCACCCAGGGCTGCGATGCCAACCGCGAACGAGCCCATCGCCGGGAAGAACCAGGAATTGCCGGTCGTGTGATCGGCGGCTCCGGTTGCACCCGGCGCCTGCGCCGCCGCAGTCGCGACGGTTATCAGCGTCACAAGCGCCGACAGGACGAATAGTCTTAGTTTGATCATCATCTTTCTCCCGAGGTCCGAATCGACCTCAACGCCGAGTCGATTCTCGGCGGGTTCGAGCTTCGACGGTGAGTAACCGAAGAAGCTCAGGTCAACGAGGAAAGAAATGAAAGATTCGGCTCGAAATAATTTCCACGCGCCCGGTATACGCTTGCTCCCCTAATCAGCAAGGCTCCAGCAACGACGTGCGATCAACTACTATGAAAAGAGCCTCCGTCCATCATTCCTTCGGTTAAGGTACATATAAAGCCGGAATGAAACGTGAACGTGAAACGTGATTCGTGATACGTGAGTCGTGATAAGCCTCCTCAATGTTCACGCATCACGTTTCACGCATCACGTTTCACGCATCACGTTTCATTCTCAATGCGCCGCCGCTTCCTGAGCATGACCGTGTTCTTCATGGTCGTGTTCCTCGTGCGGCACGGTCTCAGACAAATAGACCATTGAAAGCATTATGAATATGAAGGTCTGTATAAAGGAAACGAAGATCCCGAGCACAATCGTAAAGATCGGAACGATCGGCGCGATCAGTCCCAGAAACGCACCGGCGATCTTTTGATCGGCATACATATTCACAAAGAGCCGCAGCGAGAGAGTAACCGGCCGAACGCTGTTAGATACGATCTCGACCACAAAGATCAGCCATCCCATCGCGAAGAGCAGTGCTCCGGTCAGTCCCCCGGTAAAGTGTTTAAGATAACGAATCCCCTGTTGTCGAAAGCCGCTGCCGATGAAGTATAAAAACGACGTGACGCCCAGCGCGCCCGTGACGTTTATGCTTTCCGTCGGCGCGCCGAGCCCGGGTATCTGCCCCATCAGGTTGCCGATCAGGATGAACACCGCGAAAGACCCGATCACCGGAAGATACCGCCGCCCATAAGGTCCTATGACCTGGTCGAGCAGTCCGCGAATCTGCTCGACAAGCACCTCGAGCATTTGTTGTCCGTTCGAAGGCCGATCGACGGACAGCTTGCCTCTCAACAGCAGGACTCCGGCGACAACGATGATAAACAGAAGGATCGCCCATACGACTTGCTCGGGAATTACCAATTCGCCCGGCCCCGGCTCGTGCCAATGCGCGCCGAATAGTTTGAAGACAGCGGGCATGATGGCGCGCTCGATGCCGAGCACCATAGGGCCAAAGACGTGATTGACTTGCTCGACAATCCACGGTTCGGCGGCGTGTTCGGTTGCTTCGCCGGCGTGCTCAGCCGCGCCGGCAGCGGCTTCGTGTCCTTCCTGGAGTAGCGCTATTATCGCGGCTAACATCTATCGTCGTTCTCCCTTGTTGATAGCGAGCGTTTTGTATCCTACATAAGCGGCTTCGATCACTACCGCCGCCGCCGGAGCCAGCAACCCCGCCAGTATCGCGATCGGATCGAAGTAGCCGGTCCTGTTGGCGGCCCAAGCAACGGCGGCGATCACCAGCCATCGAACCACGAACTTTATCAACGTCCCGGGCGGCGCCTTTTCATTGCCGACGACCAGCACGGCTCGCAGCGATGAGTTCAACCATTTGTAGTTTAGCAAGGCGAGCGCGCCGCCCAAAACCAGGCCCAGCATGAACCGCAGGTCTGCGAAAATCGCCGCTGCGGCTACAGCCAGCGCGACTACGGCAACGATGTTTCTCAAGACTCGCCGCTCGACGGCTTCGGGCGCGGTGAGCTTCAACGCCGGATCAGCGTCGTTTCTCTCGTTCTCGCTAGTCTGGCTCCGAAGGTCGCCTTCATCGCTCATCTTTGAAGCCGCTGATTCTAGCAACGCGTTCGAGAGGTTGTCCAGCAAGGGCCTGTCGCATGGTGGTGTATTGGCGTGTTGTACGGCAAGGCAGTCCTCTGCGTCCCCGGCGTCCTCTGCGGTTTTCTTAATCAGTGCTGGAACTCAACCGCAGAGGACGCCGGGGACGCAGAGGTGCAGAGCAATCGTGAGCTTGTACTCTGAACCTAATCTATCTATCAGTGTCCTGCTTGAGTTGCTCGATGATTGATTCGGCCGCGGACGCGAATTCGCCTTCGGGATCGAGCCGTATGTAATTGCGATATGCCTCAATCGCTTCCTTGTTGCGTTTTGCTTTTTCGAGGATCTCTCCGAGTTGATAGTAGAGTATCGGCTCGGTTTCCATGTCCTGGATTATTCCGATTCGATATTCCTTCACCGCTTCGTCGGTTTTCTCTTGTTCGTTGAGAGCGATCGCGAGCCCGATGTGTGCCTCGAAGGAATTGCCTCGCGCGAGTCGAAGCGCCTTTCGGTATTCGACTATCGATTCGTCGACCAGCCCCTGCGCGCGCCTGAGGTTGGCGAGCACGGTCTGCGCTTCGATGAGCGTGCGGCCTCCGAGCTTCAAAGCCGCCTGAATCTGTGTTTCGCTCTCCTGGAAATCCTGCAGCGTGGTCAACGTTCTTGCGATCGCGATGCGTGCTTCGGCAAATGCAGAACGCAACGCGATCGCCTGCTTGTACTCCGCAACCGCATCCTTGTTCTTGCCCTTATCGCGGAGATCGTTGCCTTTCTGATAGTGGAGCGTCGCTTCATCGGTAGTTGGTTGCTGCGTCACCGTTAGCGCTCGGCTTGCACGTGGGACAATGACGACTGCCCCATTCCAGTCGGCGTATCCTGTGGTTCTGACGCTCACAGGATAGGATCCGGCGATGACGTGCGGGAGATCGAGCTCACCGTGCTCGTTTGTGACACCGTGGCGTACATTGTTGATGAACACGACCGATCCCTGATGGCCAGTCGTAACCTTGAGCGCGCCGGTTGCGTTGACGGGACGGCTCGCGCTACTGGGTTGAGAGGGGCGAGAGGCCGGCCCGCGCTTCTGCGGAGCGGCTTCGATCGCCGTAAGAACGCAGGTAAGCGGTATTACCAAGGAGAGAACACATTTGAAGAGTACTGAGCCGCGGGATTGCATCGATTACTACTCTTTGTAAAATCTCTGATAATTCGCGGCGTAGCGAAGGACGCCTTGAACGTATCCGCGAGTTTCTGAAAACGGGATATTCTCGATCCAGTCTTCGATATCCATCGAGCCGCGCGCGGCGATCCATGCCCGCGCTCGCCCCGGCCCCGCGTTGTAGGCCGCAGCCGCGTACTCGATCCTTCCGAACTCGCCGAGCATCTGAGCGAGGTAATTCATGCCCAGCTTGATGTTGAGCACCGGGTTGTACAAGTCGGCGGCGGTGATCGAGCCGTTCCCCTGACGCTTCGAGATCAACTGGCCGGTCGCGGGCATCACTTGCATGAGCCCGCGGGCGCCGGCACGAGAAATCGCGTTTGGGTTGAAGACGCTTTCCTGGCGAATCAACCCGCAAGCTATGTAAGGATCAACACCGTAGCGTTTTGCTTCCTGCTTGAGCGTGCTCCACGCAGTCATCGGAAAGAATATTTCCCATGCTTCGCGCGGCACGTCCGCGTCGCGATACGAATAAAGGTCGGGATAGGCCTTTCTCAAAACGAGCGTTGCTTGAAAGGGTTCACCGCGTCGCGAGTACAACTGGGCGAGGCGAAGGTTTAGCCTGGGTGACGCAGGACTGGCTTCCAGAGCCTTGTTCAGCTCTTTGACCGCGAACTCTTCGAGGCCTATTACTTCAAGGTCGCCCGCTCTCGCAACGCGAGCGTTCTCCGATCCGTCGGCGGTTTCCCTGGTGGGTTCAAAATACGTAACGTTCGCATGAATGACTTCCAGATCCGATCCCGGCTTTGGCTGCTCGGCTTTGAGCGCAGGTTCAGCTTTGCGCAGCGCCGCCGCCCTCAAGCCGGCAATGTAGCCGTGATAACCGTAGTGGTATCGCTCATTCACATAGTCATAGAGCGCAAGAGCGCGGGATTTGTGGCCGAGCCGCTCTTCGGACTTGGCGGCCCACAGGCATGCCTCGCCAATGAACTTCGTTTCGGGATAACGGTAGGCCGCAAGATGCTGCTCGAGTATGCGCGCGGCGTCCACATAGTTCTTCGAACGATATGCGGACCATCCCAGATTGTAGGAGGCCTCGGGCGCGTAGGCGCTCCTGGGAAAGGAAGCGACCAACTGGCGATAACGGCTCGCCGCTTCCGAGTCGCGTTCCTGCTTGTTCAGATAGCTGGCGAGAGCGTAGAGGGCTTCAACCGCCCATCGTGTTTTTGGGAACTGACTGATTAGTCGATCGACTACAACCGAAGACTCGGCCGAACGACTCGCGCGGCGCAACGCTTCGGCTTGATGAAACATTGCTTCGGCGCGCAGCTCAGGATTGCGGTCGCTAACGCGGCTCAGAGCGGTGACGGCTTGAACCGGTTGTTTGCTGTTCAGGAGGCTCACGCCGTGGCGCAGATGAACTTCGTCCAGGCGATCCGCTTCGGGAAAGCGAACGAGGAGTCGTTCGTAAGCTGCGCTTGAGTCGGCATACTGTTTCGCTTCAAACAGCGCATCGGAGCGAGAGCGCTCTTCCGCGAAAGAACCGGCATTGTCTTTTGGAGCGAGATTGAGTGCCGTCAGTCTCGCTTCCGCCTGTGCGCCGGCGATGGTGGCAGGAAGTTCGTAGTAAATCTGTCTATACATCGCGACGGATTGATCGGTCTTGCCCATCGCTTCCTGCGCTGTGCCTGTAATGTAGATTGCTTCGGCGTCCTTCGATTCGACTAACCGAGCCAGGTCTTTAACGGCGGCAGTGGGATCGCCGGTCGCGACGGCATTTTCGGCGGCTCGGAGTCTCGCGTCGCGGGCCTTCAACGAGTCGGGGTGCTTCGAATAAATCGCGGTGTAGTCGGCGCGGGCGGCGCTTTTCTTATTACTTGCGGACTCGCTTTCGGCCCTATAAAAGAGCGCATAATCGGTGATTGCAGTTACCGAGCCGATCGCTCGAGCATCGAGCGCCTCGAGGGCAGCCGGGTAGTTCTGCGCCGCGTAATATAGATAACCACGCAGAAAGCGAGCGAGCGCAGCAGTCCGGGTTCGAGGATATCGAGACTCGATGCGAACCAGAGCCTCAACAGAAGGGCGACCCGATGCAGTGCTCACGGTCTGGCGAAGTTCTTCCAGCCCGCTCTCGTGATCTGCTGGTACTCGTTGGCAAGATGCAGTCATCGGGGTAACGATCGTGAACGCCAGTATCGGAATAAGACCGAGAGCCACGCGATGGCGGCCCTTCACGAAATGGTGACTGAGTGGACTGAGCATTGGAGACTCCCCTTCGGACAAGGTGGACTATAGGCAGCGGTTGCGCATTACGCTGGGGCTAAGAGGATTATTGACCAGGCAACGCGAAGAAATCAAATCGGAGGACGGGCCTGATGAGTGAAACGTGAAACGTGAAAAAGACTACAGATTACAGATCACTCATCACGTTTCACGCATCACTGAACCATAGCTACCGAAGGTCCCGGACAGTCGGAGCCCAGTTTGGAAGGATCGCCCTCGGCAAGCGTGCTTACGAGCTCATCGTAGAAGTAATCGAATTTCGCTGCGACGCCTGGCGTCACTCGCTTTTCGTACATTTGCCGGCTGCGATCGATATCCTCTTTCAGTCGATCGTATAGATCGCCGGTGCGGCGTCCGTCTCCAACCTTCTGCTCGTTATAGAGTTTTATTTCACTCACAAGCAATCTGGCGAATCGCCGCGCATCGTTGTGAGCCTTCTCTTCGTCTCCGGACGCTGACGAGGCAGGAGCCGGCGACGCGGGCGTCGGAGTTGGCGCCTCGGGCTGGGGTGTTGTTGGTCTGAAATAGGCTGGCGGCTGAACTTCCTCAGCCGGCGGGACTGGAGGCGGTTCTCGATGCGGCGTCACATCAGGCGCCGGTACGTAGACCGGCCTCACCTCTTGCGCTTGGGCTGGAGCCTCAATTACCGGAGCCGCTGGCGCTATCGGAGTGGGCTGCGCTATCGGAGTGGGCTGCGCCATCGGAGTTGGCTTCGCGACCGGTTCAGGCGCTGCAGCCGGCTTGGGTTGAGCTGCGCCCTCAGAAGTCCTGGCTCGAAGCGACACGAGTTCCACCACGAGTCCTGCCGTATGCGCCAGAAGCTCGATCGCTTCGACGTTGGTTGCAACTTCGCCGCTGTCGGCGGAGTCTGCATAGATCAGCGCTGCCGTTTTGCTTCGTACCTTTAGCGGCACCGCGAGCACACGTTGAGGATTAACCCGTCCCAGCCGTCCCAATAGAACCGCGTTCTCCGCTTGATGGTCGGGCGAGCCGTAGAACGTCTGCTGAGAACTGAACGCCGCGCGCAGCACTGTGTCCGACTGCAGCGGGATAGACATTCCTCTGACTGAGTTGTTGACATCATCGAGGCCGCGAGCCGCCCAGGCGACGGCGTTTCCGCCCTTAACGACAAACAGCACGACGCGCGGGGCGAAGTTGGCGGCGCGAGCCACGAGCGCATTCAATACCTCGGCCTGCGTTCGTTGTGCATCAAGCTCCGCAACTGAATCTCTCAAAAGGGCGATGTCGGCGCCCAGCCGTACACTCTCGGCGCCGGCCCGGTCAATCTGTGCGGTCACCTCGGCTGCGATTTGCGCAAAAGCTGCATCTTCGTCCGGTAGGGAGGTCGTTACATCGGCCCGCTCGAGCAAACTGTTGAATGATTCGCTTACTTCCCGCTGCAACCGGCTTATGTCTTGCTCCAGCAGGCTCACGCGAGCCCGCACCAACTCCTGTACTCGCCGGCGAAGCAGCATGTCTCGCTCGTTATCCACCTGATTCCCTCCCATACATTTCGAAGATGATTCGCGGGGACTTTCGTTGGCTTGATTATCGAAGGCGATTATTACCTACCCTATATCGATTGTCAATGAAAACGACTTTTCTGGCGTTTTGCTTTCTATCGTTTAAGGTGACGCCGCGCCGAATTCCTGCGGCAACGGAAATCCGAGTCGGGAAGGGACAACCGGCTGGGAGTCACGGCGCGCTACTTGCTTTTTGAAGTCTCGGAAAGGTATTATGTTTTGCTTGCTGAGAGAGTGGGCTTGGCCCACTTTTTCTTTTGGGATAATGACAGAGTTTGACCGAGAGGCGATTGGCAAAGTAATCGAACGAGTCGCCGCGCGAGAGGGACTTGAGCTGGTCCATTGGGAGACGGTTGGCCCGCGCAACAACTTTGTCTTGCGCATTTATATCGACAAGCCCGGCGGTGTGAGCCACGGCGATTGTGAATTGGTCAGCAATCAGGTCGGAACCCTGCTGGATGTGGAAGATTTGTTGGCCCAGCACTACATCCTGGAAGTTTCTTCGCCGGGGATAGAGCGTGGTCTCTACAAGCCCGCCGACTACGAGCGTTTTGCGGGCAGTAGAATCAAGTTGAGAACACTGGAGCCTATCGACGGCCAGCGCAACTTTCGCGGCAAGCTGCTGGGTTTGATCGGCGACAACGTCAGTTTCGAGGCTGACGGTCGAGGTCAGCTCGATATACCGTTCGAGCAGGTCGCAAAGGCGAATATTGAATATCAGTTTTAGCAGCCCGTAGCCCGTAGTCAGTAGTCCGTAGTCAGTTGCTTGTGATTTGCGAGCAGCGGCAACGGACTACGGACTACGGGCTCCTGAAGGGATGTTATGTCAACGAGTCCGATTCCGCAGACGATAGATATCCTGAGCCGGGAGAAGGGTATTGATCCGCAAGTCATTATCTCGGCCATCGAGGATGCTGTTGTCACCGCTGCGCGTAAGCAGTTTAAGACCGGCGAGGATCTGCGCGCCCGCTACAACCAGGAGACCGGTGACGTCGAACTCTTCGCGTTGATGACCGTTGTGGATGAAATCCAGGACGCGTCTACCGAGATCAGCCTGGGGGACGTCGAGGCGATGGGTGTCGAAGGCGCCGAGGTGGGAGATCAACTCGAATTTCCGAAGCCTCGCGAAGAGCTCGGCCGCATCGCCGCCCAAACCGCGAAGCAGATCATCTTTCAGAAAGTCCGCGAGGCCGAACGGAACAACGTTTACGACGAGTACATTGACCGCGTAGGCGAGCTGGTGCACGGCTTCGTGAAGCGATTCGAGGGCGGCCGCATAATCACCGATCTCGGCAAGATCGAAGCGGTCCTGCCGAAGACTCAACAGTCGCGCGCCGAAGCCTTCAGCCAGGGTGAACGGATCCGAGTAGTCATAAATACAGTCTCCAAAGACACCAAAGGTCCGCAGGTTGAGGTTTCACGCACATCGCCCGAATTGCTAAAGCGGCTGTTCGAGATGGAAGTGCCGGAAATCTATGACGGCACGGTTCAAATAAGAGCAGCGAATCGCGAACCCGGCGACCGCGCGAAGATCGCTGTGATCTCCACCGAGCGCGATGTTGACCCGGTGGGCGCGTGCGTCGGAATGAAGGGCTCGCGAGTGCAGGCGATTATTCGTGAGCTCCGCGGCGAGCGCATCGACATCATCGAGTGGAGCGAAGACCCGGCGGTATTTGCCGCGAACGCACTTTCGCCGGCAAAGGTTTCGAAGGTCGAAATAAACAGCTTTGAAGAGAAGAAGCTTACTGTAACGGTTCCCGAAGATCAGCTATCGCTTGCGATCGGCAAGAAGGGACAGAACGTGCGGCTGGCCGCGAAGCTAGTCGGCTGGCACATAGACATACGCAGCGCCGAAGAAGCAGCTCGCGCGGCGGCTGCTCAGCTCGAAGCGGTGATGGCAGGCGGCGAAGCGACGCTTACCGATATCCGCGACAGCCTGGCGCTCGACCAGATCACCGCCGAACGTCTGAAGGATCGCGGCATCGAAACGATCGACCAGCTCACTACGATTTCAGTAGATGAGCTCGTGGATGCGATCGACGTCAGCTTTGATCAGGCAAACGAAATACTCGAGCGAGCGCACCGCTTGCTTGCTCAGAAGCATGCTCGCGAAGCTCGAGAGGCGCGTGAAGCAGAAGAAGCGGCTGCAAAGGCGGCTTCTGAACCCCAAGCTGAAACCGAAGCTGAAATCGAAGGCGAGCCGGCGGAAGCGGCCGCTCCCGCCGCCCAGGGAGAGGAATCAGCCTCGACCGCAGCACTGGCGGAACCCGCTGCGCTCGCGGAACCCGCTACGCTTCCGGAACCGCCCTTGCCCGAGAATTTCGAGGCAAAAGCGATTGGCGCTGAAGACAGCGCTGAAGAATTGGCTCAGCCGCCGGTTACCGCTGAAAGCGAACAGCCTGCGGAAGAAGCTCCTCACGAAGAAGTCACTCACGAAGAGCCCGTGGAGGCCGCGGAAGCAAGCGTGGCGGTCTCATCTCCTGACGAATCGGACTCAGCATCAGCGGTCCCGACCGAGGCGGCAGACGAGGGTTCGCCGAGCGATTCAGTTACTCCAGAACCGGAGGAAACTGGACATCCTGCTGACGAGGATGACCAGCATAAGAATGGATAGAGGTTAATCGGATTCGGAGAACCGGCAGCGTACGCGCTGTCGACGACAGTTAAGATCAACTATGGCGACTGTTCACCAAAAGATAAGAATCTACGATCTGGCGAAAGAGCTGAAGCTCGACAATAAGAAGGTCATGGAAGATGCCCGTCGCGAGGGTATCGATTGTAGTGTGCCTTCCAATACGGTTCCGCATGAAGTAGCCGAACGTATTCGTCTCAAGTACTTTCCAAAAAAGATCGCGCCACAGGCCGGTCCTCGCCTGGTAAAACACGTAAAGGTCGCCGAGCCGGTCGAGGCGCCTCAGGAAGTCGCGCCGCCCGAAGCGCCGCCCGAACCCGAAGTCGAGGCACAGCCGAGCGCGCCGGTCGAAGCCGCGGCGCCCGACGTTCACAAACCAAAAGTCCGAGTGCTTAAGGCCGCGCCACAACCGGAACCGGCCAAGGCTCCTGTTCCCGACGATGCTGAACCGGAGCAGATAGAATCTCCGGCGGCTGAATCGCCCGAACCAAGTGCGGTTCCAGCGTCCATGCCTCCCGGCTTTCCTCCTGCGGTGCGCCCGCCTACGCAAGTCCGCGTGTTGAGGCCGAGACCCGGTGCACCTTCCCCGTCTATTGCCGCTCGCGGAGCCGGGGGCGTTGGAGCAGGCTTTCGCGCAGCGGGAACCGAAGGCGGCGGACTGGCTACAGAGACTGGTGTGCCCGCGGCGCGCCCGCGCACGACCTACGTTCCGCAAGACACAGGCCGTCCGCGCAAGCGCACACGTCGAGGCAAGCGTGAGTTCGGTCACGAAGAAGGAAAACACCTCGAGCTGCCGCGCCATATGCGCGGACCAGGCACGGTCGTGCAGCAGAAGTCCAGGCCGGTCTTCACCGAGCTCAGACCTCTTAGACTCGTCGAAGGCACAACCGTCAAGGAGTTCTCTGAAAAACTCGACGTGAAGGCCAAGGACGTTGTGCAGATGCTTCTTCAACGCGGTGTGATGGCGACCATAAACCAGACCTTGAATCAGGACATCGCCAGGGAGATCGGCAAAGACTTCGGATTTGACGCCACGTTCGTACCCTTCGAGGAGATGATCAGCGACGCCGAGGAAGAGAAGATCATCGAGTCCGGAGACGAAGGAACAGCAACACGCGCGCCGGTCGTTACCGTCATGGGTCACGTCGATCACGGGAAGACTTCCCTGCTCGACGCCATACGCAAGACTCACGTTGCTGAAGGCGAAGCAGGCGGCATCACTCAACACATTGGAGCGTATTCAGTCGAAGTTGCCGATCCGGACAATCCTGAGAAGAAACGGCCGATCGTGTTTCTGGACACGCCCGGCCACGAAGCCTTCACGATGATGCGCGCTCGCGGCGCTCGCGTCACCGACGTCGTAGTGTTGGTTGTCGCCGCCGATGACGGCGTTATGCCTCAGACGCTGGAAGCAATCGACCACGCGCGCGCTGCCGAAGTCCCGATGATCGTAGCCGTAAACAAGATCGACAAGCCCGACGCCCAACCCGATCGCGTAAAGCAACAGCTCAGCGATCGCGGTCTTTTGTGGGACGCCTGGGGCGGCGAGACGGTTATGGTCGACGTGTCCGCGAAGAAACAGCAGAACCTCGACTCGCTTCTCGAGATGATTCTCCTCACTTCTGACTTGCTCGAGTTGAAAGCGAACCCCGATCGGCTTGCGAGCGGTGTTGTTCTCGAAGCAAAGCTCGATCGCGGCCGCGGCGCGGTGGCTACCTTACTCGTGCAGCAGGGAACTTTGAAGGTTGGCGATCCGTTCATTGCCGGCCAGGTCTTTGGCCGCGTGCGAGCGATGTTCGACGACCGTGGCCGCCCTGTCGAGCGCGTCGGCCCGTCAACGCCGGTAGAAGTGCTCGGGCTGCAGGGAGTGCCTCACGCAGGCGACCAGCTACAGGTCGTGCAAGATCCGACCCAGGCCCAAAACATCGCAAGCCAGCGCCAAATGCAGGCGCGCCAGGCCGCGATTGCCCGCACGTCGGCGCGAGGGCTCGAACAACTCTTCTCGGATAAGAATCAGGTTAAGGAGCTGCTGGTCATCCTGAAGGGCGACGTGCAAGGCTCGGTCGAGGCTGCGCGCGACAACCTGAACAAGCTCTCAACCGAGCGTGTCAAGATTCGGATCATCCGCTCCGGTGTAGGCGCGATTACTGAATCCGACGTGATGCTCGCCGCCGCCTCCGCCAATGATATGAACCGGGCATCGGTGATCATCGGCTTCAATGTAAGACCCGAAACGCGCGCCCGTGAGATCGCCGAAGCCGAGCGAGTCGACATTCGCCTGCACACGGTCATCTACAAGATCGAAGAAGAGATTCGCAAAGCGATGCTCGGTCTATTGGACGCGACCAAGCACGAAGTGATCACCGGCCACGCCGAAGTGCGCCAGGTCTTCCGGGTGCCGAAGGTCGGGCAGATTGCAGGAAGCTACGTCACCGACGGCTCGATCAAACGGACGACCGCCCGCATCCTGCGTGACAACGTAGTGATCTTCGAAGGCAAAATAGAATCTCTGAGAAGATTCAAGGATGACGTCGGCGAGGTGAAACAAGGCTTCGAATGCGGCATCTCGCTTGAGCGCTTCCAGGACATCAAAACAGGCGACGTGATCGAGGCCTACACCACGGAAGAAGTAGCCCCCACCCATCTCTAAACTTCAGGGACGGCCTATTCTTCGAAGCTGTTAGAATTTGCTGAACTGTCAACGCCGCCGCAGCGGGCAAGTAACGTTCCCACTGGATAGTAATATCTATTGACAGTCGTGGCGATGCTAGGTCAAGCAACGAGGGGGTAAAACATGCCAGGCCCTTCGATTTACTTGTCAAAACTCACGAACGACGAAAGGGAAGACTTAGAACCTAGGCTGTGGGAGCGACAGGGCGTCTCTGTTTCTTGTGTGATCAGGAAATCGATTTCGATTTGCATAACGGCGACCTCCACATAGATCACACAATTCCAATTGTTAATAGGGGCCCTGACGATCCGATCAATTTTGCTTTACTCCACGCTGTATGCAAAGAAAAGAATCCGCATACACCGGCGAATGGATTGATGAAGACCGCCTTCTTCAGGTTCAACACCCAGAAGCACTTTGGGATCGAATTATGAATTTTCTTATGAACCTTAGGGGGCTACCCTGTTGGATCGACAGAAATCTTTCTGGAACAGTTTTCGGGGCAAAACAGAATCGAGACTTTTGGATTCAAATCTTCAAAACCGGAGTCGCGTCAACTGGCACTAGGGTTCTCACCGCACCGCTAGATATTCAAAAGATGATCCAAAGCAAATAGTTGTGATGAGCTAAGCACTCAAATGAACGCTTTGTAGAATTCGAAGTGCTTGTGGGTAACGCGACACCGTGGCAGGTGGGATCGCCTCGGTTGGCCAGCCCACCTTGTCTGCATAGAGCGCGGTTCGATCCCTAGCCCCGAATGCCGCGACCATGTACCTGCGAAAGCCATCAAAATCGGCGCTTCAGAAGTGCGTAGCGTCCTAATCTTGTGTTGGTATTCACACACAGCAAAGACGAGGACCTCATGCCGAGTGAGGACATATTTGGAGTGCGGCGCGGTCTGTGCGTACGCGCCGCTTTAGCTCTTGGCGAACGATTTAAAGCAGCCAAAGCGGCGCGTGCGCACAGACCGCGCCGCACTCCAAAAACGCCTCGCTGGATAGTTTCCGTCGACCAACACAACTTTGGGCACTACCCGGAAGCGATTCGTTTGCAACTTTGGGGGTTTCCATTTACCATACTTAGTTTGATTGTGGCCTCGAAAGCTGACCGGGGGAGTGTATGCCGGGTAGAAGAGCTGAACGGCTCGCCGAACAAGTAAAAGAAGAACTCAGTCTGATAATCGGCGGTGAGGTGGATGACCCCAGAGTCGAGTCCGTTACTGTCACAGCCGCTAAACTCAGCGCCGACCTGCGAACCGCTAAAATCTATGTCAGCGTGCTGGGCACTGAAGACGAAATAAAAGGCGCAATCGATGCCCTCAAGCACGCCCGGGGTTTTATCAGGTATCAACTCGGAATCGTCTTGAGGATGAAACATACACCGGAACTGTTTTTTGTTTACGACGACGCCGATGTGAGAGCAGCGAGAATCGAAGAGTTACTCAGCAAGGAGCTGGCGGAGGCCAGGGAACGAGAGAGTGAAGAATTGCGGATTGCGGATGGCGAATTGCGGAATTCTGAGGCGGCGAAGAGTGAAGAATTGCGGATTGCGAATTGCGAAATGCGAAATGAATAAAGGAAGAGAATTGCGGATTTCGAAATTCGCAATTCGAAGTTCGAGATTCAATTATGCTCAGTCAAGTTGTACAGCTTATAGAACAGAAACAACGTTTCATGATTACTTCACACGTCCGGCCGGATGGCGACGGGCTGGGTTCGGGGCTCGCCCTGTGCTGGATGCTCAAGGCGCTGAACAAAGAGGCATACGTAGTTCTCCGCGATCGAGTGCCGCCGGCCTACGAGGTGCTTCCGGGATCGGAGCTCGTCCTCGTTCAGGACGACGTAACGGAGATCTATGACGGAGCCTTCATCATCGAGTGCAGCGACGTCGAACGACCCGGGCTTCCAAATCTTGGAAGTCAATTCACGGTGAACATCGACCATCACTCTACGACCGTTCCTTTCGGAGATATCAATTGGATCGATTCGACCGCGGCCGCAGTTGGAGAGATGGTCTACAATCTCTGCAAAGCGCTGGGCGTCGAAGTAACCAAAGAGATCGCCGAATGCATTTACACCGCATTGCTCACTGACACCGGAAGCTTTCACTTCTCGAACACGACCGAACGAACTCTCAAGATTGCTTCGGAGCTTGTGCGTCGCGGCGTCGAACCCGCTCGAATTTCGCAGGCGCTGTTTTATTCGAATTCCTTTTCGAAGATTCTGTTGCTGGGCCGCGTCTTGTCCAACATCGAGCGGGACGAGTCCGGGCGCATTGCGTGGATCACGTTGGATCGGGCGCTGATGTACGAGACGGGAGCCGATGAGGAAGACGCGGACGGGATAGTGAATCACGCGCTCTCGATCGACGAAGTGGAAGCGGTTGCGTTCTTCAAAGAGCTTTCACCGGGCGCCTACAGGGTGAGTCTCCGCTCGAAGGGCAAACACAATGTAGCGAAGGTCGCGGAGTTGTTTGGTGGCGGAGGTCACCGAAACGCCGCGGGCTGCCGCATCACCGCGGACCTCGAAGAAGTTAAGCATCTCATAATTGAACGGTTGCAGACCTGCGTGGGGGTGGCTCCGGTTCCCGTCTAGCATTAGTCCCGATGAAAAGTGACTGACCTGTAGGGGCGGCCCTCCGTGGCCGCCCCTCTTTGGTTGTGCGACATTTTGTTTATGCCAAAGAGGGGCGGCCACGGAGTGCCGCCCCTAAAGGGTTACACGCCTTTCTAACAAAACTATTGATGACGGCCGCTCCTTCTCTTACCCTGTGAAGGTAAGCTAGTCCTTTCAAAGCATCGGCCAAACGCCGGCCGAAATATTGGCTCTTCAACATCAGCGCGAGCTGGGAATAGAACGAACAGGGTATGCAGGAACGAGTCGCACAGAATCGGGGAGAGTTGGTAAGAGCGCAGCTAGACCTGCATGAGTTGGAAGCGAAACTCGAACACCTGCATGGTCTGCTTGCGGAGCGGAGGAATGAGCGCCTCATTGTCGAGTTGCAAATTCAGGAAACCGCCGCAACCGGTAATATGGACAAGCTCGTAGCTCTTCAATCGCGGGCGGTGATGGTCGAACGAAATGTTGCCGAGCTGAGCGCCGCCGAAGTCGAGTGCGCGCGGCGCGTGGAATCCGCGAGACGATATCTCTATACGTTGTATGTGAGACTCGAGAGACTGCGGCTCGAGTTCACGCAGCTCATGCACAGAGTCGCATCAGCCGCTACTGGTGATCTCATTCCGCCGGCCGTGCTGACGAACATCGGGCGACTAAAGATCCAACTCAAGGCGATCACAGGAGAGAACAGCACCGGCCGGTTGTAGAACGGTTCAGAGTTTCGAGTTCAGGGTTCAGAGTTTAAGTTCAGAGTTCAGCCTTTAGGCTGCCAACAGCGCAAAGAACAGCCGGAGCAAGCTAAAGCTTGAACTCTGAACTCTGAACTCTGAACTCTGAACCGAGAACCCCGCACTACATTTGGGCTGCTGCGTCACTGGAGCGGCGGTTGGGATCACTGCTGGTTGCCGGATTTGATACCGGCGCGCTCGCTTCCGTCGATTCTTCCAGATCAGGAAAGCTGCGTATCCAAAGTGAAGGTTCTTCGGTCAACTGTTCCTGCACGCGATCGCGAAGCCGGCCTGCAAACGCTTGCGCGCCGGACGAATCCGCATCCGTTAACAATATTACGAGGTCGTTTCGCGGGTTCGTAGACATCAAGTCATTTTCACGCGCGAACGATCTCACAATATCGAATAACCGCAACGCAACTCGCCCGCCGCTGGCAGTCATGTTCGGAACGCGGCATCCGACTATCGAGAACGGAGAGCCGGTTTCCATGGCCGCTTTCACTCGCTTTTCTACATCGGCGGCAAAGTCTTCATAAGGTGTGAAGATCTCCTGCTCGTCAACCTCTCGCGATGCTGAAGGTTGAGCCGATGACTGAGGGCGCTCTGTTGGTGACGAGGTCATGATCCACGAGTCGATGCCGCGATAGCGCGCGATCAATTGTCGAGCCTTGTGCTTCAGCTCATTCGTGCTGAACGGTTTGGTGAGGTAATAATCAGCTCCAAGCTCGGATGCCATCACACGATCGAGCGCACGCACACGTAAGCCTGAGATGATCACGATGGGCACATTCAGCGCGGATCTTATCAGCGTCAGAACCTTCGAGCCGTCGATGACCGGCAGATCGAAGTCCAATACGACCAGATCGGGTTTTAATGAAATAAGCTTGGTCAGCCCGCTCACGCCGTCGTGCACCACTTCCAGCGTGTAGTCGCGGAGCGCCTGGGTAACGAGATCGGTGATCTCCGCGTCGTCTGAAATGATGAGCACGTTGAAGTCCTTCGCGTGAACTTCGATGTCTGTGATTGACGTAGGCTGGGGCTGCTCGCGATCTATGTGTCTCCGCCGTGGCATCGGGGCAGGAGGCGCGGGTTCCGCGTCCAACTCCGGGGGCCGCAACAGAAGCTCGACCGCTCGGGCGGCGATAGCCGAATCAATCTTGAGATCGGAAGCGCGCCCGTGACGTGGCGGGCTCGGCTTCGCGGGCTCGCTTGCTCGATCGCTCGAAGCATCCTCGGCGGAATCGCGGCGGGCCGAACGCTTAGCCTCTCGCGAAGCGGTAGCCAGTTCCTCGATGATTTCGGCAGTTGTACTTGTACGCTCGATCTCGGCCGGCGCCTCCTGATGGGCCTGGGCCTGCGGGGGTTCGACTTCCACCAGGTCGAGCTCGAGAGGAAACGCGCTGCCGCTTAAATCATCCAGCAGGTCCGACAACTCATCCAATCCCCCTTCTGTGCTTAACTGGTTCGCGCCTGCCTGCGGGGGCGGGGGCGGTGCCTCAACCGTAAAATCAAATTCGTCGAGAGGGATTGATTGCAACTCGGGCTCATCCCTTGTTTGAAGAATCCGGATTTCTTCTTCAGCACGTGTGAGCCTTTGCGTCTGAAGACTATCGCGCCCGCGGCTTTCAGCGTCGAGGCGGCCGGTATCAGGCACGCGAGATACACGGGAGTGTTCCTCCGGCGTTTCGCCTGTCAAGTCAATGTCGTTGGGCGGTTCGATCTCCTCCTTGTGAATTTGATCACGCACCGAACGAAGCTCTTCTCTGATCGATTCGAGTTCGGCGATTGAGGGAGGTTGAGGCACTCCTGCGTCGGCGGTTAAGGGCTCATAAGCCCGACCGAGCAGGAATACGCCCCGTGACGGATCGACCTCGATGGCTTGATCGGGAATTGCCGGCGAATTTTCGAATGCGATAAGACCAGAAGCCCGGTCGCCGGCGCCCCTCATATCCAGTCGAAACGATTCCGCGACCAACGGTTTGAAGCTCTCGATGATTTCCTGATTCGCGCCATTATCGATCAACACAACTGTGCCGCCGAACGACCGCGCCCAGTCGGCGAACTCGCGTGCGCGCGCATCGAAGCTGCCTTCCGATCCGGCCAGGACGTTGGCTACGGGATCGAATATCAGACGCTCAGGGCTTGTTTCACCCAGCAACCACTCGAGCTCGCGCAGCACCGGCGTGAGCTGGCGGAGCCTTCCAAGTTTCTGAATGATGTCGTCGGAATACTCCAGGATAACCAGACGCCCGCTATAGACATCGTCCAGGCAGTCGTAGCCAAGCCGCGCGAACCGGCGGACGGCGTCTTCGGGTGAATAGCGAATCACGAGTGCCCCGTTCTCGCCCTGTTTGAGTCCTTCAATAAGGAACTTGATGCCGAAAAGAGACTTGCCGGCGCCTTCGCCGTGAACGAGATAGAGCTGGCCACGCTCGAGTCCGCCCAACAATTCGTCAATCGGCTCGATTCCGCTTACTATTAGTTTTCCAGATTGTGATTCCATGATTGCGGGGGCTTTGAGGGCCTGGGCTCTGCTCTCCTTCCGGATCAGGTTGAAATGCCTGGAGAATCAACCACAATCCGAAGTCTGGTGATGGCACTCTTTCCGGCTAACCTCCAACGACTGACACGAGTCTCTCGCCACTCAATCATTGTGAAATATCAAATGCCTGTCGTTTACCAGCGAGTAACCCGTCCAGGTGAGTGACTCCCTGCGGTGAAGATTGGGACAAACGCGGCTGCGAGTTGGCAGTAGTCCGGTGAGCTAGGGGAGAAGATTAACGGCGTGCTTCAGCCGCGCTGCGGTGCGCTGCCGCCCAAGCGCTATGACGATGTCGAACATTCCGGGGCCGACTGCCTGGCCGGTTAGCGCAGTACGCGCGGCATTGATCAACAAACCTGCCTTAACGCCCTTCTCCTCCGAATAGGCTCTGAGAGCCGATTCCGTCGCGTCGTGCGTGAAGTCCTCAACCGAAGCGAGCCGGTCAGCCAGTTCCGGCAAAAAGTCCTTCAAGCGCTCATCCTTGAGATTTTTCTTGATCGCATCGGGATCGTATTCAAACTCATCCGAGAAATACGGCCGTCCCATTATGGCAAAATCCTGGGTCGTGCGATATCGAGCGCGCAGCAGCTCAACGGTTCGCGTTAGCCACTCGCGTTCGCTCGAGGCATACTCTTCACGCCACAGGTTGAATCTCTTCAACTGTTCGGCGACCAGTTCTACGAGTTCGTCGAGCGGCATCGCTCGCAAGTACTCGGCGTTCATCCATAATGCTTTTGGATCGGTCCACTCGCGCGAGTCTTTCTCGCTGAAGTTGAAGATGGCCGACGATTTGTTAACCGCTTCGAGCGAGAACGTTTCTATCAACTCCGCGCGGGACATTATTTCCTGGTCGGTTCCCGGCGACCAGCCGAGCAGCGCGAGGAAATTCACAAGCGCGTCAGGCACAAACCCGCGATCGCGATAAGTCGTAACCGAGACTACTTCGCCGTGCTTGCGCTTCGAAAGCTTTTCTCTTCCAGGGGCCATAATCAAAGGCAGATGCGCGAACCTGGGGACCGGCGCCCCCAGCGCTTCATAGATAAGCACCTGTTTGTGCGTGTTGGTGAGATGGTCCTGGCCGCGAATCACGTGAGTGATTCGCATCTCGATGTCGTCAACGACAACAGAGAGGTTGTAGAGTGGATGGCCGTCCGAGCGTATGAGCACGAGGTCTTCAATGTCGGAATGGTCGCGCTCCTGTGCGCCGTAGACCAGGTCGTCGAAACGAGAAACGCCTTCCTTCGAGATCTTGAGTCTAATAGCGGCGCGCTCGCCCGCTTCGACACGGCTAATGGCTTCGTCGATTGGCAGGTCGCGATAAGGATTCTGCTCTCTGGCTGACCCGACCTGGGCTCGCGCGCGATCGATGACCCTCTCTTTAATTGTGCGGTCATCGGATGCTTCTTTAGGCGTGAAGTCGTAGTACGCTTTCCCTTCTTCGACAAGCCTGCGAGCGGCAGCGCGATGCTGCTCTCCAAATGAGGATTGAAAGAAAGGCCCTTCATCCGGATCGAGTCCAAGCCAGTGCATGCCATCCAAAATGCCCTGGACCATTTCCTCTGATGAGCGCTGCACGTCTGTGTCTTCAATTCGAAGGATGAACACGCCGCCGTGCTTGCGTGCGAAGAGCCAGTTGAACAGGGCGGTACGAGCGCCGCCAAGATGCAGGTAGCCGGTGGGCGAAGGAGCGAAACGCACTCTGACGGTTTCCGTCAGGCTAGGATCATTGGAAGTCTTATTCTCGGCTGGCTTGGCATCGGTCGAAGTTCGAGGCGTCCCCAGGCGTTTAACGCACTCCCTTGCTTGCCGCATTAGTTCGTCGAAGGTTGGGTCTTTAAGTTGGGCCTCGATCTTTTTCTCCAGTTCTCGCCAATCGTCGACTTCTTCTTCAGACATCGTAGTAGTCCGTGGGCTCGAACGGTGACGTTATGGAAGCCTTCCTTCAAGAGCGGTGACTCGTTGGGAAGTTGTGGCGGCGAGGCGAGCTACCTGATTGGCGAGATCGCGGGTGACTTCGTTACTCAGAATTAGCTTATCGATAGCATCTCGCGTTTCGTCAGCCTGAACCTCCAGGCGAGACACACTTTCCGCTAATTCGACTACAGTCCGCGTGAGTGCTGCGATATTAGCGGTGTTTCTGTCCTGAGCCGCGCTCACCCTCGCGTGATGCTCAATCAAGAACTGAATTGCCCTTTCCATCTCTTCGCCGGTCATACCAAATCTCCTAAGCTTTGATGTACCCAGGATTCAACTTGCGATTATCGGCGACCGATGAAAAGAAAGGCAAGCTCACTGGAGCTTGCCTTTCAGCATTAGGAACGGAAAAGAGTCGACTCACTTGTTCTGCAATGGCGCAATGTAGCGAACCGATTTGAGCTCGGCCAGTTCCGCGAGCTTTCCGATCGCCAGTCGGCCAATGAGCATCTTCGCACTCTTCGGATCGAGAACGACTTCGAACCCAAGTTGCTTGAGTTGGGCCACAACCTCCGGAGACTTCTCAGTCAGCCAGATTTGAAGCTCAGCCTTGCCGTTGTGAACGAACTTATTTTCATCGGCGGTCGGCTGCGCGTTATTGTTCTTCAGTCGCTCGATCACCGCTGCGATTGAAGGACCCATCTTTGCCAGCATCTCCTGGCGCTTTTGTTCCTCGGGTGAGACCGCGGCACTGGACCCTGACCCGCCGCCAAGACGTGGAGAGCCGCCGCCCATGTTGTATCCCGAGCCCGGACCGACGCCGGCGCCGCTGCCCGATCCCATGCCGCCGCCGCTGCCCGTACCTTTGCCCGCGCCGCTTCCGGAACCCACGCGGGGATTCTTCTTTGGTTTTGGCGGCGGAGGGGCCGACGAAGGTGGTGCGGGCCAACCGGGATATTGACCGGCTCGGACAGTAACTGAGGTGTCGCTGCGCTTCGTTTGGATCTGCGGTTCGGCGGCCGTCACCGTCACGGATTCAGTCGCGTTTACGGTTGTCGCACTGGTGGACATTTGTGCGTATGAGTAGTACGCACTTCGCGCGACGTTCTTTTCTTTGCCGAACACGCCTTCGTGACTTACGCCCTCGGGCATCTCGAGCGGCACATCGATCTTTCGCGGCGTGCCCCCATCGGTCACCGTCATCTCTTCGACGGCCACGAATGACGTGAACTGCGTCAGCAATCGAAAGTTCAACCCGAGTTGCGTGATCGCTTCGCGGATGTCTTCTCTAGCGTTGCCGTTTTGAATTCCATTGTAGTCCTGGCTCATCAAGTCATCGATCCTCGTGCGAGCCCACAACGTCGCTACTACGTCATGGCGCGATTCCTTGAGCGGCAACTCAATTGGAATCTCGCGCACAAAGTCGCGGCCCGACATCTTACCCTTCAGCTTGATCACGCCGCGCCCCCCGGCGGTGTAGCGTCCGCTGAGGATTACCGGCTTTGCGCTGAACAAGTCCGGTATGCGCTTCGGATAAACATCCGCTACGTTCAAACCGGACCAGTCTATCGAGATATCGGTGAGCAGTGGATTGCGGATCCGCTCGTGGAATCGCTTTGCGGCCGCCGAACCGTCGTCGCTCAGGGTCACGTACTCGACTTCGCCGCGTCCGTGCTCGGCCATCTTGTCGAGCAGGAATCGATTGACTGAGCTTCCGATTCCGAATGCGAACACCCGAGCGTTGGGATGCCTCTGAATTTCAGAGATGATCTCCATGTCGTTGCCGACGTAGCCGTCGGTCATAAAGCATGCAATACGAATGTGG
The DNA here is from genome assembly GCA_035607285.1 of Blastocatellia bacterium. GTDB lineage: Bacteria > Acidobacteriota > Blastocatellia > UBA7656 > UBA7656 > Onstottus_A. The sequence goes on along the minus strand of DATNBZ010000130.1, from coordinate 18,616 downwards.
TCCTGAGCGTCCGAGGGATCGAGCGCGGCGCGAATTGCTTTCATCATTTCGGTCCCTCCGCCGCCTGAGCGCGAAGCCAGGAACGCCTGCGCTTTTGCGAGGTTCTCGCGCGTCGCCGGGACTGGCTGCGGGAAAAGAATGTGCTCGTCGCCCGAAAACGTAATCAAGTTAAAAGTATCCTGCGGGTACAGGCCATCAAGCGCGAGCTTCATTGTTTCCTTCGCCTTTTCAATCGGGAAACCTGACATCGAGCCCGAAGTGTCGAGGACAAAGACCAGCTCTTTGGGCGTCACATCCTGGACGGTTACTCGCTCAGGCGGCTGGAGGATCATCGTAAAGAATCCGTCTTCCGAATCGGACCGATGAGTAAGCACGGCGTCTTCGATCTGCCGGCCAGCCGCGTCGTACCTGAGAATGAAATCCTTGTTGGGTATCTCGGTTTTGCTCTTGAGCCGCGCGACCGCGCTGTGATTCGTTGGTTGCTCGAGGTCGATTTCGTGGAGAGTCGATTTCAATCCATCGATCGGGACCCCGGCGTCGAGTGCGACTTCGATCGAGATGTCGTGCCCGGCGCGCTTGCCTTGTTGCGCGACAACCGGAGTGATCCGGGACGCGTCCGGCACACGATCGGTGTCCGCAGCAAAGCCGCCGCCTTGCTTGCCGGTTGCGGCCCCGGGTATGTACCGCGGCCCGACAACCATCGGGAACACAAACTCGTAAGAGCCGTCCTCGTATTTGAGAGTTTCAACGTAGCTGATGGTCACAACAACTTTTTCGCCTGGGAGGATATTGGCTACCGACTGAGTGAAGATGTTAGGCCGCTCCTGATCCAGAAGACTTGCGACGTGCCCCGCTTCGCGAGCGGCTTCATAAACCGCGCGAGCTTCTTCGCGACGCTTGATCAGGCCTCGTACAGTGCGATCGCCAACGACCAGCGTCAGGTCGTCCACCGCGGCGGATTGCGGCAAAGGAAAAGTGTAAACGGCTTCGATCTTTTCCTTGAACGGATTCGCGAATTCCTGGGTAACGACCGCGCGCGAAATGAAACCACTTATCTCAACCTTGACGTCGGTGTGTTTGAGAGGGCATTCGCCAATAGTGCCCTTTTCAGAATCGACGATTTGAAGCGCGCCCTGCGTGACGCGACCACCGGCCGAGGCTACGAAGCTCGAGCCCGTCGCCTTGGATACCAGGGCCAGCGTGACGTAGCCAATCGCTGACAGCATAGTCAGGAAGATAAAGCACAATACGAATTTGCGTTGCATGGCGCCTCCAATTTGGCCGCAGATTCTGTTCGTTAAGTGCGCGGTGAAGATGCACAGCAGCTTGCAGAGGCTATCGAGACTCCTCTGGCCTCAACAGAACATTGACCCAATTCGAATGCTGCGACGGTGATAAGTTCTTAGACTACGCTCGGCACGGGATGCGAGGTGTTTAAGTTACCGAAGTTTTCGTTGCTTGCTTGACCAAAGACGGGCGGAGCTTTCGAGAATCTTGCTCGATGGGAGAACGGTTGCGAGAAATGAGTTTGCAGGGAAACTGGAACACGCTCGGAAGGATCTGAACGGTGGATGGGACCGCAAGTATTTCGATCGCGCGAAACAAAAGCGGTGGCGAGATTGATTCTCGCCACCGCGATCGAGGTTGTTGTTGAGCGCGATTAGAATTGGAACCGCGCGCCGAATTGCATTTGGAACACCGGGCCCGGGTTGTTAGTGAGGAGCAACTTGCCAACTCGCGCTGAACTTCCGTTATGGTCGATAAACGAGAGGAAGTTGGGATTTGTCGGCCCGATGAACCCGCAGTTTGGAGCAGTGCCCGAACAGTAGGTAGTCGATGTTCCAGCAAACTGCAGGTTCTGCAGGTTCAAGAGATTGAACATGTCGAGAGTGAAGGTCAACTGTTTGTTTTCCGAGAAGTTGAAGTGTTTAGCACCGTGCACGTCCACAAAGTAAACTGCCGGCTGGCGGAACGCATTACGCGGAAACGGAACGCCCGGTCCGAAGTACGGACGGTCCGGACCACCTCGATCCTCGTTCGGATCCGTGAGACCGGAACTCGCGTCGACCGGTGTGCCGGAGAACATTCTGATCGCCGCGGCAGCGTCAAAACCGTGCGGCAGGAAGAAGACCGGATTGGCTACAAACTGATGCCGCCGATCTAAGTTTGAATCGGCGTATTCGAATGACGTGTCGCGTGAATTCTCAAAACGGAAGCCTGATGCATCGCGTTCGTTGTCGTCGTCAGAGACATTCTTCGACAGCGTGTAGAACGCGTTGAACTGGCCCCATTTCTTCTGGAACTTGGCCCTCACCGTGAGCGCGCGATACAACGATTTCGCTGTAGACTCGCGGACTGTGATCGCTCCAAGGGATGGGATTGGGCGAATGCACGCGCCGGGAGTTGCCGCACACTGAGGCACGGCAGCCGGAGCTCGCAAACCGTAGAATGGCCGTTGAGCCGGGTCCTGCGTTGTTGAACGCAGTATGGGCAAAGGAAGGTTCAGGTCACGGTCACGCTCCAGGTTGGTGGTGTGCACGTAAGTGAAGTCGGCCCCGACCGTGAAACTCTGGCTCAACTGGCGTTCGATGCCAATCCCAGCCTGAGTCGCTCTCGGGTTCTTGTAGTCTTTCGCGTTGAAGATTGGCGCCGCGCCTACGAACGGATCGACCGTCAAACCAAGGGCGGCTGCGACTGCGGAAATCTTATCCGCTGTGATGTCCGGCAGTTTATTCAACGGGAACGTGTTCAGATCTATTCCGATCAACTTCAGTTGCTTGTAGATCGTGTTTTGCGAAGCATTAGGGTTGCCCGCCGGAATCTGTAGCGGAAGCACGACCGACAGGTCGCCAGCCGGAAGACGCCAGTTGTTGCCCGCTCCGGCAAACAACAGCGACGGCGTGCGAGCGTAGTAGAGGCCGCTGTAACCTCGGATAACGGTCTTGCCGTCGCTCCACGGATCCCACGCGAAGCCCAGACGCGGTCCGAACTGGTTGGTGTTGTCGTTGATAAAGGTCGGATCGGCAGTGTGACCCGACGGGAAGACGAAACCCTTAACTTTGTTTAACAGCGTAGGGTTGTTCGCTTCAGGAGTCGGATTGTATTGGCCCTCCCACCGAAGCCCGTAGTTCAATGTGAAGTTCGGGCGAATGCGCCACGAGTCCTGGACAAAGAACGCCAGCTCGTCTGTGGAATACGAAGCCATCAGGTTGCCGATCTGGCGCGAGAAGCTGACAGCGGTGTTATCGAAGCGATTCACGGTGCCGGTCGTGATACTGGGCGTGTATGACAAAATGTCGAGAATCGTGTCAACGTTCGCCTTGGAGCTTGCAGACGTGGAAACACCGAAGGTGCCTTCCTGATTGAAGCCGAAGAGCTGGCTGACGAAGACGTGGTTGTACTCGCCGCCGAACTTGATGGTGTGACCGCCCTTCGACCAGGTCAAGCTGTCAGCGGCTTGAGTGCGGCGGTCAAACTCAATGTTTTGACCGAGGAACGAAACCGTGCCGTCGTTGCCGATGCCGGTGCTCAGCAACGGTTGAATCGCGTTGGCCGGCCGCGGACGCTCCTCGCGAACCCACTGGCCGCGAAACTCATTCACCATATTCGTGCTGAAGAAGCTGGTGACTTGCCCTACAACTGAATGGCTGCTGTCCAATTCGGTTCCGTTGTTGGAGAGAGCGCTAATGGTCGTCGGGAACAGCGCGTTGCCGACGGAGTTGGCATTCAGCGCTTCGTTCTTGCTGTAGCCGTAACGAACATTGAAGCGATGATTGGTGCTGATTTCATAATCAAAGCGGCCGGTCAGCGCTTTAGCATCGTTGGTTTGCGTGAAAGGCGTTTGCAACGACTGAAAATGACTAAACGCTTCTTGCGTGTTTGCGGAGGGCGTTGTGAGCCCGAGAGAATCAAAGAAGACCTGGCGTTGATTTCGGAAGCGCTGTTGTTCGTAGGCAACAAAGAAGAACGCTTTGTCTTTCTTCACGGGACCGCCGAATGAACCGCCGTATTGTTGTTGAGTCGCCGCCGGCGTAACCTTGACCGGCGGCCCGGTAGGCAGTTTGGAATTAATGTCCTGCTCGACCTGCTTAAAGAAGTTGTTTGATTTCGCCCATTGTTTGGGACGGATCACATAGAAACCCGAGCCGTGCCAGGCATTGCTTCCAGACTTGGTCACGGCATTGACGACGCCTCCGGTTGAACGGCCAAACTCGGCGCTGTAGCCTGCGGCGACGACCTGAAATTCCTTTATCGATTCCTGCGGGATAGTGAAAGCGTTGTTGGAACGCTCGCCACCGCGGATGCCGCCAAAGAAGGGCTGGTTGTAATCAACGCCGTCGACGTTGACGTTCGAATTGATGCCGCGTTGGCCCGCAAGCGAAATCTGGCCGCGAGACGGATCGACCTGTGCGGTGGGCGTCAGTGTAACGAAGTCCTGAAACCGGCGGCCGTTGATGGGAAGGTTCTCGATCGCTTTCTGATTCAAAACCGTGTCAGCTTCAGACCGGGTCGTCTGCACCTGGATCGCGCCGGCCGTTACGTTGACGACTTCCTGCACGCCGCTGACGCCGAGTGCAATCTTGACGTCCATCGTACGGCCGACAAGAACCTCGACGTTATTGACAGTCGTCGACGCGAAGCCGTTCGCTTCCGCCGTTATCTTGTAGACGCCCGGCGGCAAGAGCACCAGCTTGTACAGGCCGTCATCACCGCTCTTCACGGTTTGATCCAGGCCCGTTTGGGTATTAGTAGCCTTGACGGTAGCCCCGGTAATCGCGGCGCCTTGATTGTCGGTGACGGCGCCTGCAATCTGGCCTGTGCTTGCTTGCGATTGCGCCATCGTGGGAACCGCGCTGGAGCAAAGACACAGTGCCAGCAGCACTACGCAAAGTGAGTGGAATGGTTTTGGTTTTGACATTTCCTGCCTCTCCTGATGAAAGATTTGGCCCCTGATTTACGAGTGATCTGTCCTTTCGGAGAGACACTCAATATGTCTGTGCTAAATGCGCGGCTTTATGACGCCGGCCAAAAGAGGTTCGCTGCAAGTTAAACTGAAAGCAACGGTCTCCTCCCTGTTCTCATACACCGATTAGGGCAGCGAGCTTCACGACTGTAAGGCGCAGGCTTTCAGATTCGCCCGCCTTCCGTGAACTGATCGCGTTACCAAAAAATAGATCAACCTGAAACGAGCGCCCGCGTAAGATCTCAATCGACTCCCGGACCGGCAACGCATTACGGACCACGCACCTGCAGGTCTCTCTGGCCGCTTTTTTCTTGAAAGAATTAAACAACTGCCTCGCGGGTAAGGGACAGGCTACTTCAAGCGCGGAGTTCAAGTCAAGGAAAATAGATGTTAATCTGGCGGCCCTGTCACACCCCGAAAGCCAGCCATCCAAGCGCCTTTCGGACACTCGAGAGCTTGCTCATCCCGCAACGCTGCGCGACTTGACTTTGTGATCATTCCCACGGCGGAGCCGCGGTTTGCGGATGGGTAATCCAACGGACAGCGAAGGCAGTTCTCGACGCGGCGGCTTACCGCGCGCGTTGCGCCTGAACTTCGATCACAGCCTTGTAAGTCCCGGTGTTGTCGGCGAGATTGCCTTCGTTAACCGACAGAAACAACAAGCCGTCGCGAGCGGCATTGAACTCGGAACCCCGGCCAATGAAAATGAAATCATCGTTGTCCGCGCCGATCACTCCGATGAGCGCTCCGGTCGGCTGGTCAGCTACCAGCTTCTTGGGATCAGGCAGATCGGTTATTCCTTCCGGCCCCGTGGATCGACCGCTCGCGGGATCCAAGACCACGCTGCCGCTTGCGCTGATGCGAATATGATCGCCGCGCTTTACGATCAGCCCGGTGCTTGTCCAGTCTCGCTTGCCAACAACGTCGACTGTCACAGTCTTTACCGGCCCGCCAGGCTTGCGAGTCAGGCGCTCACCCTCCGCGCTGTCGGATGGCAGCGAGGTTGAGGCGGACGCAGGAGTGCTGACCGGCTTTTCGATCTTTTCGGGCGGGCTGATGGGCTCGGGATCCTTCGCCGGCGGAGACGCGGGCTGAGAATCGGGAGGACCTACTTCCCGAGGTTGTGGTTCAGAAGGCTGCGTGTTTCTGAGCGCTGTTTCGGAAGGTGGATTGTTGCGGGGCTTTTTTTCGCGTGCCGGTTGATCGACGACCCGCGAAGTAATCTCCGTAGGTTGTGTCGCGATGCTCGAGGCATCACCCGAAGGAGCAGCGCCGGCGGAATCGAACTCAATCCGGGCGACGTCGCCCATATAGACCGTGGCTTTGCTGACGAAGCGGCCCGATCCGGTATCGAGCATCACCGTGAACTGATCGTCGGCGAAGTTCGTGACCTTGCCCTTGAGAACGCTACCGTTCTTCAGATGAAGCGTGTCTCCCATCGCCATCGGCACGATGACTAATGCGGTGATCAGCGAGAAGAACAAAACCTTTCGCATCTTAGGCCTCCGCGATTGATGAGTTTCCAGGTTGAATGAATACTTGAAGCGCATGGGCGTGAACGATTCAAATGGCGAGAGAGCTATCACTCGCCTTCACGATTGACTCGATCATTGTAGTCCTCCGAGGAGGCTGGATCGAGTTCCCACCGTTTCCGGTCGCGCTCTTCTACCTTTTCAGTGCTGTGGAGGGGTTCATTGTCTTCGTACGTAAGGCCAACGGCCTCGCCGAGTTCGTCGACTATGTCCTGATCCGGCGTCGGAGAGGATCCCCCCACGGTCTCGTCGCCGACGTCGGCCCCGGCCCAATCCGCATCGATGTCGCCGCCAGAAAGTTCAGGCGTACGTGAATGGTGCTCGCGAAGCTCGCGCTTCAGTTGCTCGCCTCCCGAAGCGAGCCGCTGCGCCTCGGCGAACTCTTCCGTCACTTCTTCATCAGGCTGGTACTCCTCGGTCTCTGCATCGCCCGCATCTATGAATTCTTCTTTCGTTTTGTTTGTCATGAAGGTCGCCCCTTCGTTTGATTGCGTCACTCTTCAAGCAAAAAAAGTCTAGCACAGAAAAAGGGCGCGGCAAACTGACGGCCAGTTCAGAGTTCAAGCTTTAGCTTGCCGTTTTTTCAGGCAAAAAGCTCAAGAGCAGGCTAAAGCTTGAACTCCGAAACTCAAACTGACCCACTACGCTTCTTTCCTCTTGGGAGACGATTGAAATTGTGCTTGAGGACGGTTGTCGAGAGGAGAGTCGATGAAGAAGGGCGAGTTCGGCTTGCGCCGGACTCGCCCGGTTATTGCACAGGACTAAACCGCTGCGATTACGCTGGTCGCAGCCAGGCCTTTCGGACCTTGCGTGATTGTAAACTCAACCCGCTGCCCTTCGTTGAGCGTCTTGTATCCGTCGGCCTCGATGGCGGAGTAGTGAACGAACACATCGTCCCCGCCTTCACGGGTTATGAACCCGTAGCCCTTCGTCGCGTTGAACCACTTAACAGTTCCTGTTTCTCTCAATGCTTTCTTCTCCTTTTCATCTAGAGTGAACTTGCAGAGTGATGATCAGAGCCAAAGCAAAGAGCGTCTGCGGTCAAACTTTCAAACGCGCAAAACTTTAACTTCAACTTCAGTCCTCCTCCCACTACTGCTGAACAAAACGCGCCAATCCTACACATCCCGCGAGAGGCTGTCAACTAAATTGTGCAATAACCATCGCCTTCGTGGTTCGACTTGTGAAGGCGCTCGAAATCGGCAAAGCGCGCGACCCCGGCCCAACGCTGATCCTGATATAATGATGATGTGCGCAAGGCACTTTTGGGTCTATCCAGATAGATGAGGAGCGGATGCAGTGCGGTATTTGAAGCTTACGATCATACTCTTCTCGGCGGTGGCCCTGGCAACAACGCTTCCGGACGCCGCGCTCTCGCAAAGTGGTCGAGGGAGGCCGAAGGTCCCCCAGCCTTCGTCGACACCTTCAAGTTCTCAGCCCGTAGTCATCCCGGCTGCGACCCTCGTGACCACGCAAGAGCAGGCGGGCACCACGTCTCGCTTCGTTCTGCACAACGGAATGACGGTGGTCATAAATGAACAGCACGCCACGCCGGAAGTGGCTGCTGTAGCCTGTTTCAAGTCATCACAGTTCGAAGATTGGAGGAACAAAGGTGCGGCCGCCGTCATCCAGCGGTTAATCCTGAACGGAACCGGGCTGCCTCCGGGGGAACACGCGCTTATCGAGCTGCGCGCTCTCGGCGCTTCGTTTGGAGCAGGTCTCTCACAAAACTCGACCAGCTATTCGCTGGTCGTTTCGCCAGCCAAACTCAAGGAAGCTTTGGCCATTCAAGCGGGCGCGCTTCAGAATCCACCACTCGATGAAGAGACTACACGCCGGGAAATCTCGAATGTGATCGAAGAAGAGAGGCTCGGCATTGCGCGCGGCCGCGAACTGCCTTCAACGGGTGCGTTCACAACCCGCGCGCTGGCGCCGGACAACGAGTTTGCCGTCGCTCGAATGATGAGACTTGATGATCCCGCGGCCATTTCGCTGACGCGGCTCATCGACCTGGCATTTGACGGCTCAGCGGTGAACTCCGCGAGCCCTGATGATGCCGCAAGCATGGTCAGCTCCAAGCCCGAGAGCACGACTAACTCGGCGAGCGTCACTAACCCGGTAAACATGAATGCGTTGAACTCGATAACCCGCGAACAGGTTATTGAGTCTTATCGAAGCCGCTATCGGCCGGAGAATCTGATCGTCTCCGTCGTCGGCGATGTCTCGACGTTCGACACTCTGGTGATGATTCAACAACTCTACGGCAACTTCGGCGTGCTCACGCAACCGATCGATAGATCCAGCAAGGTAACAGAAGGCCCAAAGAGAATCGCCGGTACCGGTCAGAAGCCCCGCCAAGCCGCTACAGCGCCCGACAATCCGAAGTCGAGGACGGAGGCTGTTACGGATCAAGCACCGGAGAGCAAAACAGCGTCAGGGCCGGCGGCTCAGAATAAGCTGAGGTACGCTGCCGGCCGCTCGGACATCACGCAGTCGATCGTTAGCGTCGGGTTCCATGTGCCTGGCACGGAGTCGAAAGACTCAGCCGCGGTTGAGATGCTCGCGGCGTTGTTGGGTCAGGGAAGGGGTTCCCGCTTGAATCGTTCTCTGATCGATGGGCAGATGGCGGCCAGTCGTATCGAGTGTAACTACCTGGCGAGTCAAAGGACGGGTCTCTTGGCGATGCACATGTGGTCTGCGACGGATGCTCGCGAAGGAGCCTCGATCGACAAAGGTGAAGCCGCACTTTTCAAAGTCCTGGACGCTGTCCGGCGCGAAACACCAACTGAAGGACAAATGGCACGGGCAAAGACGGTGCTTGAAAAGGAATATCTCGATGAGATCGGAACATATGAGGGGCTCGCAAACGCGCTCGCGCGCGCGGAAGCGGACGGGCGCGGATTTCGTTCGGCCCTTGAATACCGGGCGCGCGTTCGAGCGGTAACCGCGGCGGACGTTCAGCATGCTGCAGCCGCTTACTTGACGATAGCGAACGCTTCGATTTACGAGTACGAGCCCTTCGCTGCTGCGGCGCGCACATTCGATTCGGATGCCTTCGCGAAAACGGTAATGACGTGGGCGCCGGGATTCGCGCAGCCGGTTGAGAGCAGTGCGGTGCGCCCGGCTGAAGCCACTGCGCCGCTCGCGCCCGTGTCTCAAGGTCCTGAGCGGTCGGCGGAACAACGGATCATGATGGAATCGGTTCAGCCGCTGTCCATTCGAGATTACTCTACGCTCAACGGCCCGAAGGCATTCGTTCGCGAAGACCACTCGCAACCGAAAGTGACGGTTGCGATTCTGTTTCAGGGAGGGCGCGTAACAGAAGACACATCAACGAGCGGGACTACGGAGCTGATGCTTCAGTCCATTCTTTACGGTACGCCGCGTCGCACCTTTTTACAGGTCAGCGAAGAACTCGAGCAACTTGGCGCAGACGCCCGGGTCGTGGTAGAGCCTGACTTCTTTGGGTTTATTGTGAGCGTGTTCTCGCGCAATGCCGACCGCGCGCTCAAGCTCGTGCGCGAAGAGATCGAAGAGCCGGCCTTTAGGGATGAAGACATCGCGCGCGCAAGGCTCGGGCAGATCTCATCAATCCGAGAAGCGCATGATTCGAGCGTTTCGCGTTCGCGTGAATTGCTGCTTCAAGCGCTGTTTCCGGGTCATCCATATTCACTGCCGCCGCACGGCCGTGAGGAAGTGATTTCTTCGCTCACCAGCGACAAGCTCCGCGAATGGCATTCGCGCGTCGTGAAGCGCCAGCTACCCATTGCGATAATCGTTGGTGATACGGATGGGTCCGCGCTGGTCTCTTCGCAGATCGCGGAAGGCTTCAAACGAAGGGACGTCGATAATGCGACTCAAATAAAAGTGCCGCAACTTGCAAACGCGGAGAAAGTTGAGCAGAAAGTTGAGCAGAAAGTTGAGCAGCGCCGTCGAGAACAGACAGCGCTCACCGTCGGGTTCATTGGACCGAAGGGCGACAGCGGGGATAATACCGTGCTGCAGTTGATTGAGGCGGCGATGAATCTCGAAGGAGGACGGTTGTCGTCTAACCTTGTTGCCGGGGAGAGCATGGTCTCAGCGGCCGCGTTCGATCATAAGGAAATGTTCGTTGCGGGCGTAATCTCCGCTACGGCGATGACGTCTCCTGGCAATGAGCAACGCGCGCGAACCGGGCTCCTTAACCAGCTTGGAGTGATGGCGCGCGGTGGGATAACGGCCGCTGATTTGGCGAGCGCGCGAGCGCTTGCGACGACCTCGCAGCTTGCCCTGCTCCAATCGCAATCGCAACACGCGCTCGAGTACGCGCGAGCGATCTTCTATCGGCGCCCGGTCGCTGATGTTGATACCTTCAGCGAGCAATCGTCGAAGGTTTCCGCCGATGACGTAAAGCGCGTCGCTTCAGCTTATTTCAAAGTGTCCGCCGCTTCAACCGGAATAGTTCGCGGTACTGCCCCGGCGACGGTCCCTTCGCCGCCAAAACAGGATTAAGTCTCACCGCGAGCCGGCCGCAACTCCTTCCTCTCCTACGATGACGATGAGGGAAGCACCCTCTCGAATCATTCTGTAGCGAGTCATCGATCTGAGGTCTATCACGATGCGCACGGCTCCGGGCGACGGCTCGCCTACCCTGACTCGCTCGACGAACCCGCCGGCGGCGGGAATTGTCATGCTTCCAAGGCTGCTTCGAACGCCGGCAAGATCGATTACAATACGCGACGGTCCGGTCAGCGTGAAGTCCTTGAACTCGGCTTTCCCATCCGTCTCGATCGCAACGCGAAGCGCTCCATCAACCATGCGGGCGCTCACCGAACGCACAAGGCTGGCTGGAGGCAGAGCGCGATCGCTTCGCGCGCTTACCGTTGTTGAGCTATTGCGGCCGTAGACGGTCGCGGGTTCCGTCGTCTCTCCGACAGGCTCTCCTGGTCTTCTCGGTCGAGAAGGACGAGCCGGCTCTCCTTGAGCGGGCAGCTCGTCCGTTATTTCGCGAGGGGTGGATCCGGGACGGCATCGCTTGGCTGCGTCGACGTCCGAAAGCGTGGCGCCTTCCGGAAGTACCCAGAACTCGACCCGGCGATTAAGCTGAGCCTCGCCCTTTTCCTGCGGGCAGGTATCGCCGAAGTTGCGCACCGTGATCCTGGCCGAATCCACGCCCCTCTCGGCGACCAGATAGTCGCGCGCGTTATTTGCACGACTCAGCGACAGACCGACGCGCTCGGATGAATCGCGATGCCCGTCGATCACTACGGCGGCACGCGGGTCCTGTTGCAGCGCGAGCGCGATCTGATCCAGGCATGCCTTATGTTCGTTGTTGATCCTTGCCGAGTTAAACGGGAAGAAGATCGGCCCGCAAGGCCTGATGATCTCGGGGCGTCGCGGAGGAGGCGGAATCTCCCGGACTGTAATCGTTGTGACGCAACTGCTGCCCGGGCAGGGTTGATCGCAACGCCTGGCGTCGGTGGTCACCATTGCTCGACAGGTGACGGGACCGGTTATGCCGGTCGTGTCTAATGTGACTTCAGTTCCCGTGGTCGAGGAGAGTCGTCCGCCGGTTGTTGTCCAAGTGCAAGTCGTTCTCCCCGGGCCGGTGATCACGGCTCGCAGCGAAACCCGGTCACCTTCAGACACTGATGTGTGTGACGCTACGATGCTGCATGTGACTGCGGGGCAAGGCGGCTCGGTTACTTCAAAGGTCGAGGCGCATGTTGATTGTCCTGTCGACACGCAACCGGAGGGATGATCGTCGATGCTCTCGACACTAACCGAGACCGTGACGCTGGCTGAGTAGCTTCCGCAGATTAGCTGAGCGGTGGGCAACTCGACAATCGGCCCGTTGCCATTCACTGGTACCGAACGCCCGTGCGCATCCTTAACTTCCCAACGGTATTGATAGCTTACTTTTGAATCGGGGTAACCTGGAGTAGACGGCTTCACCGTCAGCGTCAAACGATCGCCTCGATTGACCACGCTGGCGGATTCTTCGAGCGTGCAGCTTGGCACGGGTGGTGGAGGGCAGCCCTTGCGCGTCCCGATTGAGAAGAAACCTACAAAGCCGTTGCGATCGCCCTCACCGAACTCCATTGTTTTGGGTTTGCACTCGATCTTTGGAGGCGGCGGTGGCGGCGGTGGATAGTATCCGCCATCTTTGTGAACGCCGGTAGTGTGAACGCTGCCGCCATCGTCATGAGGAGGCTTGACGACCTGTGTGCACTCCAGCACCGAGAGCGTTCGACGCTTTGCAACGTTCAGTGCGTAGCGGTAACCACCGCCAAAAGCGATAGACCCGTCTCTCAGAAAGAAACGCGCGCCAACGGTCAGATCGAGCGGGTTTATTTGCTCGAGACTCGAGGTCCCGCTCCCAACATAGACTGTGCTTGCCAACTCGGCGAGCAATTCCATGTGCTTGTTGAGCGCAAATGAAGCCCCGCCACTCACCAGAAGCTTGTCGCGCAGATCGAGCACTTTTACGCCGCCCGACTTGATATCGCCAACGTGAATGTAGCCAATGTTCTCATAGAAGCGCAGCCGGTGACCGGGCGTCTCCTGCCCGAGAATCAACGTAGGTCCGTATTCGTATTCACCGTTCGTGCGGCCACGCGCACGCGCGCCGTCGTCTCGAGAGATTGGAATCTTGACGTAGCCCGCAAGTGCCATGCTGAACCAGTGACGATTCGCATCGATGAAGTTGTACTTCGACCCGATGTACACATCTCCGGAGCCGTTCGCCGATTCGCGAGTTCCCAACACCGGCCGCCCCAGTCCGTCGAATCCGAGGAAGTCAACTACACCAAAGAATGGGAGCTCGTTAAAGAAGTTCGACTGGTTTGAGACGATTGCCGGACCGAGCCCGGACACAAGGGGACCACCAGAGCCGCCGGGCGAAATGGTGCTTACTCCGTTTAGGCCGGCCGGAGTTCCGAAACGTCCCAGCGCCGGTAATATGCCGCCGCCGTCCACTCCGGTTCCGGGAAACACCGCCGCTGATTTACCGCGACCTCCTACGGGCGGGCCCAGTATCTGAACGGGATCGCCGAATTGTCGAACCGCATTATATTGATAGCCGCTCAGCAGCAGGGGATTTTCCGAGGTGGTCTTCTGCCAGGTGACCCAATCGACCCACAACTCCCATCGGTTTGTCAGTCCGACGGTGAAGTTGAATGGCGCTTGATCTATGCGCAGCCCGCCGGGGTCGCGGTCGTATCGATTCCAAAACGCGGCGAAGTTGAACTCGCCCTTGTAGAGCGTGCGCGTCGAGAATGTAGTAAACATTCCCGTGCCGCCGAGGACGGTCGATGTCCTTTGTTGTTCCGCGACGTTGCCAAATCTATTCTCTTGCGCCAGTACTGAGCCGCCGAGGAGGAGCAGCGTTAGAACAAGCGCGCATGTCTTAAGTGTTCGCATCTTTGCCTCTCGCAGCATACGTGCACGATTTAGGGGGGCTTCGTAACACCACGCAGCGACATGTATCGCAGGTAGTACGCGACTCAAGTAGTGTTGTCTTCGGGCTGTATCGAGCGAGTCTCGGTCGCGCTCCTATCCCCTTACTCTGGTTTTTTCGAACGAGCGAGCGTATTAATTCGCTTTTCTCACTTCGGCAGCCGCCTGGTCTTGGCGGCTTTGCAGCCTGAGCGCGCGGCCACAGGAAGCCTTTATCGGTGAGTCCAAAAAGCAGAAGCTTATGCGCCACATCGCATTGTCAATCTTTCAACACGAGTGGCGCATGCGCGACTATACACCAAAGATTTGGGGCGTCAATTCCCCGTGCGGGTAAGGGCGGGATGCTGGTAAACCGGCTCGACAAGGCTTGCGGGAAAGAAAAAGCGGGGCGATCAGAAGATCGCCCCGCAGGTCATTCCGAGAGGGTTCCCGGAGCTATTGGTTTGCCGAAGCAGTGAGCGTTTCCGGCTGAAGAATCATTCCAACCGGCTCACCTGGCTTCTTCGCGCGTCGTCGAGGTACGCGTCGTGTTGGCCGCTTCTTCTCCACCGACTGCGCAGGCTCCTCGGTAGTGATGACCTGAGGTGTGGCCCCCGAAGCGCACTTCTTCATCGCGTCGATGTCAGAAGCGTTGCCGTCAGCGGGCACAATCCAGAACTCAACTCTGCGGTTGAGATTTGGATCGCCTGAGTCGTGCGGGCAAGTGTCGCCAAAGTTGCGCACTGTTATTCGAGCGGTGTCGACGCCCTTCTCGTTGACAAGGTAGTCACGCGCGTTGTTGGCGCGAGTGAGCGATATGCCAACTCGTTCGGACGAATCGCGATGCCCGTCGATGACCAGCGCGGCCCGCGGGTCTTGCTGCATCTTGAGCGCGATCTCATCGAGGCAAGCCTTATGCTCGTTGTTGATTCTCGCCGAATTGAACGGGAAGAAGATCGGCCCGCAAGGCGAGATCGGTTTCGGCTTGATTACCTCAGGCGGCGGGGTCACCGATACAGTCGCCGAGCAGCTACCACCCGGACACGGCTGATCGCAGCGTGTCTTGGTTGTACCTACGTTCAACGTGACGGTCACCGAGCCTGCAGCCATACCCGTCGTGTCGAGCGTGACTTCTGAGCCAGTGGTTGATGAAAGCGTTCCGCCACTTGTCGACCAGGTGTAGCTCGGACCATCGGCTCCCGTTGCGGTTGCGCTGAACGTTACGCGCTGGCCCAGTTCCACCGTCGAGGACGAAGCTCGGATATCGCAAGTCACCGTCGGACAAGGCGGCTCGGTTATGGCGAAACTCGTCGTACAAGTAGTTTGACCGGTGGTTACGCAGTCGCTCGGGCAATCAACCGCCGGAACGCTTGCGGTCACGGTTGTGGTTACTGAGTAGTTGCCACAAGCGAGAGAGCCCGTAGCTACTTCAACCGCCGCTCCGCTTCCGCTGACCGTTACCGGCCGACCCTGGCCGTCGGTTACCTGCCACTTGTACTCATACGTGACCTTGCCGGCTTCGTAACCAGGTGTGGTCGGTGTTGTCGTCAGAGTTAAGCGGTCGCCTTTGTTGACAGACGTTGCGCTTGATGCCAGCACACAGGTTGGCGCAGGCAGCGGCGGACAATGCTTACGACTCCCAATGGAGAAGTATGCAACGAATCCATTTCCGCCTTTGGACTCGAACGTCTGAGGCGTCGTGCTAAACAACGGATTGATGACGAAGAAATTCGGTGTTATGTCGTGCTTCTTGATGAAGCTGGTCCCGGAAACAAACACCGGCAACGTGATGTCGTCTTCGTTGCTGAGGAAGCGCCTGTAGGCTCCACCGAATGAGATGGCCCCGTTATGGAAGTAGAACCGCAGGCCAATGTTCAGATCGGTCGGGCTGTTAGTCGCGATGTTCGGTGTACGGTTGCCGACAAACTGTGTATGCAGCAACTCGGTGATGAACTCGGCGTGCTTGTTGATTGCAACCGACATGCCGATGTTCAACAGGAGTTTGTCCGGCAGATCGAGAATCTTGACATCCTCTTCGCTCGGGTCAGTTGTGTGAATGTACCCGATGTTCTCGTAGAGTCTGAATCTCTTTCCGCCACTCTCCTGGCCGAACATCAAGATCGGCCCAAACTCATACTCGCCACTCGTGCGTCCGCGCGCTCGCGCCGAATCGCTGGTCGAGATGGGAATTTTCAGATAGCCGCCCAGCGCTATGCTGAACCAGTGATGATTTGGATCTATCAGGCTGAACTTTGTGCCAATGTAGGCATCACCCGATCCGTTCGAGGTTTTGCGGGGTCCAAACACCGCGTTGCCCGACGCGTCAAAGCCCTGGAAATCAAGCTCACCGAAGAAGGGAATCTCAGGATAGTAGCCCGGCGTGTTGATCGCGATCGCCGGACCCAGCCCTCGTACCTGCTGATTGCTGCCGGTGCCTTTCGGTGAAAAAACGCTGGATGGAAATCCGATTGGAGTGCCGAAACGTCCCAGCGACGGGAGAAGTCCTCCAACGGTTGCGCCGGTTCCAGGGAAGAATGCCGCAGCCTTGTCCTGTCCGCCAACTGGTGGTCCAAGCAACACGAACGGATTGCCAAAGGACCGCGACGCGCTCAGTTGATATCCGCTCAGAAGGAACGGCTGGTTGGACTTGGTCTGGGTCCAGACATTCCAGTCGACCCATATCTCCCAACGATTGGTCAGACCAATGGTAAAGTTAAATGGAACTTGATTGATGCTCAGGTCACCGGGATCGCGCGAATAGTTGTTCCAAAACAGCGCGAAATTGAACTCACCTTTGCACAACGTGCGAGTCGAGAAGGTGTTGAACAATCCCGTGCCGCCGAGCACCGTCGGCGCCTTTTGCTGCTCGGCAAGACTGCCGTTGTGATGCTCCTGCGCGAACACACATGTCGCGAGGACCAAAAGCACCGTTACAAGCGTGCCTATCTTTCTAGCCGCTTTCATTTTTTGCCTCCTGAAGTTGTCATCCACGGAATGCAATTCGTTTAAGGATCGCCTCCAAACTGAGAGAGGTGATTTTGCTTCCCCTTAAGAAACAAGGGGGCGGGATTACGAATTCTATTTATGCGTCCAGCCCGTACCTTCCTGCAAGGTGCGGCATGAATTCTTGGAACTGCGAGCCGTCCATACCAGCAGTTTCACGGCCCATTACAGGTATATCTATACTCGCAAACAGCTTGGGGGTCAACATAAAAATTACTTTTTCCCAACAATATTCGCACTTTAGAAATAGCCGCCGGATACGGCTTTCGGCCTTCACGCCCTCGTTTTCGCCTACGCGTATATCCCTCGCAGCCGTGTGTCGTAGGCGACCCTGTCGATTGCCAGCATGTATGCCGCAAGTCGCGTATTCACACGATACTTGTCCGCAAAGCCAACGACGTCGTGGAAACTGCTCACCATGATCTCATGCAATCTGGTATTAACCGTGTTCTCGTTCCAAAAAAAGCCCATTCGATCCTGTACCCATTCAAAATAGCTGACCGTTACGCCGCCCGCGTTGGCCAGAATATCGGGGATCACGAAGATGTTTTTCGCCGAAACGATTTCGTCGGCGTCCGCCGTAGTGGGGCCGTTTGCGCCCTCCGCTAGAATCTTGCACCTGATCCGATCTGCGTTGTGCTTGGTGATCTGGTTTTCGGTGGCCGCCGGCAGGAGTATTTCGCACTCGAGCTCGAGCAGATCGGCCGTGCTGATGTGTTCCGCTTCCGTGTAACCTTCAACGGTTTTATGCTCTTTCAGATAGGCCAGCACGCCCGGTATGTCGAGTCCTCCAGGATTGAAAAGCGATCCGGTGATATCAGCCAGGCCGATGACCTTATAACCCTCCTGATGCATCAACATTGCAGCCGTACCGCCAACATTGCCGGCCCCCTGAACAACAACCCGTGTTTCGTTGATTCTAAAACCGAACTTCTTGCACGCCTCGTTGCAGACAAAGAGCAAACCCCGCCCGGTTGCTTCCTTTCTGCCGCGCGATCCGCCGATCTCGATGGGCTTGCCCGTCACAACCGCCGTCACCGTGTGGCGCGCGTGCATGGAATATGTGTCCATCATCCACGCCATCACCTGCTCGTTAGTGTTCATATCCGGAGCGGGCACGTCTTTTTCAGGCCCAATGAAATCCAAAAGCTCCGCAGTGTAGCGCCTCGTCAAGCGCTCGAGTTCAACCGGACTCATCTCGCGCGGATCACAGATGATTCCACCCTTCGCGCCTCCAAATGGAATATTGACTACTGCGCACTTCCAGGTCATCCACGCTGCCAATGCGCGCACCTCATCCAAGGAAACGTCCGGCGAATACCGAAGCCCACCCTTCGCGGGACCCCGAGCAAAGTTATGCTGCACCCGATAGCCGGTGAATACCTGGTAGTTCCCATCGTCCATCATCACCGGTATGTACAGAGTGATTTCTCGATTTGGCCATCGCAGTATCTTGTAAATGTTCGGATCCAGGTTGAGCCTGCCCGCGGCTTCATCGAAGCGCTGCATCATCGACTCGAATGGATTGTCTTCCTTGATTTCTTTCGCGTCATCAACAAAGGCACTTGGCATTGACTTCCTCCGGACACGGATGTTAAGTGCAAAAGGTGAGCATAAAGTTCGAAGCAACTTCAACGCAGACTGCCGTTCGCCTGTTTGAGCCGCGATTATAGCGAACGATCAAAGGCCAGGCAACGAGACG